>JBBSZH010000001.1:0-5250 GCA_038044845.1 Nanobdellota archaeon
AAAAATAATTTAATCTATTGTCTAAATCCAAGCCAAAAAATAGGAAGGGTTTATACATTAACAAATAAAGGTAAAAAATCAATAGATTATTTAAACAAGTCAAAAAAAATAGATTCATAAGATTTAAATATAAGCAAAAATTATCATTATTAAGCATGAAAAGGGGGTTAAATAATAGTCTACTTTGCTCTGAAAGAGAGAGCAAGAATGGGTGTTTTTATTCAAAAAATAAAGAGGATAGCTAGAAGAATCTAAAAATGGAAACTAAACAATTAAATTTAAGTAAGGATATCAAAGAAATAGAAAGTAAAATTCTAAATCAAGTCATGACTACTTCCAAGAGTATTTTAAATGCATTTATGTTTCATATAATTTATAGCATGAATATAAATGAAGAAAAATCACTTGAAAATGCAAGATTAGTAAAAGAATATAGAGAGAAAGGTTGGAAAGAAGCATTAAAGAAAGCTAATGGTAATGAAGATAAAGCTTATCAATTTTATATTTCTAATGTTTTTTAAAAACCTTTTTTAATTTATCCTCAATTATTTTATCTCTTGTTGGAAATCTAAAATGATTCATATCTAATTTTTCACAAGTTTTTTCAAAACCCTTATCTCTTACCTCAACAGAAGTCATTTTATTTTGTAAGAAGCCTGCAATTATAATAATATCTATAGGACCAATCTTGCAATCTTCGCCATATTGTTTAACAACTTCTTCATTCACTTTTCTAACAATTTCCTCATATTCCTTACTATTATCATCTCTTTTTATAAACTCAACATTAAAATCATCTATAAATTGATTCATTGCTTTTTTAGCTTCTTCAAATCCCATTTTCTTTTTGTTAATCAATAAGCCGACAACTTCATTGAAAGAAGCTTCGTGATAATAAAGTAAATATTTAGGAAATTGATAGCCTTTACTTTTAAAATATTCTTTAGATTCTAATCCTGTTATAATATCGTATATTACACTAGTATCTAAACCAACTTTTATTACCCCTTTCAGCATAAAAGTACCTGTAGTTTTATAGACTTTAACATTGGTTTTCTCTTTTTTTTGAGTTTTCATGTTATTAAGTAAAATCTTGGAGTTTATAAATAATTATTTTCTCAACAAAAACGTTAATTTTATAAACCCTAAATCATAATTAATTTAGGATGAGAAAGAAGAAATGTTCTTTCTAAAAAATAATGAAAAACTTATTGCCCAGTTTAAGGGAAAGTAACAGATATATCGCGTTTGAAGTAATTTCAAAAAACCAATTAAACCCAAAGGAGGTTAAAAAAAGCTTAGAAAAGGAAATACTAGGTTTTTTAGGGGCTTTAGAACTTGCTAAAAGCTCTTTCAAATTAGTAAATTTCCAAAAAAACAAAGGCATAATTAAAGTTAACAGAAAATATTTAAATAAAATAAAAGCAGCTTTAATATTAATAAATAACATAGAAAAAGATAAAATAGCAATAAAAAGCAAATATGTCTCTGGTATAATAAAAAAAGCAAAATCAAAATTATAAAATGGTGGAGGAAAAAATGGAAACAATGCAGCATCAGATGATGGGTTATGATAGAACAAGTACAATGTTCAGTCCTGATGGAAGATTATTACAAGTTGAATATGCTAAAAAAACAGTTAAGCAGGGTTCAACAGCTATAGGAATTGTTTGCAAAGATGGTGTTTTACTTGTAGCTGATAAAAGAATTAGCGAACAATTAGTTGTACCAGCATCAGTTGAAAAGGTATTTCAGGTAGATGAGCATATTGGAGCAACTGCCTCTGGAATATTATCAGATGGAAGAATTTTAATTGATCGAGCAAGGTTAATGGCCCAACAACATCGTATTACTTATGATGAGCCAGTTGATACAGCTTCATTAGTAAAAGATATTTGTGATATTAAACAACAATTTACACAATTTGGAGGTGCCCGTCCTTTTGGTGTTTCTCTTATGTTTGCAGGCGTTAACACAGAGCCAGAATTATATTTAACAGATCCAACTGGGATTTATTTCCAATATAAAGCAACTGCAATTGGCGAAGCTGAAACTGAAATTAAAGAGGTATTAAACAAAGAATACAAAGAAACAATGGATTTAGAAGAGGGATTAAAATTAGCAATAAGGGCATTAAAAAAAGTTCTGGGAAAAGATTTTGACATTAAAAGAATTGATGGAGCATATATAAGATTAGATGAAAAAAAGTTTAAAAGATTAGACACAAAATACTTAACAAAACTAACAAAGTAAAATGACAAATGTAGAAGATGCAGTAACTGCAAAATTAAATATAAAGGGATTAAATTTTGAAATTTTAGTAGACTGTGAGAAGGCAATGGAATTCAAGCAAGGGAAAAATATTCCATTAGACGATTTTGTTGTAACATTTGAAATTTTTAAAGATGTTAAAAAGGGTGAAAAAGCAAACGAGCATGATCTTAATAATTTATTCGGAACAACAGATAAAAATGAAGTAATAAAAAAAATTATTAAAGATGGGGTATTACAATTAACAAAAGAATATAAAGATAAATTACGCGAGGAAAAAAGAAAAAACATAATTAATTTAATTCACCGTTACACAATTAATCCAAGTAATAATTTACCGCATCCCCCAAATAGAATTGAAGCAGCGTTAGAAGAAGCTAAAATTAAAATTGACGAATTTAAGAAAGCAGAAGAGCAAGTTAAAGATATTATTAAAGAAATTAACAGGGTATTACCAATAAGATATGAAATAAGAGATGTAGAAGTAAGAATTCCTGCTAAATTTGCTGGTAAATGCTACTCAATATTAAAACAATTTGGAACAATGTTAAAAGATGAGTGGCAGAATGATGGCAGCTTGCTAGCTGTATTAGAAATACCAGCTGGTTTAACAAGTGATTTATTTGATAAACTTAATTCATTAACACATGGAGAAGTAGAAAGTAAAATAATTAATGTAAAATGATAAAATTATTAATAAAGGAAAGAGAAATTGTAGTTCCGGGGCAAGAATTAGCAGAGGGAATGGAATACTTGCCTAGCTCAGGGACTTACAGGGATCAAAATAAAATAATTTCTAATAAGCTAGGGGTTGTTAGCGTTAATAAAAATATAATAAAAGTTATTCCATTAACAGGAAGATATATGCCTAAGGTAGACGATGTTGTTATTGGAAGGGTACTTGAGATTGGTTTTTATGGCTGGAGTGTTGATATTGGATCAGCTTATCCTGCAACATTATCTATCAGGGATGCAACTGAGTTCATTGACAAAGAAGAGGATTTAACTAAGTATTATGATTATGGTGATATTATTGCAGCAAGGGTAAATAAGGTTACAAGATACAAATCTATTGACATTACAACAAAAGGACCAGGATTAAGAAAATTAATTGGAGGAAAGGTAATTGAAGTTACCCCAAGCAAGGTTCCAAGGATGATTGGAAAACAAGGCAGCATGATCTCAATGATTAAGGATTACACAGGTTGTAATTTATTAGTCGGACAAAATGGAAAAGTGTGGGTTAAAGGAACAAGCTTAGAAAAGGAAAATTTAGTTACTAAAATGATTATGAAAATAGAACAGGAATCCCATATTGATGGTTTAACAGATAAAATAAAAAATTTATTGGAGAAAAATGGCAAGTTATGATAAAAGATTTTCAGGAAGAAAATTTGATGAGATGAGGGAAATAGAAGCTAAGGTAAATATAATTAAAAGAGCTGACGGAAGTGCTTTATTTAGAATAGGAGAAACAATAGCAATAGCTGCTGTTTATGGTCCTAGGGAATTACATCCAAGGTTTTTACAAAATCCTGAAACTGGAATTTTAAGATGCAATTATGATATGGCTTCTTTCTCAGTGCCAGAAAGAAAAAAACCAGGGCCTACTAGAAGAGGGGTTGAGATTTCTTTAGTTACTGAAAAAGCCTTACTTCCTGTAGTGGAATTAAAACAATTTCCAAATGCAGTTGTTGATGTTTTTATTCAAATAATTCAAGCTAACTCTGGAACTAGATGCGCTGGTATTTCAGCAGCTGCATTAGCATTAGCACATGCTGGCATACCAATGAAAGATTTGGTTTCAGCTGTTTCAGTTGGCAAGGTTGGCAATAAAATATTAATTGATTTGGATAAAGACGAAGAGGATTTTGATGATTCCACAGATATTCCTGTAGCAATTACTGGAAGAAAAAAAGAAATTACATTATTGCAATTAGATGGTAATATTACAAAGAAAGAATTAATTGAGGCTATTAAATTAGCAAAAGATGGATGTGAGAAAATAAACAAGATACAACAAAAAGCATTAAAAGATGCTTATAAGAGTGAGGAAAATGAATAACGAATACATTTTATCATTAATTCAGCAAGATAAAAGAGTAGATGAAAGAAAATTAGATCAATATAGAGAGATTAAGGTAGAAACTAAGATAAGCAAAAATGCAGAGGGAAGTGCCAGGTGCAAAATAGGGGATACAGAAGTTTTAGTCGGTGTTAAAATGGACATTGGTGAGCCATATACTGATTCACCAGATGAGGGAACAATTATTGTAACAGCTGAATTATCTCCGATAGCCTCACCATTATTTGAACTAGGTCCGCCTGGACAACAAGCAACAGAATTAGCAAGAATTGTAGACAGGGGAATTAGAGAAAGCAAAGCAATTGATTTCAAAAAATTATGCATAAAAGAAGGAGAAAAAATCTGGTTGATATTTATTGATATTTACCCATTAAATGACGATGGAAATTTAATAGACGCTTCTGTATTAGCATCATTAGCTGCTTTAAAGAATGCCAAATTCCCAAAAATAAAAGATGATAAGGTTGTGTTTGGGGAATTTACAGATAAAAAACTTGAATTAACAAAGTTACCTGTAACATTAACCTTTGGAAAAATTAATGATAAAATACTAGTTGATCTTAACTCAAAAGAAGAAAGCGTTATTGATGCAAGATTAAGTATTTCAGTTTATGATGAAAACATTCATGCGATGCAAAAAGGAGGGGATAAGGTAATTACATTAGAGGATGTTGAGAAGATGATAGATTTAGCTATAAAAAAAGAAAAAGAATTAAGGAGTTCTATAAAATGATTGATCCAAAAATATTTACAAAGTATGAAAAGGCAAGAATTATTGGAGCAAGGGCATTACAAATATCAATGGGCGCTCCATTATTATTAAATTTAAAAGAAGAGGATTTGGAAAAAATAATGTACAATCCAATTGCTATAGCAAGGATGGAATTTGAAAA
>JBBSZH010000002.1:0-1090 GCA_038044845.1 Nanobdellota archaeon
TATTTGCTTGTAAATATCTCGTAATGATTCATCTGTTTTAGCCCTAAAATATTTCCCCTCTGTACTTTGCGCTATTATCTTTAAAGATTCTTCGTCTAATTTTAAAGAAACATTTCCTACGTATCCTCCGCCCTCATCTGTTCCGATACCGATAGGATAAACAATTATGCTTTTTGTTTTTAAATAGTCTAAAGCATCATTTACTGCAACACCAGCATTATTTTGGCCGTCTGTTAATAATATAATCACCCCAGATTTATCATCTTGCATTAATAAATTTGTACTAGTAATAAGTGCTTCCCCGATATCTGTTCCACCTACATTTTTAGCTTGTATACTTCTTATTGCCATTTTTACTTGAGAAAATTCACTTGTTGGTTCAATTTCAACAAATGAAGTACCCGAAAAACTCACAACACCAACTTTGCTATTTTCTGAAATTGAATTTAGGAATTCTTCTGCACGCAATTTAGCAGCCTCTAACCTATTTGGATTAAGATCATTAACAAGCATGCTACTAGAAGCATCTATAGCTAATACAAAATTGAAATTACTTCCAAGACCAGAATACCAATAAG
Organism: Nanobdellota archaeon; assembly: GCA_038044845.1. Lineage (GTDB taxonomy): Archaea > Nanobdellota > Nanobdellia > SCGC-AAA011-G17 > GW2011-AR20 > GW2011-AR20. Next base: position 579 of record JBBSZH010000002.1, read on the forward strand.
TTGTTCCTGCTAATGCTAAAACAAATAAAACAACTATTAATAATCTTATGAATAATAAAAACAAGTTTTTAGATAATATCTGTCCTCCAGTTACTCTTTCAATAGCTTCAAAATTCGCAAATTTCAAGGCTTTTCTTCTTGTTGATTTTAAGCTAGCAAAATGTACTATTATTAATACAGGTATAATAAATAAAAACCATAAGTACTCTGGTTTGAAAAATGTTATTTCCATTTTAACGCTCTTTTTAAAAATAAATTCATTATCGGCTTAACAAAAGACTTTTCAGTTGAAATATCTACAAAATCAATATTTGCCTTAAGTATTACTTTTTTTATTTTATCTTCTTTTTCCTTAACCTCAGATTCATAAGCGTGTCTAATTAACTCTGGCTCAATTAATAATGTTTTACCTGTGCTTGGATCTTCTACAACAACTTCTCCAACATTAACCGGCAATGTTCTATCTCTTGGATCACGAACCATAATACAAATCACATCAAATTTTGTTGTTA
>JBBSZH010000003.1:0-5351 GCA_038044845.1 Nanobdellota archaeon
TAATAATAAATGCTCCTGCCGGGATTTGAACCCGGGTCTCGGCCTCGAAAGGGTTATTCTATTTCTTTATTAATGAAATATCCGAATCCTTGGCCACTAGACTACAGGAGCAATGGGCCTGAGCGGATTTGAACCGCCGACCACACGTGCTCTTAGCTCAAGTACATTGTACCTGGTATCGTCTTATAAGACGTGTGCTCTACCAGGCTAAGCTACAGGCCCTTAATAAAAATGCTTTAATCTAGATATTTAAAGTTTACTAAAAAGAAAGATTTTTATTCAATCAAAGTACTTAAATTCTAATGCAATTTTACAAGCTAGAAAAAAAAGAGGTATTTAGATTTCTCGAATCTAATGAAAATGGGCTAACAAGTGAGGAAGCTAATTCTAGATTAAGCAAATATGGATTTAATGAGCTTAGAAAGAAAAAGGAAAATAAAATATTAAAAATATTACTTGAACAAATAAATAGCTTTGTTGTTTATATTTTAATAGCTGCAATGTTAATTAGTTTTTTTGTAGATCAAATTTTAGATGGTATTGTTATTGGTGCAATCATCATACTTAATACATTATTAGGATTTATTCAGGAGTCTAAGGCTGAAAAAGCAATACAGGCATTAAAAAAACTTGAAACCAGTCAGAGTTTAGTTATAAGGGATAATAAACATGTTCTAATTCAAAGTAAGAACCTAGTTCCTGGTGACATTATTTTATTAAACGAGGGAAATAAAGTCCCTGCTGATTGTTATTTACTTGAATCAGTTGAATTAAAGGTTGATGAAAGTATTTTAACAGGAGAAAGTGTTCCTGTTAAAAAACTTCCAAGTATGATAAATCATGATGTTCAAATAGCTGATCAAACTAATATGTTATTTAGTTCAACCACTGTTGTTAGCGGAAAAGCAAAAGCTGTAGTTGTAAATACAGCTATGGGAACAGAAGTAGGAAAAATAGCTACTATAATTCAAGAAGAATCTGAAAAACAAACACCATTGCAAAAAAAACTTGATAATTTAGGCAAGGTTTTAGGTTATGCAGTTATTGTAATTGCTGTAATTATATTATTTACAGGTATTTTAGAAGGTGAAGAATTAAGTAGCATGTTGTTAATTGCTATAAGCTTAGCAGTAGCAGCTGTTCCAGAGGGTTTGCCAGCTGTTGTTACTATTTCTCTAGCTTTAGGTGTCCAGAGAATGGTTAAGAAAAATACACTTGTAAGAAGATTATCATCTGTAGAAACTCTTGGCAGTACAACTGTAATATCAGCTGATAAAACAGGAACAATAACGCAAAATAAAATGACAGTTACAAAGATATTTATTGATAATAAAATTCTTGAGGTAAATGAAGATTCAAAAAATAGACAATTATTATTAGAGATAATTAATAACTGTAATGATGCTAAATTACCAGATATAGGTGATCCAACTGAATTAGCATTGTTAAGGATTAGCCCAAATATTAAAGTTTATCCTAGGACAGATGAAATTCCGTTTAATTCTGAAAGAAAATATATGATTACTTATCATAAGGTTAACAATAAAATTATGACATATGCGAAATTTGCTCCTGAAAAAATAATTGAATTATGCAATTATATAAATGTTAATGGAAGAATAACCAAATTTACTAAAGAAAAAAAAGCTTACATATTAAAAATGAATGAGGATTTAGCTAAAAATGCCCTGCGTTTATTAGGTTGTGCTTATGCAGAAGGCAAAAAAACCCATGATTTAATTTTTGTTGGTTTAGTCGGAATGATTGATCCTCCTAGATTAGAAGTACAAGATTCAATAGAACTTTGTAGAAAAGCAGGAATCAAGGTTGTAATGATAACTGGAGATCATAAATTAACAGCACAGGCTATTGCCAGACAAGTTGGTTTAGATGATAAGGCCATAACAGGAAATGAGTTAGAGGAAATGTCAGAGGATGAATTAGAAAATATTTGTCAAGATATAAGTATTTATGCAAGGGTAAATCCAGAGCATAAGGTTAGGATATTAAATGCCCTAAAGAAAAAAGATAATATTGTTGCGATGACTGGTGATGGAATTAATGATGCCCCAGCTTTAAAGAAATCAGATATTGGCATAGCAGTGGGTTCAGGAACAGATGTTGCAAAAGAAGCTTCTGATATGATATTGTTAGATAATAATTTTCATTCTATTGTTAGGGCAGTTGAAGAGGGAAGGGCAATTTATGATAATATAAAAAGATTTGTGAATTATTTATTATCAAGTAACTTCGGGGAAGTATTAATTTTATTTATAGGAATATTAATAGGTTTTAGGGATAAGTCCGGGAGCATAGCCCTGCCTTTAGGAGCTTTAGAATTATTATGGATCAATTTAGTCACAGATGGTCTGCCGGCTTTAGCTTTAGGGATAGACGCCATCCCTAAGGATATAATGAGCAGAGCACCAAGAAAAATAAAAGAGCATATTATCTCAAAAACAATGTCCTTTAATATTATTCTAACTTCAACATTAATGACAATTGTTGCTTTATTTTTATTTGCAGAATACCTGCCAGAAAATTTGTTAAAAGCACAAACAGTCGCATTTACTGTTATTGTAATGATGGAAATGGTTCGTGTTTTAATGATAAGGATGCAGTATAACTTAAAATTATTTTCAAATAAATGGTTAATCTTAGCAATAATAAGCTCTATAATATTACAATTAATTGTTGTTTATGTTCCATCATTAGATAAAATATTTGATACAGTTCCTTTGGGATTAATAGAATGGATCTATATATTGGCTGGATGTGCTTTTATGTTTATAATTGGCACAATAGGAAATAATATAATAAGAAAGTTTACAAAAGAAATAGATTAAAATGAGAGATAAAAAATTAATAAATATAATAATTATATTTTCAATATTGGCTATAATCATATCCTCATACTTATTATACATTCATTATTCAACTACAGGCAGTTTTTTTTGTGATTTATCCAATGAATTTTCATGTGATATTGTAAACAAAAGCACTTATTCAGAGATATTTAACATTCCAGTTTCTCTTTTGTCATTATTAACGTTTTTATTTATTTTATTGATATCATTTTATATTAAAAAGAACAGGGAATTTTCAGGGTTTAATAAAAATGAATTGGTAAATATATTAATTATCTTCTTGATATTTTCTACTTTGTTTTCTTTGTACTTAGTTTACATTGAGTTATTTGTTTTATATTCGATATGTATCTTATGCGTATTGCTTGATATAATTATAATAATACTTTTAATAACTGCAATAATTTTGAAGATTGAACTTAAACTATCTCGATATATCAAGGAAATTAAATAAGTTTATATACTTGAAAATTATATTATTTTTATGGCTTTAACAGCTATTCAGACTATTGCTTTTATTTTTATTATAATTGGTTTAATAAAAATTCTTGTTGTAATATTTAATAAAAAAGCTTGGTATAATAACGTGGTTAAGCCAATATACTCGGGCCAGGGCATAAGCACATTTATATTTATTGTTTTAGCATTAATCTTACTTTACTATATTTTAAGGGAGTTTAGCCTTACTCAGGTTTTTGCTGTAATTGCCTTGACAAGTGTTTTAATAGCTTTAGGATTCTTGCAGCATTCAAAAGAGTTACTTCCTGTATTTGCAAAATTATATAATAAAAAAATCACTTTCTGGAGATGGGTTTATATTGTATTCTGGGTAATATTAATGGTTCTGGCTTTATTTGAAATCTTTTAACAATAAATTTATATAATGCTTTTAATTCCTAATAATATGGATGTATTTAAGCAGCATATTGTAAAATTATTAAAAAAATCTGCACAATTAAATGAAAATGAAATTTCTACATTATTAGAAACACCGCCAAATCCAAATTTTGGTGATTATTCATTTCCTTGTTTTTTAATTGCACAAGAATTAAAGAAAAACCCAGTTGAAGTTGCTCAAAACTTAAGCAAGTATTTTTTTAGAGATGAGTTTATTTCAAAAGTTGAATGTAAAGGTGCTTATATTAATTTTTTTGTTAATCAAGCAAAGCTGAATGAAATAACAATTAAGGATATATTAAAGTTAAAAGAGAGATATGGCAGTATATATGTTAAAGCTAAAAAAGCATTAATTGAGCATACAAGTATTAACCCAAATGCAGAGCCTCACGTAGGAAGGTCTAGGAATGCATTAATCGGAGATTCAATTGTAAGATTATTAAGATTTAATGGCTATAAAACAGAAGTTCATTATTATGTTAATGATATTGGGAAGCAAATTGCAATGCTTGTATTAGCTGCAAACGGTAAAAAACCAAGATTTCATGACTTAATTAAAATTTATATTAACATTAATAAAAAATTAGAAAAAGATCAAAGTATAGAAAAGAAGGTATTTGAATTATTAAATAAATTAGAAAAAGGAAGCAAGAAAGTAAGAAAACAATTTAATGATATTGTTGAAATATGTGTTAAAGGACAATCTAGTATTTTAGAAGAGTTAGGGATTAAATATGATGCATTTGATTATGAAAGCAAATATTTATTTAACAAAGACTGTGAAAATTTATTAAAGGAATTAGCGAAAACTGGCAAATTATTCACAGATAATGAAAACAGGCAAGTTTTAGATTTAAGAGAATATCTACCAGAAGAATCAGCTTACTTTGTATTAACAAGGGCAGATGGAACTTCTTTATATGGATTAAGGGATTTAGCTTATACAATTTATAAAATTAATAAAGCAAAAGACAGGAATATTATTGTTCTTGGTGAGGATCAGAAATTATATTTTTCACAATTAAAAGCTGCATTAAAGTTATTAAATTATAAAGCCCCTGAAATAGTTCATTATAGCTTTGTTTTATTGCAAGAAGAAAAGATGTCTACAAGAAAAGGAAATGTTGTTTTACTTTCCAGTTTTATGGAAGAAGCAAGAAAAAAAGCTCAAAATGAATTAGACAAGAGAAAAAATAAAGACAAGAGATTGGCTAAGATAATTGGTTATGGTGCTTTGAAATATTCTATATTAAAAAATGCTCCTGAAAAAAATGTATTATTTGACTGGGACCAAGCCTTGACATTTGAAGGAGAAAGTGCCCCTTATATACAATATAGTTATGCAAGGGCTAATTCAATATTAAGAAAAGTTAAGATGGACAAGAAATTTAATTTTAGTTTATTGAATAAAAAAGAAGAAATAGCTTTAATTAAATTATTGAATAATTTTCCTAATGTCATAAATAAAGCTTCTCGTGATTTAAAACCAAATTATATTGCAAATTATGCTTATGAACTTGCTCAAAGTTTTAATGAATTTTACCATAATTGTCCTGTTATTAAGGAAAGCAAGGAATTAAGGAATAC
>JBBSZH010000004.1:0-3527 GCA_038044845.1 Nanobdellota archaeon
TAAAGAAAATCGTTCAACAGCATAATTTATAATTTTATCAAGAAGTTGGTCATAACTTAACCCTTTTGAAATTGTAGCTTTTAATATATCTGATTCGGGCGCGATATAACAATTTGGATTAACCTCAAGTACATAAATTTCTCCGTTTTTATCTTGTCGTAAATCAACAGAAGCATAACCTGTACAAAGAACTGCTTTATATGCTGCTATTGCAGTAGAATATATTTTTTCTTCATCTTCCTTAAAAAGTTCTGCAATAATAGAATAGGTATTCTTAAAATCCAGACTATTTTTACTCCATTTTGCCTTGTATGTCAATATTTTTGGTTTATCCTCAAAATGTTGGCTGTAGTCTGTCTCTAGAATTGCTAATCTTTCTGGATTTTTATTTCCAATTAAAGGGACATTAAATTCCCTTCCTTCAATATATTCTTCAACTAAAATTAGTTTATTAAATGTTGAAAATAACTGAGAAAGTTTTTTTCTCAATTGTTCTTCATTGAAAACCACAGAATCTTCATCTATACCCAGACTACCATTTTCATCAATTAACTTCAATATCAATGGGAATCCTAGGTTGTCGTCTAATTTTTGTTCACTATTCCTAAAAAGTTGGCCTCTTGGACATTTTATATTCATTTTTTCTAATAATTTTTTTAATTCATATTTATTTTGACAAATTTTTGTCGTTAACGCAGAACAACCAGTGTAGGATATTTTGTATTTTTCAAGATCCTCGATTAACTTTAATTCATCCTCTGGATTTACAAATGCATCACATAAATTAAAAACAAGACTATTATCTTCTTTTAGTTCTTTCACTTTATCTTCCTCAAAAAAGACAGAAGAAACATTATATTGTAATTTTTTTATATTTTTAATTATTTCAACATCTTGGGGATAAGAATAAAGTATTTTAATATCACCCTCTTCTTTTACCGACGAAATATTGTGTAAAGCAATAATGTTTAAATTTTCTTGGTTCATTTCTATTAAATCACTGTTATTTTAGAGAATTTTGTTATTTAAATCTTTTTTTATTTTACAATTTTTGGTTATTCAAAACTTTTATAAACTTCTTTAATATGCTATAATTATGGCTGAACCTAAACCAATTGGAAAAGTAAGCAGTTATTTCTCACACATCGGAGTAGCTGCTATAGAATTAACAGATAAATTAAAAGTAGGGGATAAAATAAGAATTAAAGGAAGTACAACTGATTTAACCCAAGAAGTAACTTCAATGCAAATAGAGCATAAACCAGTTAAAGAAGCTAAAAAAAAGGATTCTGTCGGTATTAAGGTAAATGATAAAGTGCGCCCGAATGATTTAGTTTATAAAGAATAAATTTATAAATACTTAATTTAAAGCATTTTTGGGATAAGTCGGTTACGACTTACTTATACCTAGACTAATTCTAGGTGGGATTATTGAAAATGGGAAGGATGTATTCAGGTAAGAAAGGTAAAGCAGGAAGTAAAAGGCCAGTTAAGAAAAGAAAATTAACTTGGATTAGATATTCACCAAAAGAAATAGAGCAATTAATTATCAAATTATCAAAGCAAGGTAAATCTCAAAGTGAAATAGGAATGATATTAAGGGATACATATGGGGTTCCGGGTATTAGGGATTTATTAAAAAGAACATTAAATGAAATTCTTGTTGAAAATAAATTAGCATTAGCGATTCCAGAAGATTTGAGTAACTTAATCAAACACGAGATTAGAATAAAAAAGCATTTAGAAATTCATAAGCATGATATGCACGCAAGACGAGGATTATTATTAACTAATAGCAAAATTAATAGAGTAGTCAAATATTGTAAAAGAATTGGAAAGTTGCCTCAATCATGGAATTATGATACTAAAACAGCTGAAATTCTTATTAAATAAGAATGCAAGGTTTAATAAAAAATGCTATTAAAGAATTTAAATTACTAGAGGATAAAGTAATCAGGGTTATAAGCCATTTAGATTGTGATGGATTATCTTCTGCTTCTATAATGTTACAGTTATTAAGACGTGAAAAAAAGAAATTTATATTGAGTATTGTTAAACAATTAAATGAAAATATTTTAAAGGAACTAAGTTTAGAACCTTATAAAATAATAATTTTTACAGATATTGGTTCTGGCTATATAAAATTAATTAATAGATATTTGCAAGATAAAAAAATCTTTATATTTGACCATCATGTTCCTGATGATCTTAAAAATTATAACAATATAATTCATGTTAATCCACATTTATCCCAAGTTAAAGAACCCAATTATGAAATATCTGGTTCTGGAGTAACTTATTTATTTGCTAAAACCTTAAATGATATGAATAAAGATTTAGCGCATTTAGCTGTTATCGGGTCTATAGGTGATATGCAGGATTTCAAATCTTTAAATAAGGAAATCTTGGAAGATGCAATAAAAGAAAATAAAATTGAAGTAAGACGTGGATTAAAGATGTTTGGATCCCAAACCAAACCATTACATAAAATATTGCAATTTAGTACTGATCCATTCATCCCCGGCGTTACCGGCAGCGAAGAGGGAGCAATTAATTTTTTAGATGATTTAGGAATCAAAATAAAAGACAATGGTAACTTCAAGAAATTGGTTAATCTAACAGAAGATGAACTGAAAAATTTAACAACCGGGATTATACTAAAAAGGTTGGGAAGCGAAAAAAATCCAGCTGATGTTTTTACAGATGTTTATTTATTAAAAGACGAAGAAGATGAAAGTTTTACAAAAGATGCTCGCGAATTCAGTACTTTATTGAATTGTTGTGGTAGATTAAGCAAACCAAGTATAGGAATCGGGGTTTGTATAGGCAATCAAAAGCTAAAAGAAAAAGCAAATGAATTAATGAAAGAGTATAAGCTTGAATTAATAAATGGGTTAAACTGGTTTTATAACAATAAAGATAAAATTGTTAAGGGCACTAATTTTGTAATCATAAATGCAGAAGAGAATATAAAGGACACGTTGATTGGTACGATAACAAGTATAATCTCGAAGTCTAATATTTATCGGGATAATACTATTTTAATTTCAATGGTCTGTACCCTTGATGATAATATAAAAGTTAGCATGAGAATTTGTAATGGGAATAATGAAATTGATTTAAGAGAAATTCTGAAAGAGATAACAAAAGATGAATGGGAAATGGGCGGGCACAGAAATGCGTGTGGTTGTTTAATTCCTATAGAGAAAGAAAAAGAATTCATAAATCGCGCTTTAGAAATTTTAAATAGAAAAGCTTATTAATCATATTTTTGGGTTGTAAGATATGGCAGAAACACAGGTAATAAAGAAGAAGAAAAAATGGTTCACCATCCTCGCTGGACCAGAGTTTGATAATGCAGAAATAGGAGAAACATTGGCTAATGAAAATGCCAATTTGATAGGTAGGACTTTGGAGGTTAATTTAGCTGATATAACCCGTGACCCCAAATCGCAAAATATTAAGGTTAAATTTAGAATAAAAGAAGTAAAAGATACCCAATGTTATACTGAACTTATTTCATACAG
>JBBSZH010000005.1:0-16147 GCA_038044845.1 Nanobdellota archaeon
TCTACATCAATAGATTTGCTTAATTCATTTGCAATTATATCGGCTTGATTTTCCGGAATTTCGATTGTATGTAAAGTCCATTGTTTAATCCAAGGAGTTTTATGCTTTTCATTGACTTGTTCAATTTTTGTTTTAACAATTTTTAATTTATTAAGAACATCTTTTTTCTCAAGGCTTTCTTCGATTATTACACCAACAAAATTTTTGGCCATGGTCGTTATTAATTTACCTTACAGCTAATTTAATATCTTCTGATTTAATTGTTTTTCTTTTAGAATGTCTTGCAAATCTAACTGCTTTTTCACCAATATTTTCAGCTACTTTCTCTAATTCTTCACGTAAAGCAACCTTAGCATTATCAGCGACTCTTTCAGCGCCGGATTTCTTTAATAGTTTCTCCATTGCAGCTAATGGTAATATTGCTCGAGGCATAAGACTATAGGAATTCTTTGAATATAAAAACCTTACCAAAATCTTTATAAATGCTTAGAAAAACAAAAAATTAACCCTACTGATAATAAAATAGATAATATCTATTTTAAATAAGCCGCTGATTCTAAGGCGAGTGGTCAGATGTCTTTAGACCAAAGATTTAGAATAAAGGATAATGGGAAGAGCACATAAACCAAAAGCAGGAAGTATGCAATACTGGCCTAGAAAAAGGGCTAAAAGAATTTACCCGAGAATAAGAACTTGGGCTAATTTAGATACAACTAATTTACTTGGTTTTCTTGGTTATAAAGCAGGAATGACACATGTTCAAGTTTTAGAGAATAATCCAGCTACAAAACAATCAAAACTTAAATCACACGCATGCACAATAATAGAATGTCCGGCCTTAAAAATTCTTGGGATAAGATTTTATCAAAATACATTATATGGTTTAAAAGTTATGGGACAAGTTTTAGCTGAAAATTTAGATAAAGAGCTTGCAAGAAAAATAAGATTACCCAAGAAAGTTAATGCGAAACAACCAGAGAATTTTAATGATATAAAATTAATTGTTTATACACAGCCAAAATTAATTAAATTAAAGAAAAAACCAGAAATAATAGAATTAGCTATTTCTGGTAATAAAGAAGAAAAATTAAATTATGCTAAAAATTTACTTGGAAAAGAGATAAAGGTAGGTGAAATCTTTAAAATAAATCAAAATATTGATGTTCATGCAATTAGCAAAGGAAAAGGTTTTCAAGGTCCTACAAAAAGATTTGGTTTGCAACTTAAATCTCATAAATCTGAAAAAAAGAGAAGAGCACCAGGTAATCTTGGTTCATGGACTCCAAAAAAGATTTTATTTACAGTGCCCCAAGCAGGCCAAATGGGTTTTCAAACTAGAACAGAATACAATAAACAAATTCTTAAAATTTCAAATAATGTTAATGAAATAAACCCAAAATCAGGATTAGATCATTATGGCTTCTTAAAAAATGAATATTTGTTAGTTAAAGGCTCAATTCCAGGACCAAAAAAACGTCTTATTGTTTTAACACATCCAATGAGAAATAAAAGAGTTTTACCAATGGAGTTAAAGTTTATCAAAAAATGAATTTAATTGATTTAGAAGGGAACAAGTTAAGAGAAATTAATCTACCTATTCAGTTTAATGAAGAAATACATCCTAATTTAATTTGGAGGGCATTTTTAGCAATCCAAGCTAATAAAAGACAGCCTTACGGAGCTAAACCGGGAGCAGGAATGAGATATTCTGCTAAATTATCAAGGAGAAGACGTGATTATAAAAGAAGTTACGGTTATGGTATTTCAAGAGTTCCGAGAAAGGTTTTATGGCATCGCGGAAGTCAATTTGGTTTTGTTGGCGCAAAAGCCCCAGGAACAGTTGGTGGTAGAAGAGCGCATCCACCAAAAGCAGAAAAAATTTGGGATAAAAAAATTAATTTAAAAGAAAAAAGAAAAGCAATAAGATCAGCTTTAGCTGCAACATTAGATAAAAATTTGATTATGTTAAGAAACCATCAACTTCCTAACCTTTATCCTTTAATAATAGAAAATAAATTTGAAGATATTTCAAAAACAAGAGAGGTTATTAAAGTATTTGAAAATCTTGGATTAAGTAAAGAATTAGAAAGATTAGAAATAAAAAAAGTAAGAAGTGGAAGAGGCAAAAATAAAGGAAGAAAATATAAGAAAAAGAAAGGACCTTTACTAGTTGTTTCAAAAATTTGTAAACTAATTAAAGCTGCAAGAAATATTACAGGCATTGATATAATTCCAATAAATCAAATTAATGTTGAATTACTTGCACCGGGTGCTCAACCAGGGAGATTGACAATTTATACACAAGCAGCTATAGAGAGATTAGAAAAAGAAAATATGTTTATGTAAAATGCAAGCAATAAAATATCCAATATCAACGGAAAAAGCAGTACGCTTAATGGAATCGGATAATAAACTAGTTTTTATAGTAGAGAGAAAAGCAACAAAACAAGATATTAAAAAAGAAATTGAGAAAATGTTTAATGTTAAAGTTACTAAGGTTAATACGTTGATCACACCATTAGGACAAAAAAAAGCTTATGTTAAATTATCAAAAGAAACACTCGCAATTGATGTTGCAACTAAATTGGGATTAATGTAAAATGGGTAAAAGAATTATAACACAAAGACGTGGAAGAGGAAGTCCAAGATACAGGGCACCTAGTCATAACTTTCATTATGAAATTAATTATCCAAAAACAAATCAACCTTTAAATGGAAAAGTTATTGAGATAATAAAAGATCCTGCAAGAACTGCACCAACGGCTATAATAGAATTTAACGATAAATCAAAAATACCTTTACCAGCCCCATTAAATATAAGGGAAAGAGACGAAGTTAGTTATAATGTTCCTGGAGCCATAACGCCATTAACAATATTGCCTTTGTCTGAAATTCCAGAAGGTACTGAAATTTTTAATATTGAAAATAATCCTGGAGAGGGTGGAAAATTCTGTAGGGCAGCAGGAACTTCTGCAAAAATTATTTCAAAATTTAAGGATTATATCCTAGTTAGATTGCCTTCAAAAAAACAAAAAAAATTCAATCCATTATGCAGGGCAAGCATTGGAGTAATTTCGGGAACAGGAAGATTAGAAAAACCAATGTTGAAAGCAGGAAAACATCATCATGCAATGAAAGCTCGTAATAAACTTTATCCAAAAACTTCTGGTGTAGCAATGAATGCTGTAGACCATCCATTTGGTTCAGGGCGTGGAAGACATGTTGGTAAACCAAAGACTGCTCCAAGGAATGCTCCTCCAGGAAGAAATGTAGGATTAATAAGAGCAAGAAGAACCGGAAGGAAGAGATAAAATGGTTAAACAATTCGCATATAGGGGAAAAACAATCGAGGAACTAAAGAATCTTGATTTAAGTGAATTTATGAAATTAATTCCAGCTAGACAAAGAAGGTCTTTAAAAAGGGGATTTACAGAAGGACAAAAAAAACTTCTATTAAAAGTGGATAAACAAATTAAAGGCGAATATAAAAAACCAATTAGAACCCATTGCAGAGATATAGTGATACTGCCAAAAATGGTTAATCTTACAATTCATCTTCATAAAGGGAATAAGTTTGTTCCAGTAATTATTCTACCAGAGGCAGTTGGAATGTTCCTTGGTGAATTTGCAATGACTAGACAAAAAGTAGAGCATTCAGCACCAGGTATTGGGGCTACAAGATCAAGTGCTGCTGTTTCGGTTAAGTAAAATGGAAGCGATTGTTAACACAAAAAATCTTGAAATCTCAACTAAAAAATCTATTGAAGTTGCAAATTTTATTAGACACAAGAGTCTTGAAAGCGCTAAAAAATTATTGCAAAGGGTAATTGAAATGAAACAAGCAGTTCCGTACAAACGGCATAACAAAGATATCCCCCATAGGCCAGGGATGATGGCTGGAAGATATCCTGTTAAAACATGCAAAATAGTTTTACAATTATTAAATAGCCTAGAAGCAAATGCACAAAATAAAGGACTTTCCCCTAATTTAATTATTTCAGAAATAATAGTTAATCAAGGTAATAAACAAATGCATTTTGGCAGACATGCGAGAAGAAAAATGAAAAGGACCCATATAAAAATAGTTGCCAAGGAACCAGAAAACAAGGGAAATAAACATGATTGAAAAACAAATTGTTTCAAAAAATTTACGTGAGTATTTAATACAAAATTTTGTAAAAGATTATTTTCCTAGGGGGAGTTATAGCAAGATTGATTTAAAGAAAACTCCATTAGGTGAAAAAATAATTGTTCATACAGCGATGCCTGGATTAGTTGTGGGTAGGAAAGGAGAAAATATTTCAGAATTGACAAGAGCATTAAAGATAAAGTTTAACATGGAGAATCCTCAAATAGAAGTTGCAGAAATTAATGAAGTTAATTTAGATCCAGCGTCTGTTGCGCAAAGAATAGCATCTTACTTTGAAAGATTTGGTCCTAAAAGATTTAAGTTAATTGGTTATAAAGAATTACAAAATATTATTGATGCTGGCGCTTTGGGTGCAGAGATTGTTATCTCAGGTAGAGGTGTCCCAGGAGCAAGGGCTAAACGTTGGCGTTTCCAAGCAGGGCATCTGAAAAAATCAGGTAACGTATCTGAAAATTATACTAAAAAAGCCATAGCTGTTGCTAATCTTAAATCAGGAACTATTGGAATAAAAGTTGATATATTAACACCAGATGTTATTATGCCCGATGAAATTAAGATTAAAACAATACAGATGCCTGTAATAATTGAGGAAATAAAAGAAACTAAAACAATAGAAGCAAAAAAAGAAGTTAAAGAGAAAAAACCTAGAAAGAAAAAAGAAAAACCAAAAGAAAATGAAGAAAACAGAAATAAAACAGTTGAGTAAAGACCAACTAAAAGAAAAATTAGTTGAATTAAGAAAAGATTTGATGAGGTTGAATACCCAAAGATCAACTAAAACAATACCAGAGAACCCAGGTAATATCAAAAACTTAAGACGAAACATTGCAAGAATGTTAACATTAATAAAACAGAAAAGCAAAGTGGAGGTAAAATCTGAAAAGAAATGAGCCATATATGTCCTAAATGCGGACTTACAAAAGACATTTGTGTTTGTGAAACTATCGCTCTTGAATCACAGATTGTTAAAGTAAAAACTGTGAAGAGAAGATTCGGAAAATTGACAACATTGATTGAAGGTATAGATCAAAAATCTGTTAACTTGAAAGACATTGCAAAAAAGCTAAAAGAAAAATTTGCATGTGGTGGAACAGTAAAAGCGGGGGTAATTGAACTACAGGGAAACCATACATCACAAGTAAAACAAGAGCTAATAAAAATGGGCTTCGATGAAGACAGCATAAAAATAGTGTAAGTTGAAACAAAAACAATTGATAGGAGCGTTAATAGGAAAATTTATCAAAGTAGTCTATTCAAAAAATAAATCTTTGATAGATGTACAAGGGAAAGTAATAGATGAAACAGAAGATACAATTATCATACAAGAAGGAAAAAAGCAGATAAGAATAATAAAATCACAGGTTAAAATAAAAAATGAAAACCAAAACAATTGGAATTGAAGTAAGTTTACCTAAACAGGAGTGTAGTGATTATCATTGTCCGTTTCATGGAAGCTTAAAAGTTCGAGGCAGAATCTTTAATGCTACTATAACAAAAACAGATATTAATAAATCAGCCACTGTAGAATTTTTGAATTTTTATTATTTATATAAATATGAGAGATATGAAAAAAGGATAACAAGATTAAAAGTTCATAACCCCCCTTGCATAAATGCTAAAGTTGGAGATTATGTTAAAATTATGGAGTCAAGACCGATATCAAAAACAAAAAATTTTGTCATAATCGAGGTTATTAAAAAATGAAAGCACTCGGCTCAAGAGTAACAAGAGGATTACCATTTGGTTCAAGGTTGGATGTTTGTGACAATTCAGGAGCTAAAAGAATAAGACTATTTGGGGTTAAGGGTCATAAAACAGTTAAGGGCAGATATCCTGCAGGTGGAGTCGGTGATTTAATATATGCATCAATTGTGAAAGGGCGTCCAGGAATGAAAAAAGAAACTGTTTTAGCCATTATAGTTAGGCAAAGGAAAGAATACAGAAGAGAATCTGGAGAAAGAATAAAATTCGAAGATAATGCAGCTGTTATATTAAAAGATGATAAAGGTAATCCAAAAGGTACAATTTTTAAGGGCCCGATAGCAAAAGAAGCTGCTCAAAGATGGCCTGGAATAGCAAAAATAGCTTCAATTGTGGTGTAAGATGAAAAAATTATTTTCAAAATCATGGAAGTCTAGTAAACAACCTAGAAAGCAGAGAAAATATTTGTATAATGCTCCTCTACATTTGAGAAGGAGATTTTTAAACGCAACATTATTAAAAGGACTAAGAAAAAAATTTGGAAGAAGAAGTTTAAGTTTAATAAAAGATGATGAAGTTAAAATAGTTCGCGGACAATATCGGGGCAAAGTTGGTAAAATTACTAAAATAAACATAAAAAAAATTAGAGTTTATATTGACCAAGCTTATAGATTAAAATTAGATGGGAGTAAGTCGTATTATCCTATACATCCTTCTAATTTAATTATAATTAACCCGAATTTAAAAGATAAAAAGAGAATTAAAAAATTAGAAAAAATAATCGAGAAATAAAATGACAAAAAGACATTTATTTGCATTGAACGCGCCACTTAATTGGCCAATAAGTAGGAAGGACTATAAATGGGTAACAAGACCAAACCCCGGCCCACATCCATTAAAAAGATGTTTACCTGTAATTTTATTACTTAAAGGATTATTAAATTATGCTAAAACTGCAAGAGAAGTTAGAAGAATATTGCAAAATAGAGAACTCTTAATTGATAAAAGAATTATAAAAGATCAAAAATTTCCTCTTGGCATAATGGATAATATAGAAATTAAAAGTAAAAATGAATGTTTCAGATTATTTATCAATTCTAGTAATAAATATCAACTTAAGAAGATAAATGAAGATGAATCTAAATTAAAATTATGTAAGATAATTAATAAAAAAATATTAAAGAAAGGAATTATCCAATTAAATTTTTATGATGGCAGAAATATACTGGTAGAAAAAGATGCTTATAAAACAGGGGATACTTTAGTAATTGATTTAGAAAATAACAAAATTGTTTCTCATTTAAAATTAGAAAATGGGGCTTTTGTATATTTAATTGGCGGGAAATACATCGGCAATATTGGTAAAGTTGAATCAATAACTGTAAGAAAGGGTTTACAAGCAGCCAAAATTTTATTAAAATGTGATAATAAAAATATTGAAACATTAAAGGAATACGCCTTTGTAATAGATAAGGATACGTTAAAGGTGTAAAATGAACATGACAGAAAATCCAATGAGACAAATTAAAATTGAGAAAATAACATTAAATATCGGAGTTGGCGATGCTAGGGATAAATTAAACAAAGCTAAACAAATATTAGAAAAAATAACAAATTCAAAGGCTGTTCAAACAATTACCATGGAAAGAATACCATCTTGGGGGATAAGGCCGAAATTACCAATAGGATGTAAGGTTACATTACGTGGAAAAAAAGCAGAGGAGGTCTTGGCAAGATTATTCAAAGCTATTGATAATAAGATAGACGAAAGAAAATTTGATAATAGCGGAAATTTTTCCTTTGGAATTCCAGAGTATATCGATATCCCGAATGTGGAATATGATCCTAGCGTTGGTATAATTGGCTTAGAAGCAGCAATTACTTTAGAAAGACCAGGTTATAGGATAAAAAGACGCAGGATAAAAAATAAAAAAATTTCATTTAATCATTTAATAAAGAAAGAAGACGCTAAAGAATTTATAAAAAACAAATTTGGTGTTGAAATAACCAAGGAAGAATTAGAATGAGCTACAGCAATTACGAAAAAGCATTTGAACAATTAAAAGTAAAACCCGCTAAATTAAAGAAATATATTAAACATAACTCTCCAAAAAAAAGAACATTCGGAATAGCTGCAAGAAGATGTTTATTATGCGGCAGAATCGGGGGACATATACGCTCACATGGCTTAAACTTATGCAGACAATGCTTTAGGTTAAGTGCCAAAAAAATGGGCTTCAAAAAATATTCATAAAATGGCAAGCAACGATCCATTATCAAATGTACTTTCGCATTTATTTAATTGTGAAAAGGTAAGCAGACCAGAATGTGTAGTAAAACCCGCATCAAAACTAGTCAGAAATGTACTAAGGATAATAAAAGATGAAGGGTATATTGGTGATTTTAATGTTGTGAATGATGGAAAATCTGGAATAATAAAAATGAATTTATTAGGAAATATAAACAGATGCGGGACAATAAAACCAAGGTTCTCATTCACATTAGATGATTTAGAGAAATTTGAAAAAAGATTTTTACCCGCGAAAGATTTTGGTGTATTAATCGTATCAACATCAAAAGGCTTAATGACCCATGTAAAAGCAAGAGAAAAGAAAATCGGTGGAAGGTTAATAGCATATGTCTACTAAAGAAAAAACAAAGAAGAGTATATTTAGGGAAGAATTAAATATTCCAGAAAATGTTGAAATAAATATTTCTGGTTCATTAATCGAAGTTAAAGGCCCCCAAGGAAATAATGAAAAGAGGCTTGCTAATCCCAAAATAGAAATAAAAAAAGAAAATGATAAGTTGGTATTACAATCTAAAAGTCATGTTAAGAAAGAAAAAAGAGTATTAAATACGTTCAAAGCTCATATTAACAATTTAATTAATGGAGTAATAAATCCTTACATTTATAAATTAAAAATCTGTTCAGGCCATTTCCCAATGAATGTTTCTATTTCTAATAATAAAGTTATAATAAAAAACTTCTTTGCCGAAAAAATACCAAGAGAAGCAAAGATATTACCGAATGTTGAAGTTAACATTAATGGAGATATGATAACTGTAAAAAGCGTTGATAAAGAATTAGCTGGGCAAACTGCTTCCAATATTGAGCAAGCATGCAGAATTACAAATAAAGATCGTAGAGTATTTATGGATGGAATTTATATAACCTCAAAATCAGAAAAGTAAGAAATGTAAAATGGAAAATACAAATATAAAAAGGAAGAAAAGAAAATTTATTAGATATAAATCTATAAATCAAGTTAAGTTGAAAGGGGGATGGCGCAGAGTTCGCGGAATGCATAACAAGGTTAGATTAAAGAAAAAAGGACATATCCATAAAGTTTCTATTGGTTATGGAACAAAAAAAGAAACAAGAAATTTATACAATTCAATGTTCGATTATAAGTTGATTAAAAACTTAAATGACTTAAATAATTTAGACAAAAAATATATCTTAATTTCTAAATCAATTGGGTTAAAGAAAAAAATTGAGATACTTAAAAAAGCTAAGGAATTGGGGTTAAATGTTATTAGAATTAAAGATATAGACTCTTTCTTAAATACCGTTCAAGATAATTTAAATAAAAATAAACAAAAAAAAGAAAAAAAACAACAAAAAAAGGAAGTTTATCAAAAAAAAGCAGAAGAAAAATCAAAAGAGAAAAAAGAAGTTAAGGAAGAAGAGAAAATAGAACAAGAAAAAGAAGAAAAAAGAAAGGTGTTGGAAGCTAAACAATGAACCTAAGAAATAAGAAAAGAATTGCAAAATCATTATTCAATGTTGGAAATGAAAGGATTTGGATAGACCCGAATAAATTAAAAGAAGTTAAAGAAGCAATAACAAAAAAAGATATAAAAAATCTAGTTAAGCAAGGGATAATTTTTATAAAGAAAAAACACGGTCAATCTAAGTTTAGGATTAGAAAAGCAAGATTACAGATTCGCAAGGGAAGAGGAAAAGGAATTGGATCAAGAAAAGGTGCTGCCAATGCTAGATTATCTAGGAAATTACAATGGATGATAAAGATTAGGAATCAGAAAGATTTATTGAAATCATTAAGAAGCAAATCACTAATTTCAAAGAGAACATATAGACTTTTATATAAGAAGGCAAAAGGGGGTTTCTTTAGGAGTAAGAGGCATATTCAAATTTATCTAAATGAACACAAA
This sequence comes from Nanobdellota archaeon, assembly GCA_038044845.1. Taxonomy (GTDB): domain Archaea; phylum Nanobdellota; class Nanobdellia; order SCGC-AAA011-G17; family GW2011-AR20; genus GW2011-AR20. The sequence goes on from JBBSZH010000005.1 coordinate 10,031, forward strand.
TTAATTGAAAATGGCAATAAATAAAAAATATACCGTACCTTATAAAAGAAAAAAATTAGGATTAACAAATTATAAAGTTAGACTTAGATTGATTTCATCAAAAAAAACCAGGTTAATCATTAGGAAATCTCTTAATAACTTTATAGTCCAATTAGCAGATTACAATCCAAAGGGTGATAAAATCATAAAGTCATTTAATTGCAGTATTTTAAGAACTTATGGTTGGAGATATTGTTTGGGAAACTTACCATCTGCGTATTTACTTGGTTTAATTGTTGGATTTGAAGCCAAAAAACTTAAAATTAAAGAAGCTATATTAGATATTGGGTTAAATCAATCTGTAAAAGGTTCTTCAATCTATACATTATTAAAAGGTGCTTTAGATGCTGGTTTAATTATACCCCATAATAAAGAAATATTACCAACTGAAGAAAGAATAAATGGGAAACATATTTCTGATTATTATAATTTATTATTAGAGGATAAGAAACATAAACAATTTTCAAAATATTTAAAAAATAATGTTAATCCTGCAAATATGATGAAAGATTTTCAAGAAGTAAAAATAAAAATATTAAACAAATACAAAAATGGTTGAAGAAATAGAAATAATTGCTGAAAAAGAAAAAATCCCGGAAGAAGTACCCTTAGGGATTCAAAAGAAAAAAGAATATGATTTAGAAAGTTGGAACCCTAAGACAGAATTAGGAAAAAAAGTAAAATCGGGTCAAATTACTAGCATAGATGAAATTCTTAATTCAGGTAAAAAAATATTTGAAATAGAGATTGTGGATTATTTAATACCTGGTTTACAAATTGAATTACTTTTGATTGGTCAATCAAAGGGGAAATTTGGGGGTGGAAAAAGAAGCATTTGGAGACAGACCCAGAAAAAAACTAGCGAGGGAAATAAACCAAAATTTGCTACATTGGCCTTGGTTGGAAATAAAGATGGTTATGTGGGGATTGGATTTGGTAAATCGAAAGAAACAATGCCTGCAAGAGAAAAAGCAATTAGGAATGCTAAGCTTAATATCATAAAGGTAAAAAGAGGTTGTGGTTCGTGGGAGTGCGGTTGTGGTAAAACTCACTCAATTCCATTTAAAATAGAGGGCAAATCCGCTTCTGTTAGAATAAGATTAATGCCTGCTCCTAGAGGGACTAAATTATGTGTTGAAAAAGAATGTCAAAAGATATTAGATTTTGCAGGAATAAAAGATGTTTATTCTAAGACCTCAAAGTCAACAACAAAAATGGGTTTACTAAAAGCATGTTTTGAAGCATTAAAAAATTTATCACATGTAAAAATTAAACCCCAAGATGAGATTAGATTAGGTGTCAAATGAATAAGATTGCAATAGTAAGGATTAGAGGAGAACTTAATATTAGAAAAGAGATTAAAGATACCTTAAACATGTTGAGGTTATTTAACAAGAATTATTGCGTTATTGTAGATAATAATCCAAATTATGTTGGAATGATAAAAAAAGTAAAGGATTATGTCACATGGGGAGAGATTAATAAAGAAACATTTGAACTATTATTAAAAAGTCGCGGCAGGCTGGCTGGAAATAAGAAACTTACAGAAGATTATCTTAAAGATAAACTAAAATGTTCTTTTAGTGATTTTGTAAATGATTTTTTTAATGGAAAAAGAATATTAAAGGATCTACCTGGGTTAAAACAATTTTTCAGATTAAGCCCCCCGGTAAGAGGTTTTGAACGCGGTGGAATTAAAAACCCATTTAGTTTAGGTGGTGCTTTAGGTTATAGAAAAGATAATATAAATGACTTGGTTAAACGGATGGTTTAATATGATAAATAAAAGAAAAAAATTTAGTAGAATGAGGGCAAGCCATACACACGGTGGAGGAGCAAAGAAAAAGAGACGAGGCTCTGGTAATCGTGGGGGATTTGGTATGGCTGGAACAGGTAAAAGAGCAGATCAAAAAAAGCCAACAATATTAAAGTTATATGGAAATAAATACTTTGGTAAGTTTGGATTTGTAAGGCCACCCAAAGTTGTAACAAAAATTAAAGCAATTAATATTTCAGACATAGAAAAAAAATTGGATTTTTACATTGATAAAAAGTTAATAACAAAAGAAAAAGAATTTTATGTTTTAGATTTAAATAAATTAGATTATAATAAACTACTTGGTACAGGAACAATAATTAATAAATATAAAGTGATTGGAAGGGTTTCAGAAAAAGCCAAGGGAAAAATAGAAAAATTAGGCGGAATAATCGAGGAAGTTTAAATGTCTTTAATAAATAATATACTCTCTAATTTACCTGAAGTTAAAGGACCGGAGCAAAAGTATCTTCCTTTTAATCAGAAACTTAAATGGACAGCAATAATATTAGTTGCATATTTTATAATGGGCGTAATTCCTTTATATGGATTAGGAAGGAATGAATTAGCAAATTTTGAATTTCTTTCAATAATTCTTGGAGCTCAGTTTGGGTCTTTAATTTCATTAGGAATTGGGCCAATAGTAACAGCCTCAATTGTATTGCAGTTATTAAATGGTTCAGGAATATTAAAATTAGACACAACAACACATGAAGGAAGAGTATTTTTTCAAGGTTTTCAGAAATTATTATCAATATTCTTTATAATTTTTGAATCTTTAATCTACGTTTTTATGGGGGGGCTTACTCCAGAATTAGGATTCTCACCCTGGGTAATTGTATTGCAGTTATTTGTTGCTGGTATCCTAATATTGTATATGGATGAAGTTGTAAATAAATGGGGATTTGGTTCTGGTATAAGCTTATTTATTGCAGCAGGTGTAGCAAGCCAAATATTTATTAGTGCATTTTCTCCATTAACAACTACAGGAGATTTAGCATTTGGTTCTGGGCAATCGCCTGTAGGAAGGGTTTGGGTAATGTTTATTTCATTATTTAAAGGACTGCCTCAAGAAGCTTTATTAGCATTTTTAGCCATATTTGCCACAGCAGCTATTTTTTTAATTTCAGTTTATGTTCAAGCAATGAAGGTCGAGATTCCATTATCTTTTGGCAGAATACGTGGATATGGTATAAGATGGCCATTAAAATTTATTTATACAAGTAATATTCCTGTAATATTAGTTGCAGCTTTACTTGCTAATGTACAACTCTGGGCAACTTTATTAGAAAAATGGGGCTATCCAATACTTGGGACATTTATTAATGGGCAACCTGTTTCTGGATTTGTTCTTTGGATATTCCCTCCAAATCTATTTCAAAATATTTTTACAGGAAGCTTTATATTTACAGATATATTAAGATCTTTATCTTATGTTTTGTTCATGATAATTGGTTCAGTAATCTTTTCGATATTTTGGGTTCAAACTTCAGGTATGGATGCTGCAACCCAATCTAAGCAGATTTTAGCTTCTGGATTACAGATTCCTGGTTTTAGAAGAGACGAAAGAGTATTAGAAAGGATTTTAAAAAGGTATATTACCCCATTAACTGTAATGGGGGCTATTGCTGTAGGGTTTTTAGCAGCTATAGCAGATGTTATGGGAGCATTGTCACGTGGCACTGGTATCTTACTTGCAGTGATGATTATTTATAATTTATATGAGAGTATTGCTCAACAACATATGATGGACATACATCCTACTTTAAGGAAGGTGATGGGAAAATGAGCTTAACAAGTTCAATAACAGGATTTTTTACTTTAACTTTAGGACCTTTTGCTAGTTGGAATCCTGGAATTTCGTTATTAATCATTTCTTTTTTATTAACATTAATCACAACTTTAATTTATAAATATACAACCAATCAAGAAATGATGAAATCCTTTAGAGAAGAAAGTAAAAAAATACAACAAGAAATGAAACTTTTAAAAGATAATCCAAGTAAAATGATGGAAAAAAATAAAGAGCTTATGGAAAAAAATATGAAAACAATGGGTCAATCATTCAAACCATTATTATACACATTTATTCCATTTGCAATAATCTTTTTAGGACTTAGAAACATTTATGAACCTTTTGGGAAAGTATTATTGGGATTAAGCTGGATATGGATTTATATTCTTTCCTCATTTATATTTAGCATTATATTAAGAAAAATATTAAAGGTGTATTAATATGCCAAGGCCGAATAAAAGATCGAGAACATTTAGGAGAGTTTATATTAGAACCCCTTCTGGTAGAAATGTGTTATCTTATAGAAGAAGAAAGCCAAAACAAGTTCATTGTGCTAATTGCGGAAAAGTTTTACATGGAATTCAAAGAGAGCTTCCTTATAAAATGAGAAATATGTCAAAATCGCAAAAAAGACCCCAGAGAATTTTTGGAGGAACATTATGTTCAAATTGTACTAAGAGGGAACTAATAAACAGGATCAGAAAATGATAGGAAGAGTTTGCATTAAACTAACAGGGAGAGAAGCAGGAAAATATTGTGTTGTTGTTAATAATCTAGATGATAATTTTGTTTTAATAGATGGTAATATAAAAAGAAGGAGATGCAATATTAACCACTTAGAATTTACCGATAAAGTACTTAATATTAAAAAAGATGCATCAACAAAAGAAGTTTTAGAAGCGATGAATAAGGAAAATATTAAAGTTATTAAATTAAAAGAAGCTAAAAAAGAAATAAAAGAAAAACCAAATAAGAAGAGAAAATCAAAAAATCTAGAAAATAAACCCGAGGATAATAAGGCTAATAAAAATGTCAAAACCAAAAAATGAAGATTTACAAAAGAAATATTTGGAATTACAAATAATAATACAACAAATTAATGAAATTCAACAACAATTACCGAATATTCAAAATCAAGTTCTTGAATTAAGAAGCCTAAAAGAAAATATAACGTCCTTAAAGGAGATAAAAGAAAATACAGAATCCTTTACACCAATAGGTTATAATATATTTACAAAGGCTAAATTACAAAATACAAATGAATTATTAGTTAATGTAGGTGCGAATATTTTTGTAATCAAAACTGTTGAGGAAGCTAAAGAATTAATCGATACACAAATAGAAGAGATCCAAAACATAATAAAAGAACTTGAGAATAAATTAGTCGGATTAGAGAATTCTGGCCAAGTGATTCAATCAGAAATTTTACGAGACACAAATAAATAATTATATAAATAACTTTCATGATATTAGATTTATGAAAAAAGAGGTAATTTTATTCTTTATTTTAATAATTCAACTAGTTTATGTTTCTTCTAATAATCCGCCTGTTGCTGATGCAAGGGAAGATAAAACAGTTGTCATTGGGAGTACAGTTATTTTAGATGCTTCTAAATCTTATGATGAAGAAGATAATTTATTGAATTACCCCTTAAATTATACTTGGTATGAAGATGAAAAAGTTATAGGAACAGGGGTTGTATTAAAAAAGAAATTTGATCAGGGGATACATACTATTTCATTAAAAGTAACCGACTCTGGTGAATTAAGCTCTATGGATACTATATTTATCTTAGTAAAACCTAAAGATACTTGTAAAGAAACTAATTCAGTTTATGTTCCTCAAGATACAATCTGTAATAAAAAATGGCCTTCTCAAGATGGAAAAGTACTTGTTTTAAACAGTAAGGGATATTCATGTAATTTAGTTGAGGTTTGCAGTGATGAATTAGATTACATTATAGAGGATTCGATAGACTGCTGTGATGGAACTCCTCTGACTTATGATCAGTCAAGAATAAATGCATGTAATTTTGCAAACAAATATTCAGGTCAAAATACTAAAAAATGCCAAGCCCTTTATTTTGTTGAAACTCTTGGGGGCAACAGTGTTTATATGAAAGATTATCTCGAAGCAGAGATGTGTTGTAAGGGTGTAAAAGAACTCTGTACTAATAAGGAGAATTTATACACTGCGAGACCATTACCAAGAGCAGGAAAGGATTTATCTAAATTAAAATGTGATAATAATCCTGATTACAACCCACCTGGAGAATGGGTGTCTGATTCAAAATTAGAACTAAATAACATAGCTTTACAAGATCCTCCCGCCCATGTTAGTTTAAACATATTATCTACTGGAACTTGTGTTGATTATTCTTTTTCATTAACAACTTTAATTAGAAAAGCAGGTTATAAAAAAGATGAAGTTTATACAGTAGAAACAGTTGATCATGCTTATAATTTA
>JBBSZH010000005.1:16247-17329 GCA_038044845.1 Nanobdellota archaeon
GAGTTAGAAAGATGAAAAAAATATTATTAATATTCCTTATAATGATCAGTTTAGTTAGTGCTCAGGAATCAACGAATGTAATAAAATCTGCTCCTGATATAATAAAAGCCCAGGATAATTTAAATGTCGAAATTAGGATAAGTAATCCAAATTTTTTAGATAAAAGTTATCAAGTAATCGAGACAATACCACAAGGTTTTACTCTAATTGACCCAAGTGAGCCCAATTTAATCGAGCAACATAATGCATTAACAGTTATGATTTATAAATGGGATATAATAATTCCAGCAGGACAAATATTTACAATAAATTATATAATAAAACCAAATGAAGTTGGAGAATATACAATTCCTCCAACAAAAGTGAATGATTTAAGTACGAACGATGTTTTTTTGAGTGAACCAAAGCATATAACTGCCTCATGCGTCCCAAATAATGTTTGTGACGGTAATGAAAATGCTATAAATTGTCCTGAAGATTGTAAACAAAGTATGAAGGATGGAATTTGCGAGTATAAAGCAGACGGGATATGCGACCCTGATTGTGAGGAAGAACCGGATTGTAAGAATATAAAAACAAGTAATTATATTTATATTATAGCAATTTTGTTAATAGTTTTAATTTTAATTATATTTTTAATTAAAAAATTTACTAAATAAGCTAAATTTATAAAATCTCTTATCTTTTACTTGATTTATGGATGACCTATTAAACTATTATTCTAGAAAAGATATTCAAAAATCTATATTTGAGAGTTCTGTTAACAGAGAACTTGCTGTGAAGTTCGGGAATAAGGGGTTTGGTAAACGTCCAGATATATTACAATTTGAAAAAGACATTTATGAACTAGTAAAACAAGGAGCTACATCCTTTCATATTTCAGAAGAACGCTGGAAAAATCCATTATTACTGAAACCGGGAATGACCAAGAATCAGTTTGATGGATTAAGAACCTCTTGGGATTTATTAATTGACTTGGATGGCGAGTTTGAATATACTAAAATTGCAGCGTATCTAATTACAGAAGCTTTAAAATTTCATAACCTGAATTCCTATTCAATCAAATTTTCTGGAAGTCGCGG
>JBBSZH010000005.1:17429-18730 GCA_038044845.1 Nanobdellota archaeon
CCCTATTCCTACAATGAGAAATCTGGGTTGATTTCTATCCCAATAAATGAGGAAGACATATTAAAGTTTGATAAAGAAACAGCTAAAATAGAAAATGTTAAAACAAATATAAAATTCTTTGATTTAGAAAAAATTAAACCTGGGGAGGCTTCTCAGTTAATAATTCAAGCTTATGATTGGAACCATAAAACCAAGAGACAACAGGAAGATAAAGAAATTAAGATTTTGAATAATAAAAAAGATTTTCAACAATTAACTAGTGCTTTAAAAACAGAATATTTTCCCCCTTGTGTAACCAAGTGCTTAAATGGTTTAGAAGATGGAAAAAAAAGATTTTTATTTATTTTAATGAACTTTTTAAAAAATGTAGGATATAATAATGATGGAATTAAAAATATTGTTTTAGAGTGGAATAAAAAAAATAAAGAACCATTGCGCGAGAATTATATCATATCGCAATTGAATTGGAATAGAAGGCAAAAACAGGGCCCCTTACCACAAAATTGTCCAATAGACAAAGAAAACCTTTCTAGTAATTCAGACAACATTTATATTGATCTTAATATCTGCGACCCAGATAACTTATGTAAACTAATAAAAAACCCCGTGAATTATACAATAAGAAAATCAAGGATGAAAAAATCTAATTAATTAATCTTAAAATTCTTTTAAAATTTCTTTCATTTTGATTATGTTTATATTTAATTAAAATTTTTAATAATTTTATCTTATTAATCTTAAAACCTTTTTTGTTTAATAGTTCTTCAAGGTTATTTGACATAATAAACTGAGAAAACTGAGTAACATTTTTTGGTTTATTTGTTTTAAAACATCTTTCAAAATCAATCATAAATGCTTTGTCGTTTTTTACAATAATATGCTTAACTGGATGGTGCATTTCTTTTTTATTTACCTTTAGCTTATCCATCATCCTGCATTGTTTTAGAACATCTATTAGAATCTTTTTAATTAATAGTTTTTTACTTTTTTTAATAAAATCAATTATATAATCTCCCCTAATAAATCTATATTTGAATGAATTTTTATTATAATTAATTAATTTAGGTCCTATCCTATGCTTATTTAATATCTTTAACCATTTAACCTCATTATTTATCCTTACTGGCGAAGCTTTTTTAATTGCATAACCATTCTCTAAATAAATTTTACCCCGCTTACCTTTTGAGAAATATTTCATTTTTCTTTGAAATTAGAAACTTTTTTAAATTGCTTAACCTTATTCATAAAAATGAAAAAGTGGTTGATTTATATATTTATAACTTTTATTGTTGCTTTAACTG
>JBBSZH010000006.1:0-1121 GCA_038044845.1 Nanobdellota archaeon
AATTCAAAATAATTAAATAAATAATAATAACGATAATAAATTTTATCTCTTTGTTTCCAAGGAACTAAACAATCTTTTTTACTTAATAAAAATTTTAATTGCCATTTATTCCAAACTGTAATTAATGCTATGCCATCTTTTTTTAATATTCTATAAACCTCTTTTAAAGCATTTAATCTTAACTCTTTTGTTTCTAGATTATGCAAGGAAGCTAACACTAAAGCATAATCAAAGAAATTATCTTTAAACGGCAACTTTGTTAAATTAGCTTTATGCAACCTTAAATCTAACCCATATTTATCAGATTTCAATTTAGCTTTTTCTAACATTTTTTTAGAAAAGTCTGCTCCATAACAAATAAAATTATTAAAAGGAATTAAGTTACGAGCATTTCCACAACCCAAATCAATTATTCTACCGGCATTATTTGTATATTTGTCTTTAAAATAATAAACTATTTCTTCTGGTTTATTTCTAAAATTATTCCAAGATTCTGCTAAACTGTCCCAGATTTTTTCTTGATTTTCCATAATAATGAAATTTTAGTTAAGTTAATAAATCTTAAGAATTTTAAATTTTTAAGGGCTTGTGGTCTAGTGGTTATGACACTTCGTTGACGTCGAAGAGGTCCCCAGTCCGAATCTGGGCAGGCCCATTCTTAATTTTAAAATTACAACATAACATTTATATACTAAAATTATTTAATAATTTAAACTTTTAAAGCATTTCTAGGGGTAAAAGAAGGTCGAAAAAGCCTTGAAAGCTTAGAAAAAGGTTTAAAAAGGCTTGATTTAATTGATACCAACAGAAGAAGAATTAATAAAATTTATTAAGAGTAAGAAGTTTGTAAACTTTAGCTTAATAGCGAAGCATTTTAATATCAAAAATACGACTGTTTCTGATATCCTTAAAGATTTAGAGGAAAAAAATCTTATTGATATCATCAATGCTGGAGGCAGCAAGATGGTACAAGTAAAGGAAAATAAAATGAAAAAAAGAGGACAAGTTACCTTGTATGTTATTCTTGGTTTAATTGTTTTAATAGCTTTAATTGCTGTATTTTCTTTGCAAAATTATATTATTAAAAATGAATTTGAAAGAGAACAAGAGAAGATCCAAGT
>JBBSZH010000007.1:0-4702 GCA_038044845.1 Nanobdellota archaeon
GGAACAATAAACAAGAATGGTGTTTTGAGAATAAAAGCTACTAAAATTGGTAAAGATACTATGCTTGCTCAAATTATTAAACTTGTAGAAGAAGCTCAGGGAAGTAAAGCACCAATTCAAAGACTAGCTGATAAAATTGCTAGTATATTTGTTCCTATAGTTGTTATAATTGCGATATTAACATTTTTAATCTGGTATTTTTTTGGACCAGATCCTGCATTCAATCACGCTTTATTAAATTTTGTTGCTGTTTTAATTATTGCCTGTCCTTGTGCAATGGGTTTAGCTACTCCTACAGCAATAATGGTTGGAACTGGTAAGGGAGCAGAAACAGGAATTTTAATTAAAGATGCAGCTGCTTTGGAAATGGCCCATAAAGTTAATACAATCATATTTGATAAAACAGGGACTTTAACTAAAGGTAAACCAGAAGTTACAAATATTTTAGCGTTAAATAATTTTAATGAGAAAGATGTTTTATTTTATTCAGCAATATCTGAGAAAAATTCAGAACATCCATTAGCAGAAGCTATTCTTAATTATTCTAAGAAGTTAAAATTAAAAATCCCAAGCCCAAGTAAATTTGAAAATATTCCAGGTCATGGAATTAAAGCTTATTTAAGGGGGAAGACAATATTAAATGGCAATAGAAGGTTAATGGAGATAAATAAAATTAATATTGCACAATATGAAAACTTATTAACCAAATTTGAAGATGAAGGTAAAACAGCAATGTTTGTTGCTGTGAATAAGAAAATAATTGGAATAATAGCAGTAGCAGATACATTAAAAGAAAATTCTAAAGAAGCAGTACAAGAACTTGAGAAGTTAGGCAAGGAAATTTATATGATTACAGGAGATAATGAAAGAACTGGAAAAGCTATCGCCTCTCAATTAGGAATTAAAATGGTATTGGCAAATGTATTGCCACATGAAAAATCTGCTAAAGTAAAAGAATTGCAAGCTAAAGGCAAGATTGTAGCTACAGTTGGAGATGGAATAAACGATGCGCCAATGTTAGCCCAAGCTGATTTAGGAATTGCTATTGGCTCTGGAACAGATGTTGCTCTTGAAACAGGGAGCATAGTTTTAGTTAAAAATGATCTAAGAGATGTAGTAAAAAGTATAAAGTTAAGTAAATTTACATTAAAGAAAATAAAACAAAATTTATTCTGGGCATTTATTTATAATATTCTAGGAATTCCAATTGCTGCTGGTGTTTTATATCCCTTTTTTGGATTTTTACTTAATCCAATAATAGCTGCAGGTGCAATGGCATTTAGTTCTGTTTCTGTTGTATCAAATTCTTTATTAATGAGAAGATATAGATTATAAGCATGAAAAAATTATACCAATGTAAAGAATGTGGTCTTTATTATAGAACCAAAGAGCTAGCAAAAAAATGTTATAATTATTGTAAAATACATAAAGCTTGTAATATAGCTATAACAAAATATGCTGCTAAATAAATTACTAAAAATTGTACTTATAATTAGTTTAGTTTTATTAATAATAACTTTGAATTTTAAATTGCTAGCTTTAAACCAAAATTTTTATCAAGAAGAATTTAATAAGCTAAACATTTATGATAAGATTCCAGATGCAGATAAAAACGCTTTAAATCTAATTAATTATATTAAAGATAGAGAACAACTAAATAATTTCTTTAATGAAAAAGAAAAATTACATATGAAAGACGTTAAGAATTTAATTCAAAAAATATTCTTATTATTTTATACGTCATTAATTTTAACAATTTTACTATTAATCTATTTTATTTATACAAAAAATTATAAAATTATTCTAAATTCAATTTTTTTGTCATCCTTATCAACTATTATAATAACTTTAATTTTATTTTTATCCTTACTTAATTTTAATATAGCATTCACAAAATTTCATTTAATAATATTTAGTAATAATTTATGGCAATTGAATTCAGAAACGGATAATTTAATTAATTTATTTCCATTAGAATTTTTTTATGATATTACTAAACAAATTATAATAAATATACTAATAAGCTCATTTATTTTAATAATCTTAACCTTGATTATAAAAATTAAAATTAAACAAAAGATTTTTAAATAGATATATTTATCTAATTGAAACAAAGGGGGTTAAAAAAATGGACGATGTACAACAAGCAAATAAAAGCGATGAAAAAGTTAGCTTAGAATTCAGTAAAACAACTTTATGGCAGATTATTTCTGGTGTTTTAGGCATATTACTTGTTATAAGCATTTTTACAAGTGGATTTGGTTTTAGTAGTTCAAATTCAGGAACTGGTGCTGCTGTGATTAATAATCAACCTTCGGGTAATAATATTCCTACAGGTCCTGTTGCTGTTAGCGCAGATAACGACCCTTTCAAGGGAAGTAAAGATGCTGCTGTAACTATAATAGAATTTTCAGATTTCCAATGTCCTTTCTGTAAGAGATTTTTTGATCAAACATTGTCTCAGATAGAAAAAAATTATGTTGATACTGGAAAAGTCAAATTTGTTTACAGGGATTTTCCTTTGGATAGTATACACCCTCAAGCAAGGCCGGCTGCATTATCTGCAGAATGTGCTAATGAACAAGGAAAATTCTGGGAATATCATGATTTATTATTCCAAAAACAAGACGAATGGGTTGCTGTAGGAGCTTCATCATTTAAGCAGTATGCGAAAGACCTTGGACTGGATTCAAGTAAGTTTGATAGTTGTTTTGATTCAAGAAAATATGAAAAAGAAGTTCAAAGCGATTTAGATGATGGCGTTAATGTAGGGGTACAAGGAACTCCAGCTTTCTTCATAAATGGAATCTTAGTTTCAGGAGCACAACCGTATGCAGCATTCCAAGCAGCGATTGAACAAGCTTTAGCTTCTTAATTTTTATTTTTAATATGGAAGATAATTTAAAGAAAGAATTAACAAAAGAGGAACGTGAAAAGATTAATGAGCAGGAAAAGCTTAATTTAATTAATAAAGAAAAAACTAAAAAAACGAGGAAAAGAATTTTATTTTATTCTATAGCTTTTATTATAATTGTTAGTTTGGTTTATTATGGAATTTATACAAGTGCGCAGCCCGGAAAATATGATGATTTTGCAAAATGCTTGACTGAAAACGATGTAAAAGAATATGGTGCTTTTTGGTGTCCAAAATGTGCAGAGCAAAAGAAAATGTTTGAGAAATCATTTAAATATGTTACCTATATAGAATGCGATGCTCGGGGTGATAATGCTCAACCAGAATTATGTCAAGAAAAAAATATTAGAGGATATCCAACGTGGATTATAAATGATAGTTTGAAATACGAAGGCGTTCAGAGTTTAGAAAGATTATCACAATACTCTGGATGTAAATTAAATAGTTAATTTTATAAAACGATAAATTTATTGATTTTAAGAGGGAAAAATGAAAAAAGAACACGATATTATTATATACCGGACAAGAAATTGTATATGGTGTCATAAAGCTGCAGAATTGTTTAAACAGCATAATATAAAATTTAAAGAAATTTATGTAGACAAAGACTACAAAGCAGCGCAAGAAATGATTAAGAAAAGCGGACAAATAGGAGTTCCTGTAATTGATATCAATGGTAAAATTATTGTCGGGTATGATCTAGAAGCCTTTAAAAAATTACTTGGAATTTAATTTTAGAGGTAAAAAATGAACGACGAACCAAATTATGGAAGGAGAAAAACTAAACGTGATAAAAAAATGAAAAGATTGTTTAGGGTTTATAAAAAAGGTGGAAAAGAGCGTAGTATGAATTATTAAAACTAATTTCATTTAAATCTTAAAAAATAAAAAAAAGAAAAATAAAATTTAATTATCTCCTTCTTTTTGAAGTTCTTCTTCTTGAAGCTCTCCTTCTTTCTGCCATGAGAATACCTCCTTTTTATTAATTTTATAAATACAAAAGTGTATTTAAATGTATTTATTTTTAGACAAATCAATAATTAATAAATCTTAAATACTTATTTTAATTTCATTTTTATAGGATGATATACGAAAATTTAATAAGGCCGATATTATTTAAATTCGACGCAGAAATAATCCATGATTTTACAATAAATTTTGGAAATAAAATTTCTAATTATTCCTTTGCTAAATTATTTATTAAAAATGTTTATTATTATGAAAATGAAAAATTAAATATTGATTTATTTAATATACATTTCAAAAATCCTCTCGGTCTAGCAGCTGGTCTTGATAAAAATGCTTTACTTACCCAAATTATGCCGTATTTTGGATTTGGATTTATGGAAGTTGGTTCAATAACAGCTAATAAATATTTAGGAAATCCTAAACCAAGGTTATTCAGATTAATAAAAGATCAAGCATTATTAGTTAGATATGGTTTAAAGAATGATGGTGCATTAAAAATTTCTAGATATTTAAAAAATAAAAGATTTTTAATCCCTTTAGGCATAAGTATTGCAAAAACAAATGATAAAAAAATTATAAAAGAAAAAGCCATTAAGGATTATTGTGCTTCATTTAAATTATTTAGCAACATTGGTGATTATACAACGATAAACATAAGCTGCCCAAATACACCCGATGGAACCACATTTTGCCAGGATAGTTTGGCATTAGAAAAATTATTAAAAAATATTAATAAAATAGAAACAAAAAAACCAACATTATTAAAAATTTCTCCAGAAATTAATAGAGAACAGTTAATCAAAATAATTAAATTAAGTA
>JBBSZH010000008.1:0-1646 GCA_038044845.1 Nanobdellota archaeon
TTTAATTAAAAGGAGGTGCTTTAATGGTAAAAAGTACGTTAGAAATAATAGCTCTAGTTCTTCTTGTTATTGGTGGCTTAAATTGGGGTTTAGTTGGTTTATTTAACGGCCTTAATGTAGTAGATATGCTAGGTTCTACACTCGCACAAATTATTTATGTGCTTGTAGGAATTTCTGCAATATATGCAATCTTCTTTGCATTTAAAAAATAAATCTTTCTTTTTTTCTTTTTTAATTTTTAATAATTGATTAAAAGTTTTAATCTTTTACAGCATAATTGCCTGTGATAAAATCTTCAAAAAAATTATTTTCATCTTGAATTAGGTTTTCTAAATTTGGGCATTCTTCTTTTCTCCCTCTATGAACTAAAATACATGGACCTTTTTTTAAATTACATCTATGATTTTGCTCGTTTTGTTTACCTATTAAAATATGTTCACAACGATAAATATTGATAATCTCTTTTCCTGGATCGTCAAAATGAATTTCTCCATATTTATTTCTAATTTTATCTAAAAATCCCAATGCATTTTTACCAAATCCAAGATAAATATTCCCCTCATTGGTCTCTGCTCTAAAGAATCCTGGGTCTTCTCCAGCAGAAAAAAAATCACTAAAAATATCATTTTTTATTCTTCTCTTGTAGTCTTTAAGCGTTTCTAAAATCTCTTTTGAATTTGCAGGCATTGATAAGGTGTTTATTCTCTCTCCTATTTCTTTATTATAATCTCCCTGTAGTCCGATTACATCCTCAATATAATATAATAAAATCCTTAATTCTTTTAATAAAGATGGGTTGTACGCTTGCTTGTGCTCATGTAATTCTATTCTCTCGTTAAGATAAGTACATAATTTTTGTAATTTGTGCTCGTGCTCTTGCCAATTTATTGAAACTATGCTTTTCATTTATTTTAATAATTGATTAAAATATTTAAGCCTTGTTATAAAGAAACATTTATATAATATTAAAATGTTTTAGATTGTATGGGTTTTTGGTTCTTCGGTAGAAAAAAGGATGCTGAAATTAATAACTTAAAGAATAACTTAAGAGGTTCTTTTTCTAATATTAAGGGTGATATCAGCTTAATTAATGAAGTTCTTAATCATTTTAGAGAAAGGCATTCAAATTATGATAAAAAGTTTGAACATCTTGAACGAGATATAGCAGAAATTAGACACCTTTTGGAGAAAAAGGATAAAATAGCGACGAGGCGTTCAAGTTTTGAACGTTCAATCGTTCATGAACGTTCAAGAGCGTTCAAGCGTTCAAATCAATCGTTCATGAACGTTCAATCGCTTAAAAAGTTGAAAGAATACCTTACTCCAGCTCAAAAAAGAGTCATACAAATGCTAAATTTAGCTGAGATTCCATTAGAATATGAGGATCTCGCTAAAGAATTAAAACTAAGCGTAATCACGGTTAGAAGGCATATTAATGATATAAAGAAAATGGGCTTCCAGATTAAAGAAAAAATGAATATTGACACAGGCAGAAAGGTGTTTTTCATAGAGAATGTGGTGAAAAGAGCTATTCGGGGTAAAAAATGAGTATTTTTGTGTTATTCTAGGTATATATAATTCATAAAAGTGAGAGTTTATTAATGATTTAATTTTATTAAAAGTAGATATAATTTAAGTAAATAACT
>JBBSZH010000008.1:1746-16332 GCA_038044845.1 Nanobdellota archaeon
GAGTTTATTAATGATTTAATTTTATTAAAAGTAGATATAATTTAAGTAAATAACTTATTTAGTATATATAATTCCAAAAGATGAGGGTTTTTCTGCCTTTTTTAGTTGAATATGGGGCATAGGTTATTTTTATGAAAATTTTAAAGATAATACAAAGGTGAGGGTTTAATGATTAAAGCGGTTCATTCGGTTAGCGGAATTGGCTTATTTTTCTGGTTTATCGACGGTATTTTGAGGAGCTTGTCTTAATTCTAGTATTTTAGAAGCCATATTTAGCTCCCTAAAGTCCTTATTTATATAAAATAAAGTTCGCTTATTAAACAGTCTTTCCTTTTCTATAGGTATTCCTTTAGTAATTAAATTGGTAATATGATTCCTGACAGTAGCTTCTGTAAGATTAAATTTACGAGCAATATCCTTGTAAGTAACTTTTCCAAGCTCTTCTTCTAGCTGATAAATTGCCATAAATACAGAGAATTCCATGTCCGTTAATGATCTAAATTTATTTTCTATCAAAGTTCTTATAAGTTTATTTTGAGTTCCATAGGAAATGGCCTCCGTCGTGAAGTCATTGTTGATGATTGTTGATGATTGTTGATGATTGTTGATGGCCCTATCATTTCCAGTGGAACTTTTATTATTTCGTTCTGATTTAGTAATTATAAGGTCGTTTTGCTCTTTAATCTTGGTTTTTAGGGATATTAACTCCTTATTTTGTAATAATAAGAATTCTTTAACCTTATTTAACTCTTTTCTTAAAAAATCAATATCTTCCTTAACTTTTTTAAAAGAATTAAATACCTTTTCTTGAAAATTATTGTTCATATACCCTAAAAATAGCAATAAATATAAAAAGATTTTTAATTTTCAAAACCAAAAGTAATAAATATAAATTAATTTAATTAAATTTGGGAAAGAGGAGTGGTCTTTTGGCAAAAATTAATATAAAAACAAATCTTAGTCTTTTATTGGTTTTATTGGGAGTCATTATACTTGCTTTTATAGAGGGGATTGCATTAAATAAAGCAATTATTAAGGCAGAAATAATTCAGGGCAGTGAAATCCAATTAATTGCTTTTATAATAATTAGTTTATTCATGCTTGGTGTATCCACATTAAAACCAGAAAAATTAATTTTAGTTTCGTATTCATCAATGACCCTTGGCTTAATCGTAATTACGACAGCTATCTTTGATCCTGTAAATAAGGCCCCTCTTTCGATTAAAACAGTAGAACTTTGTATCGGAGCAATATTAATTGTGTTTGGATTTTTAATGTCTAAAGGATTAAAGGTAAATAGGAAAGAACAAGAAATAGTTAGTGAAGGTTTAAAGGGTTATAGAAAATTGTAATCTTATAGTAATTATGCTTATAAGTTTATTTTTACTTTCTTACATATATTTCAATATTCATAATAGACCCTAAGAAAGTATATAAACAACTTTCTCTGATCATGTTGCAATGGATCGTGAACTAAAGATTCTTAGGATAATGAGGAAAGAGGGAATCAATTGGGTCGAAGCAGAGAAAAAACAAAAACAAATCAAAACGTTAAAGGAGTTTATTTAACCAATGTACTCATTCGTGCTTTTCTTTTGTTGTTCTAATCTGGGCATGGGCAGATGGGGTGGTAAATTAATATCCTGACTTAACTGTAATGCCTTTATATTTGCTTTTGACAATATTGTGTTAAATAAACTTCGCATTATCTCGGGAGAAATTTTCTTATTCTTTTTCCATTCTTGAACCATTTCCTTGATTTTCTTAGGGGATTCTAAAAAAAGTAAGTGCCCGCCAATCTTTATTGAGCCGATATTTGGTTCATAACTTAGTACGAATTCGAATATAAACCTTAAAACTTCTTGTTTTTTATCCAAATTAATTTCTTCTTCTTTTAAGTCTTTAATGTTTAAATTATGTTTAACATTAAGGTCTCCTTTAATCTCGTCTACATTCCTTTCAGCAGTTATTTTATCAAAATTAAATCCTATGAATGGCATTTTAATCAATATCAATTCCAGACTAAATCTATATAAAGATTATGTTTTTTAGTTTAACCGGATGGTTTATATAAACTCTATTAATAAAATAAAGTATGTCTAAAGTATCTAATGAAAAAAGAGAAAAATTAAAAGAGGAACTTTTAAGAATAATATATGAAAATTATCCCGGTTTTCTTTATACTTATCAGGTAGCTGAGTTTTTAATAAGAGATGACGAATTTGTATTAGATTTATTAAATGAATTAAAAAATAAGAATTTAATTATGTGTTTAGAAGAAACCTCTGGTGACAATATAAAAAGAAAGTGGGGTTTAAAAAAAGAAGTTTATGAAAAATACAAGGAATTATCTGCTTAATTTTTTAAGTATATTTTCTTTGCCTTTCCAGTATAACGCATGTTTAAGGACTTCTTGAATTGTTGATACTGGAATTACTTTAATCTTTTTTTGGTTTTCTTTGCTTAATAAAACATCTTTTTCGTTGGCCTTTGGAATAATTACCTCTTTTATTCCAGCTTCTATCGCAGCTTCTATTTTTGCTGTAACGCCGCCGATTGCTAAAACTTCCCCTCTTACACTTAAACTACCTGTCATGGCAATTTCTTGTCTAACTGGAATTTTCTTTAAAGCAGATATAATAGCTGCGGCAACTGAAATACTTGCTGAATCGCCTTCAACACCCGTATCAGCTGTTTGTAAGAATTGAACAAATATATCATATTTTTCATTAATATCTTCTCCAAAATGTTTTAACACAATTGCAGAAACATTTTTTATTGCTTCCTTAGCTATTTTTCCTAATTGTCCTGTTGCAATAAACTCTGTTTTCTTTCCACCTGGCGTTACTTCTGATTCTATTGGTAATACTATGCCAGAGAAATGATCTTCTGTTCCCATAACAGCCAACCCATTTACCTTTCCAATTAATCTGCCTTGTGTTGTAATAACTTGGTAACGTTTTTTCTGCTCAATATATTTATCAGCCATTTGTTGTTCTAATGTCCTTGCTAACACCATTGCTTTTTCTATATGCTCTGGTTTAACATATTTTGAATGGCTTTCTAATGCAAGGTCTCCTGCTGCCCTTACTAAACCACCTAATTCTCTTAATCTTAAAGTTAATTTTCCATAAGTATTACTGCGTCTTTTTGCTTCCTCAATAATTTTTAATACTGCTTCCTTTGTAAAATGGGATATTTTTCCGTCTTTAACAACCTCTTGGGCAATAAACTTTACGAATAAATTTCTGTTTTCTAATGTGTCATCTAATTCATGGTCCATGTATGTCTCATACCCATAACCACGTATTCTTGAACGTAAAGCTGGGTTCATATTTCTTATTGTTTCTGGATTACCTGCTGCAACTAAAACAAAATCACATGGAACTGACTCACTTCTAGTCATTGCCCCTGAACTTCTTTCACTTTGTCCCGTAATTGGAAATTTTTTTTCTTGTAATGCTGTAAGTAATTCTTGTTGTGATTTTGGATTTAAATTAGCAATTTCGTCTATAAACAAAACTCCTCCATTTGCCCTATGAATCATTCCAGGAATTAAACGTTCATGCGCCGGTGTGCCAAAGCCGCCAGATTGCAACGGATCATGTAATACGTCTCCTAATAAGGCTCCTGAATGGGCACCTGTTGCATCTATATATGGTGCTTTGTCTGTATTTGAATTATCTATTAATAACCTTGGAGAACCGGTTCCGCTTGTTTTAATGTTAACTCTTTTGCTTAGATTAATAAAAATAACAAATGCTCCTAAAAATATCATGCTTCCAATTAAAGAAGCAGCTGCCATTATATCCCCATAATATTTACGGATCCACCACGGAGCAATCATTGTTAAAATTAATAATATAAAAAAGATCAGGTTTTGATTTTTTAGTGAGGACATTTCTTGTAACTTAGATTTTGTAACTATTTTTTTACCTTGGCCACGAGAAACCGTTCTTATTAAAGGAATGTTTTCGTCGCCTAGATTTGGAAATGCTAGAACATCGACTAATTTTTCTTTTGGTAATAATTCTGCTAATCCTTGTCCAACTAAAGATTTTCCAACACCGGGCTGCCCGATCAATAACAAATGTCTGCGTTGTTTTGCTACTTTTTTAACTATATTGACTGCAGCATCTTGACCAACAATCTGATCAATGATTCTTGTTGGAACTTTTATTTCGGCAGTTGTCTTAAAGTTCATAATTTCCATAATATTATAAAAAGGATTGAGGTTTAAATACCTTTAGAATTAAATTATTTCTTCTTCTGCAACAACAATAAAATCGCCAACTGCGACCACGGCAGTATAAGGTATTAATGGGTTTCCTGATTTATCTTTTTCTAATTCTAATCCCTCACAATAGCCTGTTGGGTTTTTTACAACAACGTGTATTATCTCCCCTGTTCTCGTCTCGAATGTTAGATCTCCTACTTCCCCAAATCTTTTTCCTGATTTGGTAACAATTAATTTACCTAAAAGTTGTCTAGAATTATACTTTCTTTCTTCATCTGCCATTTTTGTTTGTGCCTCTTATTAATCTTAAAGTAATAACTTATTTATAAACTTTGTGTTTATTCGAGGGGTTTTAGAATTTGTGATTAATTTTATATTTTTATTGTTTTTTAAATAAACACGATAAAAACTAAAATATTAAATAAACAATCTAAATTAGAAAATTTCGTTGAGGAGGGGGGTGTTGTTAAAATAGTCGGGATTTCTTCTCAAGATCGAAAAGAAAAGGGGGGGTGAGATATAGCGATAAAATGCATTGATTATTATAAGGAATTTATTAGGTATGATAGACTTTTAAAAAATGTGGGATTATAGAAGATACACCCACACCTTCATTGCTTTTGGAAACAAAATAAACTTAGAACTTCTAGTGGAGTTTAGAATGGTCTTTTTTTATTAAAATTAATTTAATAATAAGCTTACTTTATCATTCTAAAGTTAATTAAGTTTTGAATGTTAATTTTTAAATCTAAAATTCGGGTTTTTGGGTTTTAAATCTTTAAAATTTTGGTGTTTTATATTTTTATAGTTTATATAATATTTATAAATTTTTCTATTATATATTATATATATTATATTAATATTTTTATATTATATCTATTATATTCTAATGGTATTATCTCTACTAGAAACAAAGGTTTTCAAATCAAAAATAACTGTTCCATGTGAAATAGAGGTCATGGTCTGTATTTTATAGTATAAAAATGTTTAAATATAACTTTAAATTTTGAACTATAAAATGGGTGAAAGAGATCTTACCAAATTCTTCGAGGATTATGTTAATAAAACTTCAATATTTGAAAACAAAAAGTCCTTGCAAAGCAATTATACCCCGGAAACAATACCCCATAGAGACGAACAAATTGAGCAACTGGCGAGCATATTAGCACCCGCATTAAGGACAGAAAAACCAAGCAATGTTTTTGTTTATGGCAAAACAGGGACTGGAAAAACATGTGTAACGCAATATGTAATGAATCAAATTTTAAAAGTGAGTAAAGAACGAAATTTAGAATTAAAATATTATTATTTAAATTGTAAATTAAAAAAGGTCGCAGACACAGAATATAGATTAATGGCTCAATTATGCAGGGCATTTGGAAAAGAAGTTCCAGCTACTGGTTTACCTACAGAAGAGATATATAGGACTTTTATTAATGCAATTGACGATAAAAAACAATTAATCATCTTAATTTTGGATGAAATCGATCAATTAGTGGCGAAAGCTGGAGATGGAATCTTATATAATCTAACTAGGTTAAACTCAGAACTTAAAAACTGTGAATTTTCAATTATCGGAATTTCAAACGACCTAATGTTTACTGATAATTTAGATCCGAGGATAAAATCCAGCTTATCTGAAGAAGAACTAGTATTTCCCCCATATAACGCAGTTCAGTTACAAGATATCCTAAGGCAAAGAGCAGAGCTTGCGTTCAAAAAAGGAGTAACCGAAGAAGGGGTAATTGAAAAATGTGCTGCCTATGCCGCCAGAGAACATGGAGACGCACGAAGGGCTTTAGAATTATTAAGGGTTGCTGGAGAACTAGCAGAAAGAAGCAACGAAAACAAAATTAAAATAGGGCATCTAGACCAAGCAGAAGAAAAAATTGAAAGGGATAGGATATTAGATGTAGTGAGGACACAGCCAAAACAATTCCAAATAGCACTTTACAGCATTTTAAAAGTTTGTGGCAAGGAGAACAAGATATTTACGGGGGGGGTTTACGATTTTTATAAAAAAACCTGTAATAAAATTAATCTTAAGCCCTTAACACAGAGAAGATTGTCAGATATAATTGCAGAATTTGATATGCTTGGAATAATTAATGCGCGGGTAATTTCAAAAGGGAGATATGGAAGAACTCGCGAAATAGCAATGGCTATTCACCCCTCGACGTTTCCTAAGATAGAGGAAATTTTACGAGAGAGCCTAGGATTATGAAGGAAATCATTAAAGAATTTCTAAAAAACGGATACCTATTAAGTCCAGAACTAGCCAAATCTTTACAAAATACAGGTTACAAAGACTTCCTAAACGAGATCAACAAAGAAAAGTACAAACCAGTTCTCTTAAATGAAGACATAAAAAAGGCCCTGGAGAATAAGAAAGAATTTATTAATATAAGCTGGCAAGAATTTGATAAGGCACGCGTTTTATACGAAAAAGAAAGGGAAAAAAATATCTATCAAACATTTCTAAACATTTTAAATCAAGATTTTAAAGGGATAACAAAAAAAGCACAAACAGAAGTCAATGAAGATAAAAAAAACACTGATTTAATTTCAGAAGAGGCGAAGGATGAAGGTAGTTTAATTATATTAAAGGACTACAACGATATTGAAAGGAAAAGAGACGTAGAAACATTTACAGAATATTTTAGAGTAAGATATAATGTATTAAAAAACATTTTAAGCAACAGGCCAGAGTTACAAAATGCAATTTCTATCAATAGATTACAAAACAAAACAGAGCACGAAAAGATTGCAATAATTGGATTAGTTAATGACAAAAGGATGACAAAGAATGGGAATTTGCTTATAACCCTCGAAGACCCGACAGGACTTATAAATATTGTTGTTACGAGAAATAAACTTCAAATTTTTAATGATGCTAATGATATTCTTTTGGATGAGGTAATTGGCGTTAGCGGATTAAATGGGGACAAAATAGTTTTTGTGGATAATATTTATTTTCCAGATATTCCAAGTAATAACCCCCTTAAAAAATCTAATGAAGAAGCCTATGTTGTTTTTACCTCTGATATGCAAGTAGGAAATAAATTGTTTTATGAAAAAAGTTTTATGAAATTTATAAATTGGTTAAACTTAGAGTACGGAGATGAAAAACAAAAAGAAATTGCAAGTAAAGTTAAGTATGTTTTTATGCCGGGAGATGTTGTAGAAGGCGTTGGGGTTTATCCAGGCCAGGAAGAAGATTTAATTATTCCAGATCTTTACAAACAATATGATAAACTTGCAGAATATTTAAGTAAAATCAGAAAGGACATTAAGATAATTATTAGTCCTGGAAATCACGATGCAATACAAATAGCAGAACCACAACCAGCCCTAGACAAAAAAACAGCCCCAATGTTATATGAACTACCAAATATTTATTTTACAACAAATCCGAGCTTGGTTAACATCGCCTCAACAAAAGAGTTTTCAGGATTTAATGTATTAATTTATCATGGCTTTAGTTTTCCTTATATAGCAGAAAATGTAGAAAGCATAAGAAAGGCAGGAAGGGTTGAAAGACCAGATTTAATAATGAAATATCAATTACAAAAAAGACACCTTGCACCAAGTCATTCTGCTACATTATATTTGCCAAACGCAAAAGAAGACCCATTAATCATTGATAAAATACCAGATTTTTTAATTTCAGGACATTTGCATAAAACAATCGTATCAAATTATCACGGGGTGACTACTGCAAATTGCAGTTGTTGGGTTGGTCAAACAGAAGACCAACAAAAGAGGGGAATTGTTCCTGATCCATGCAAAGCTATTTTAGTTAATTTAAAAACAAGGGATGTAAAAATTTTAAATTTTAAGGAAAATGAATGAAAAAATAAGAGAATATTACGATGAAATTGATAATAAAATTAAAATTATTTATGATTTAGCAGAAAAAGCACGTTCTCTCGGCTACGACCCCTTGAATCATGTTGAAATTCCTTTAACAAGAAACATGGCAGAAAGGGTAGAGGGATTGATAGGCACGGTTGCCCCCCAAATTAGAGGATCTGGTGTTGTAGCTAGAATAGAAGAACTTGAAAAGCAATACGGGAAACTAGATTGGAGAGTTGCTTTAACAGTAAGTTTAGAGGTTGCCCAAGAAAAATTCTGCAAATTTAAAGACAAGCATGAGGCAATGGAAGTTGGGATTAGAGTAGGACTAGCTTATCTATCTAACGGTGTTGTCTCCAGTCCTTTAGAAGGCTTCACAAATTTAAGAATTAAAAAAAGAAAAGATGGAAAAGAATATTTTGCTTTAATGTTTTCTGGTCCAATAAGAAGTGCAGGCACAACAATTACTTGTGGTAGTATTTTAGTAGCAGATTACATAAGAAAAAATATGGGGTATAATATTTATGACCCAACTGAAAATGAAATTAAAAGAATTATTGTAGAGGTTTATGATTATCATGAAAGAATCACAAATTTACAGTATCTTCCTAGTGAAATCGAAGTAGATAACATGATTAGAAATTTACCAGTGCAAATCGATGGAGAACCAAGCGAAGACTTCGATGTTAGTAATTATAAAGATTTAGATAGAATAGAAACAAATAAACTAAGGGGAGGGGTTTGTTTAGTTACAGGAGAAGCGTTATGCCAGAAAGCACCAAAGTTCTGGAACAAGATTAGTAAATTGTACAAAGAATATAATTTAACTGAATGGAAATTTTTAGAAAATTTTGTTACTTTACAAAAAAAAGTTAAGTCTAAAGAGAAAAAAGAAGTAAAAACAGAAGCGAAGATAATACCAGATTTTACTTATATAAAAGACCTCGTTGCAGGCAGACCTGTTTTAACACACCCTTTACGAGTAGGAGGATTTAGGTTAAGATATGGAAGAAGCAGAACATCTGGATATAGCTCAATGAGCATGCATCCAGCTACGATGCATATATTAAAAAACTATATTGGAACAGGAACACAATTAAGATACGAGCGCCCAGGTAAATCAAGTGCAATGGCTCCTTGTGATACAATTGAAGGACCAATTGTTAAATTAAAAAATCATAATGTTCTTCTTATTGAAACAGAAGAACAGGCCAAGGCAATTAAAAATGAGGTAGAAGAGATATTATTTTTAGGGGATTTTTTAGTAAATTATGGAGAATTTTTTAATAGAGCCCATGTTCTTATTCCCTGTGGTTATAATGAAGAATGGTGGCTTGCCGAATTTGAGAAAAATATTATTGAAAAATACGGAAAATTTGATTTGGATAAAATAAGCTTAGACTTAGGAGTAAATATAGAATTCTTAGAACAATTATTAAAGAAATCAACTACAAAAGTTAGTTTTGATATTGCAAAAGAAATTTCTTTATTATATAAGACCCCATTGCATCCTCGTTGGACTTACCATTGGAATGACATTAATAAAAGCCAGTTTTTAAGTTTGTTATCCTGGTTAGAGAAAGGAAAAGTTATTGAGAATAAAATAATCTTGCCTTTAATTTACGAGGTCAATTTGGATTTAAAAGACATTGATGCTAAAAGGGTATTAGAATTACTTGGGGTACCTCATGAGGTAGTATTAAACGAAAGTGTGATAATTACAGATGATGATGCTAGGGCTTTATTGTTTACGATAAATTATTTTGATTTAAAGTCAGATTCTGAAAGTGTTTTAGACATTTTAAACAAAAGTTGTAAGGCAATAATTAGAGATAAATCAGGCACGTATATTGGAGCAAGGATGGGCAGACCAGAGAAAGCAAAATTACGCAAGTTAACAGGCAGCCCACATGTTTTATTTCCTGTTGGAGAAGAAGGTGGACGAATGCGTAGCTTTAAATCATGTTTAGAAAAAGGGAAGGTAGTTGCGCAATTTCCATTGTATTATTGTAAAAAATGTGATCTTGATACGATTTATCCAAGATGCGAGACTTGTAATACAATTACCCAAAAAAAATATTATTGCCAAAAATGTGATAAAATGATTGATGAAGAAATTTGTCAAAGGCATGGAAAAACATCATCATTTATGACAAAAAGTCTTCCAATAAATCATTATTTTGAAAAAGCCTTAAATAAAATTAATTTAAAAGAAGCACCAGAATTAATTAAAGGGGTAAGGGGAACAAGTAATGAAGACCATACGCCAGAGAATTTAGTAAAAGGAGTTTTAAGGGCCATTCATAATTTATGCGTAAATAAAGACGGCACAATAAGGTATGATATGACTGAAATGCCAATAACTGCCTTTAAACCAAAAGAGATTGATACTTCGATTTCAAAATTAAAAGAGCTTGGTTATGAATATGATATTTATGGGCAACCAATTATAGATAAGGAACAGTTAATTGAAATTTTTCCTTCTGACGTTATTTTACCAGCATGCAAAGAATCTCCAGATGAAGGAGCGGATTTGGTTTTGTTAAGAATAGCTAATTTCATAGATGATCTACTAGAAAATTTTTATAATTTGCCGAGATTTTATAACGCTAAAATAAGAGAAGATTTAATAGGGCATATTGTTTTAGGGCTTGCCCCGCATACATCTGCTGCTATTGCAGGTAGAATAATTGGTTTTAGCAAAACTCAAGGTTGCTTTGCACATCCAATGTGGCACGCTGCCCAAAGAAGAGATTGCGAAGGTGACGAGGATTGTATAATGTTGTTACTAGATTGTCTGATTAATTTTTCTAAAAAATATTTACCAGCCCATAGAGGCGCAACACAAGATTCTCCATTAGTTATTACTTCTTTATTAATTCCGAGTGAGGTAGATGAGATGGTTTTTGATTTAGATATCTGTTCTAGATATCCGTTAGAACTTTATGAAGCTGCAATGCAATATAAATGGCCCTGGGAAATTAAAATAGAGCAACTTAGGGATAGATTAAATACAGATAAAGTATACGAGGGATTTAGATTCACGCATGATGTAAGCGATTTCAATATGGGTGTAAGATGTTCTGCATATAAATATCTTCCGAGCATGCAAGAAAAAGTTTTAGGACAGATGCAACTGGCTGAGAAAATAAGAGCAGTTGATCAAAAAGATGTTGCAAGATTAATAATAGAAAGACATTTCATTCGAGATATTAAAGGAAATTTAAGAAAATTTAGTACTCAACAATTTAGATGTGTAAACTGCAATGAAAAATATAGAAGACCCCCATTAAAAGGGGAATGTATTAAGTGCGGTGGAAGAATTATTTTTACTGTTTCAGAAGGTTTTATAATTAAATATTTACAGCCAACTTTAGATTTAGCTGAAAAATTTGATTTATCGCCATATTTGAAACAAAGTTTAGACTTAACTAGGCTAAGAATAGAAAGCATGTTTGGTAAAGAAGAGGAAAAACAGGAAGGATTGGGAAAATGGTTTTAGAAATTTCTTATAAAAAAGTTTATTAATTTATTTATATTATAAATTAGATGCCAAAATTAGAAGAGTTAGTTAATAAAAATTTGAATAAGATTTATAAGAAAATAAAATACTTAACTTATTGTTCCCTGATTCCGTTAACTATTGCAATGTTTGATGGTTGTAAAAAAGATTCTCCAACCCAACCGATTTCTCCCCCAAAAAATAAACCACCCGTAGTAAAAATTATAGAACCGGCGAATAATAATTTTACTATTAAAAGCAATGATGTTATAACATTTAGATGGCAAGGCTCTGACGAAGACGGAAAAGTTGTAAAATATAATTATGGTCTGGGCGAGATTAATGAAGACAACTCTACGCAAAAAACTTATTCAAATTTAAGTGTCCAAAATTATAGATTTCATGTAAGGGCCCAGGATGATAAAAGTGAATGGGGAAATACAGACGAAAAACTTTTTACAGTTCAGACTTATGTTCCCCCAGCCGGTCCTACAGGGAATACAAATTCAAGCGGATATGTAAAGATACAACTAGGAACATCAACTTTTGGCGTTTATGTAAAAAATCTATCAAACCAACCTTTAAGCAATATTAAGGTGAGCGGGGGGGATTATGGAATAATACAAGGATTTCTAGCAGAAGATTTTTCTTTGAATTATTTAAGCGAAGTTTATTATACGGGTGGGTATGGTTTAGGCAAATCGGCTGCCACCATGGAGACCCCAGAAATATTTTTAAGAGCTAAAGCTAATAATGAAGCCAGATCAAGAAAGTTACCAAATTTAAGAAATAATAAGGATATTGAATATTTGGGGGTTTCTTCATTCTCGGATATAAAATCATTTTATCAAGAGTATGATCTTATTACTAATCTTCTTGGCATTAGTTATTTGGAGTATTTATTAGACAATGCAGGTAAGAAATTTGCATACCCTATAAAGGCTGCTAAATTTAGAGAAGATATAATAGAAAATGCATCTAACTATGGCAAAATAGTTAATCAAATAACCTCTTCAATCGGAAAAGAATGGGATGCAGACGCACTATACCTTGATGTCTGGAGACCAAAAGTTATTAGTGTTTTAAGTCATTATTTTAGCGAGGATAAACTGTGTACTTTAAAGGGAAAGGTTATAGACATAAATGATCAACCAATAAGCGGAGCCCGTGTTTCTGTCGGAGTTTTATATGGAGATACAGATTCAAACGGGAATTATGTTATAAAATCATATAAGCATGTTAAAAGAAATATTGAAGGATTTTTAAGAGAAGGAACTTACACAGTTACAGCAAGCGCTACAAATTATGTTATTCAAACTAATAATATTAATTTAGTTGCAGCAACACCTCAAGATGAGAGAAATCCTTATATTGCTTCAAATAAGTTAGATTTTCAATTAGGCGGACCAATTGGAGGTAATGAGCAAACAATTGTTTTTCAACCTAAAAGTGAAGGCATAGACTCATACGTTGCATATAACTCACCAAACACAAATTATGGCAACGATCCATCTCTTTACACATGGTATCAACCAAATGTAACTTTAATACGAAGTTATATTAAAATTGATTTTTCTACAATGCCAAGATTTTCTCAGATAACCTCAGCAATTTTATCTTTAAGTGGAGCGTCATGGCACGTTCAGGACTCTTCTTTGTCACAAGCAGAAGTTGCGGTAAAAAGAATTATATCTTCATGGAACGAAAACACAATAACATGGAATTTACAACCATCTTTAGGCGAAACTATAACAACTAAGAAAATCGGTTCATTTGGATGGCAAGACATCGATATAACCTCTACAGTTAATAATTGGCTTAGAGGATCACAACCAAATTATGGGATTCTAATAATGCTTTATAATGAAACTGTTAGACAAGAAGCCACTTTCCATAGCAGTGACGTTTCTGGTTCAACACAACCCAAATTAACGATAAAATACAAACTTTAATTATAATAAAAAGAATAAAATTACAGGCAAGATTAAACACCCCATTAAATGATTTTTTCCAATTCCAGCTAAATTCGGAATTAATCCGACAGAAGTTGAAACTATTAAAACAAGTAAACCAATCCAACCTGTTAAGATTGTTACTAAAATTATAATTAAAGCAATAATAAATAAGCACAATTTATTATAATTAACTTTGCTCATCAAATTAGAAAATATCTTCGCGAACTTTAATGTCAGCCAAGTTGCAATTCCAGCAGAAACTAAAGAAACAGCTAAAAATAAGATTAAATAATTTAAAGTAAAAGTTTGTAATAGTTTTGAGATTACAACAACACTTCCAGAACGGGCTTTGTCAATAGAATAAAGGGCAAGAAACGAAACAATCATCACGAAAGTATTTATTCCGCCGACAATAACTAAGAATTTTTCAGGTTTTATTTCTTTTTGCCCAGAAGTTGCAACTATAGCAGCTTGGCTGGACCCAAGTCCTGGGAATAGCCCGAGTAAAAAACTTGCGAAAAATCCAGAACCCATTGCTTTGCTTATTTCTTTTTTACTCAAACTAACCTCTGTAAATTTTTGTTTTGGAATTTTAGTTTTTTGAAATACACTTGTTAATAATATGCTGATTCCAAATAACCCAGATAATAAAGGAAATAAAGGTTGAGATAATTCTAAATTTAGAGTTATAATTCCTAAAACACCCGCCAATAAAAAAATAATTAATGCCAAGCTCCTTGATTTTCTTTCTCGATAGATTAACAAAATTGAAAAGAAAATTAAAATGTAAGGAATATAGTCTTGTATTCTGGGATAAATCCATTTTATGAATGGTAAACCAATTGGCGTAAAGGCAACCATTATTATTACAGCAAATAAACTTCCTATTGCAGTTAATACCACTGCTTCATAACCTCTTCCTTCTAATAATAGTTTATGCCCTGGTAAAACACTTAATTCTAATCCAGAGTCGGGCGCACCGAGAAAAATACCAGGAATAGCATCCAAGAATGTATGTGTTACAGACATTGCAATAA
>JBBSZH010000009.1:0-2366 GCA_038044845.1 Nanobdellota archaeon
TTTAGAAACCTTTATATTAAATTAATTCTTTAAAATATTATGCACGATCAAATTTATGAACTTCTGATTAATAAAGATGAGATTACTTGGCAAACTTTAATTTATGATCTAATTAGAAGTGAGCAGCTAAATCCATGGGATATTGATATAAGTATATTAAGCAAGAGATATATAGAAACTTTAAAGAAATTAAAAGAGGCTAATTTTTTCATTTCTGGAAAAATATTATTAGCAGCTGCATTATTATTAAAAATCAAATCAGAGAAATTCATAAATGAGGATTTTGTTAACTTTGATAATTTATTATATCCTCAAAGCTTAGACGAACTTGGCTTATATGAAGATGTGCCTAATCCTTATCTTAATTATGAAAAGCCAGAATTAACAATAAGAACACCTCTGGCTAGAAAGAGAAAGGTAACAATAAATGATTTAATGGGTGCATTAAAAAAAGCATTAGAGGTTAATAAAAGAAAAGTGATGAGAAGATTAAGGGAAGAAGAAATTACAGTTCCAATTCCAGAGAAAAAGATTGATATAAGTGCTTTAATAAAAAATATTTATAATAAAATTGTTGAATTCTTTAAGTACAAAAAAGAAACTTTAACATTTACCAAGTTAGTCCAAAGTGAGAAAAAAGAAGATAAAATATTAACATTTATTCCTTTATTACACTTGGATAATGAAGAAAAAATTAATATTACCCAGAATGAACCCTTTGGTGAAATATTTATTGAGATTAAAAAATAAATAACTTTATAAATAATTAAAAAATTTAAGTTATATGAATATTTTAAATAAAATTAAATTAATATTATTTTATCCAGATAAATTTTTCTCAAGTTTAAAAGAAAAAACCATTCAAGATTCTTTACTTTATTATATAATATTACTAGCTTTTAATGTTATAATGGGCTATTTAATTCTATTAATATTTGGAGATGTTTTCATAAGATATCTTTATAATTTATTTAATTTAAATTTAGCTTTACCAACTTTGAATGCAATAAACTTATTTGGCCAAGTTATTTTAGGCTATATACTTGCAATAGCTTTCAGTTTTCTAATGGTAGGCATATTATATGTTTGGTTATTGATATTTGGTGGGAATAAAGGATACGCTAAAACTTACCAGCTATATGCCTATTCACAAACACCAAGTTTATTATTAAAATGGATTCCTTTCCTAAGTTTCTTTATATGGATTTATGATTTAGTATTATTAATTATTGGAACAAAAAAGATTTATAATTTCTCAACAACAAAAGCTGTTTTAATTTATGTTATCCCTACAATAATAATTTTTATAATAGTTCTATTCGTGTTCATTGGTATCTTGGCAGTTTTAAGAAGGACTAATCTTGGGGTTTATTGAATTTTTTAAATCTTAAAATTAACTCATTTATTGTAACTAATTTTTCTTTTCCTGTTTTCATATCTCTTAACCTTATTTTGTTTTGTTTTAGTTCATCTTTACCAATTATAATAACATAAGGTATTTCATATTTAGAAGCATATTCTAAATTTTTAGTTATACCTCTATTGTTTAAGTCAATATCACACTTTAAATTATTCTGCCTTAACTTGGTTAATATGCCCAAGCTTTTTTCTAAAGTATTTATAGGGATTAAATAAAATTCTGTAATAGATTTATTTTTATTTTCTTTCACTGCATCCTTTATAACATTAATTCCAAAGCTGATTCCAACTGCAGGAATTTCTTTATTACCAATAAAATTTCCGATCATCTTATTATATCTTCCACCAGCGGCAATGCTAGATTTAATTTCAGAATTTTTTAAATAAACCTCGAATATTGTTCCTGTATAATAAGCTAATCCACGAGCTAAGGAAATATCAACTTGCAGATTTTTGACATTTAATAATTTAGAATACTTTAATAATTCATTTATTTCTTTAATTCCAGAATCATCTTTAATCTTCTTTTTGACATCATTTAAATCATTTGTAAAAATTAGATTAAGCAAATTATCAATGTTTTTGAAACCTTTTTCTCGTAATTCTTTTTTTACTCCAGAAACTTCAATTTTATCAAGTTTATCTATACTTAAAATCATAGTCTCGCGTTTTTCAGGAGGAATTTTAAAGCTTTCAAGTATTGCATCTAAAATTTTTCTATTATTT
Organism: Nanobdellota archaeon; assembly: GCA_038044845.1. Lineage (GTDB taxonomy): Archaea > Nanobdellota > Nanobdellia > SCGC-AAA011-G17 > GW2011-AR20 > GW2011-AR20. The sequence continues at coordinate 2,146 of JBBSZH010000009.1, forward strand.
ACTCTTATGATAAATTTTAAGTTTAATCTTGAAAACGCCTCTGAAGCAATGGCTAAGATTTCAGCATCAGCTAACATGCTATTACTTCCAACAGTATCTGCATCTAATTGTGTAAACTCCCTATATCTTCCAGTTTTAATTGGTCCATCTCTAAATATTTGTCCAAGTTCATATCTTTTAAATGGCATTTTTAAATTAGGATTCATTGCTATGTAACGAGC
>JBBSZH010000010.1:0-2002 GCA_038044845.1 Nanobdellota archaeon
TAAAACAATAAAACAAGCAAAGCTAACATTGTTATAAATGAGACAATTAATGCACTTATTAAATTAAATTCTTTTAAAATAACACCAGAGAAAAATAAAGTAAATCCTATATCTCCTCCTCCAAGAATAGCAGTTGCAAATGTTGGTTTTTTTCTTCTTAGAATTTTATAGGGAATATTTAACCCTGTAAATACCTTGGCTTTAGTTTGAAACTTAGCTAATTTAATCATATGTTTGCTTTTAAATACTGAATAAAAATCATAGATTGAAATTAAGATTAATAATATGCTAATAGAAAGTAAATTAAACAATGGAACAAATATTGCACTTAATCCTCCATAAATAAATATTTCAACTAAATTATTTATTATAATATTTCTTTTAAATAATTTTAATAATGCTAAAATAATTGCAAGTATGATAGCATAAACTTGTGAAATAAAAGCAGAAAATGCAATTGTTAATGTTAATGCAATTGATAAGAAAAACCAAAGTTTCCATAACCTAAATAATTGAAATTTAATTAATAATAATGCTATTATCGTAGAAATTAATATTATAAAAAATATTGGTACATAAGATGTTTTCTCTTCTAATATTGGGCGTTCAATATTTAATGGAAGCTTTTTTTCAATAATTTCTCCTGTTGGTAATTTTTTTGGTAAGTATTTATCTATAATAATCAATCCCATAAAATGACTTGCTAAAAATAATAATGCTAATATAATTGTTATAGGTAATTTATGCTTCATAATACTTTTATAATTAGTTTATTTAAAAAAGTAACCTTATTTTTATTACTCACTTTAAAGTGGATAGGTTAAGTTTAAATACAATCTTAAGTTAATTTTAATTAATGGCCGACCAACCATTTATTCAATTTGAGAACATAACTAAATCTTTTGGTAAAAAGATAATTCTTGATAATCTTAACTTAAGTATTCCCTATAAAGATATATTTGGTATTATTGGTAAATCTGGATCTGGAAAAACTACATTATTAAGTATTTTAATTGGATTTTTAAAACCAGACAAAGGCCAGATTATGTTTCAATCTCGTGACATTTATCGAGACTTGAAAAGCGTACAGCAGCAATTTGGTTTTGCAGCTCAAGAAGGTAGTTTTTATCCAAAATTAAGTGTTAAAGAAAACTTAGAATATTTTGGAAAGATGTATAATATTAATACAAATGTGCTAAAAGAAAAAATTCCAGAATTATTAAAATTAGTTGAACTGGAGGATGCAATTGATTTACTCGGATGGAAGTTAAGTGCAGGCATGCAAAAACGTTTAGATATCGCATGTGCATTAATACATGACCCTAAGGTTTTAATTTTAGACGAGCCAACTGAAGACCTAGATCCTGCTTTGAGAAATGAAGTTTTGGATTTATTACAAAAAATCAACAAAGAAAAAGATATTACAATTATTATTACTTCACATTTATTAGATGAGGTCGAGTATATATGCAAGCAGGTAGCTATCTTAGACAAAAAGAAGATAATTGATTCTGGAAATATAAATGACTTAAAAAATAAGTACGCTAAATATAGTGAAATAAGTTTAGAAACAGAAGATCGTGATTACAGCCATATCATTAAGAAATTAAAAAGAAGAAAAGACGTTAAAAAATACTCCATTAGGGGAAATAAAATTTATATTTACACAACCGAAAAAGGGGAGAAGGCATTAAAAAGCATTATTATGTTAGTGAGAAAGGGCAAGGATAAAATAATTAATATAAGCATGGGTAAGCCAACTTTAACTGAATTATTTGAGGAATTAACAAAACAGGAGATTAAACCAGAAATAAAAGAGGTAAAAAAAGAGAATGTCAAAGCTGTTTGAGATAATAAAAAAGAATATTAAATTATTAATAAGGAGCAAGAGTTCTGCTTTAATAGTATTATTAGGACCTTTAGCATTAATGTTGTTAATTGGCCTGGCTTTTAACACAAGTTCATTATTTGATATTAAGGTAGGAACTTACTCAGCTAGTTA
>JBBSZH010000011.1:0-1180 GCA_038044845.1 Nanobdellota archaeon
TTTAAATTATTCTAGTAATATGCTGTTCTTTATTTAATCTTATTACATTATCAACAAAACTTTCTATTTTTGGCTCATGGCTTACTAAAATTAATTGTCTTAAATTTAGCTCATTTAAAACATTTCTTACTCTATCTAACTGTTCATCTGAAAATCCGTCTGTTGGTTCATCTAAAATAAGTAAATCTTTAGTTTTAATAGTTGTCATTAAATTATTAATAATTTGGTTGAGGGCTAATCTGTAAGCCAATGCCGTAGCTGTTTTTTCTCCCCCACTTAAGTATAAGTAATCGATATCGTGGCCGTTTTGCTGTATTAATGGGGTGAATTCCTCGTCTAATCTTACTATAAAATTCTCATTCTCCATCAACATGCTAAACCATTTTTCAAATAATGAATTAAAGTCCTTATGAACTTTTAACATAACTTGTTTTTCAATTAAATCTGCAATATTAATGAAATATTCTTCTAACCAGAATTGAATATCATTTATCCTAGTAATATTATTTTTAGTTATTAATTTTAAGGTAATTTCTTTATTCAAGTTTTCCACTCCTTTATTTAATTCTTGTATATTTGCTAAATAACTTGCTCTTTCAATTTCCAAAGATTTTTCTTTTTTTAATGATTCATCTAATTCCTTTCTTTTTTGTTCATAATTTAAATCTTTAAATTCATTAATCTCGATATTTAATAATTCAATTTTATCTTTCAATTTAGAAATATCTTCTTCTAATCTTAATTGTTCTTTTAATAATAATTCTTTTTTTAAATTTTTATCTTTTAAATCATTTAATTTTAAATTGTTTAACTCATAATTATTTCTCTTCTCTTTAAAAATATCTAAATCAATCTCAATTTGTTTAATCTTATCTTGCAGTATTAATTTTTTCTGGATATTCTCATTAATTAAACGCTCATATTCGATTATTTTTTTATCTTCTTCCAAAGAAATACTAGACTTATGCTCATGCGTAACATTTTGTTTGCATAAAGGACAAGTATCTAAACTTATTACTTTAGATTTTATTTCTAATGAAGAAACTTTTTTGGTTTCAACCTCATTTATTTTTTTATTAATTAACTCTAAATCAGATTTGTTTTTTAATAATTCTTTACTTAAATTATTAATTTGTTCTTTTAATTCTTCTATGTTCTCTAATTTTAAATCCCTAACTTC
>JBBSZH010000012.1:0-8645 GCA_038044845.1 Nanobdellota archaeon
ATTATAATTATAGGATTAATAACCTATTTTATTTTAAAAAAGAAATAATTATTTTCTGATTTTATCCCAAGGATATGGTCTATTAAGAATTAAATGCTTACATTTAACGCTTGTATCACAATACATTGGAATATTTTTTTTATGTAAATCAATTCCGAAAAATCTGTCGTCAAAAACATTATTTTCACTTCTAAATTCTATTTTATTTAAAATATTTTTATGCATTAAAACACAACCCATGCCACAAGACACAATTTTTATTAACTTATTACTTAAAAATTCTTCTTCTGTAAGCCAACGCATATCTGGCAGATTATTTGTTTTTGTATTTAATTCAATAAAAGCCTGCGGTATCAGAATTCTTTGATTATTAATAATGTTATGAATAAAATAAATGCCGGAAATAACCTCTTTATTATGGCCAACTAGCTTAGTTAGCGCATCTTTATTTGGAATAAGATCTTGCTCTAAGCTAAATAAGTAATCATAATTATTATCTAAAGCATACTTTCTTAGTATATTTCTACTTGTAATTATTCTTTTAATAGCACCTTCAAAATATTCTCCTTTAATTACATTTAATCCTAGGCTTTTTATCTTATCAAAATAATTATTATCTGGAGAATTATCAACTAATAAGACATCATAATTTTTATAATCTAAAGATTTAACAGCTTCTGCATATCCTTTTAATGCATATTCTTTATGAAATGACGTAGGACATCCAACCAAAACTCTTTTCATTTTAAACACCTATACCGATGTAGTCAAAACCTAATTTAGTTAATTTTGATTTGCCGTGAATAGTGTCATAAATGTTTCTACCGTCGAAAATTACAGGAATTTTCAATAAAGATTTAATCTTATCAAAATCTGGTGATTGAAAATCACCCCATTCTGTTACCAACACCAATCCATAAGATCCAACTAAAGATTCCTCTTTGCTGTTAAAGTAATTTAACCCATCTCCAAATAATTTTTTAATATTATCCATGGCCCGAGGATCATAAACATTTAATCTCACATTTTCGTTTAAAAATTCCTTAATCAATTTTAATGATGGTGCTTCTCTTATATCATCAGTACCTGGTTTAAAGGATAACCCCCATAATGTTAATAATTTTCCTTCTAAACCATCTTTATTTGAATAATAATCTTTTATTTTTTGAAAAAATAAAGAAGGTTGTTTTTCATTTATTTTATTTACTTCAATTAATAAATCTGCATTATAACCATGCTCTTGAGCTATGCTTATTAAACCTTGAAGATCTTTAGGCAAACAACTCCCGCCATAACCAATGCCTGGAAATAAGTACTCTTTTCCTATTCTAGGATCAAGTATCATGCCTCTTTTTACCTCTTTAATATTAGCCCCAACCACGCTACATATATTAGCAATTTCGTTCATAAAAGAAATTTTGTTAGCAAGAAATGCATTAGAAGCATATTTTACCATCTCGGCATCTTCGTGAGTCATAAATAATAAAAGATCTTCTGGATCCTTTAATATAAATGGGTTATAGAGTTCCCTCATTATTTGTTTAGCTTTTTCTGGATTTTTTTCTTGATCTAAACCAATAACAACCCGATCTGGCCTTACAAAATCATTTATTGCACTTCCTTCTTTTAAAAATTCTGGATTAGAAACAACATCAAAATCAACATAAAGATTTCTTTTATATACTTGTTCTCTTACAACATTCTTAACTTTCTTTGCTGTACCTACTGGAACTGTGCTTTTATTTACAATTATTTTATATTCATCCATAACCTTTCCTATTTCACATGCAACCTGTAAAACATAATTTAAATCAATTACCCCATCTGAAGTTGGTGTTGGAACAGCTATAAAATTAATTAAAGAATTTTGTATTGCTTCATTAATATTTGTAGTAAATCCTAAATTACCTTTTGCAATGTTTTCTTTAACAATTTCTTCTAACCTTGGTTCGTATATTGGTATTTTTCCATTTTTTAATTTGCTTATCTTTTCATCATCCACGTCCATACAAATTACTTCATGACCTTTCTCTGCGAAACATGCTCCTGTAACTAATCCAACATAACCACAACCAATTATCGAAATTTTCATAATAAAGTTAATTAAAAAAGATTTATAAAATATATGCAGAGCTTGGTTTAATAGGAATTTGTTCAAAGCAAGGGGGTCAGATAGTAGAAAGATTTATATAGGTATTATATTTCACCTTATTAGGTGAATTTAAATATGAATAAAATAGACACGGTTTTAAGAGAAGCAAAAGAAAAAATAGTAACAAGAAAAGATTTTGATAAATTAGCAGGCAAATATAATTTTGACAAACTTACTCTAAGAAAGGTTATGCTAAATAAAGGATATCTTATAACTATTTTTAGAGGAGTATACTATCTAAAAGATTATGAGGAAAAGAGGTTTAATACTTTAAAGTATTCTCCTTATGAACTTCTGGCCTTGGGTTTAGAAAAGAACGCAGTTAAATGGTATTTTGGTCTAAATACTTCTCTAAAATTTCTTAATTTAACCCATGAGGTTTTTCCGCTAAACATTGTGATTAATAATAAATTTAATAGAATAAAACCGATGAAAATAGTTGGTTCAAGTTTTTTCTTTATTAAATTAAAACCCTCTTTGTTTTTTGGGATAAAAAAATTAAAAACAGAGAATAACATCTCTCTTTATTATAGCAGTTTAGAGAAAACCCTACTTGACATGATTTACTTAAAAAAGAAAGTTGATTTAAGTGAGTATAAATTTAATAAGTCGCTTTTTCTTAAATGGTCTGAAGGATATAATAGAAATGTAAAAAAAGTATTAAGGAGTTATTACAATGGAAATAGATAAAAACAAGTTTAAGCAATTTTTAACATCAGTAAGAGGCAAGACAAGCGTAAGCGCTATTGAGCTCATTGAAAAAGACTTTTACTTAAATGTTCTCCTTTCAAAACTCGATATTAAGGGGTACATGTTCAAAGGTGGGACTTGCTTGGCTAAAGCTTATTTGAATTATTTCAGGCTTTCGGAAGACCTTGATTTTACATTTGTTGACCAGAAATTACTCGAGGGAAAGTCAACAAAAAGCATAAAGAAAATATGCAAAGATAAAATTGACTATTTTGGAGGACAATTAAAAAATATAGGCTTAGATTTTATATTCAATAAAGCAAATAAAAAGTATGTTGAAATAGGAAGCAATAATAAACTCGTAACTTTCAAGGTTTATTACACCTCTATTTTAACTGGCAATCCTTCTTTTATTAAAATTCAGATTAATTTTCTGGAAAAGATTATATTTAAACCAAAAACAAAAGAGATTTTCCCTTTAATATATCCAAACGAATTCTCGAAAGAAGATCAAATTTATTATAAAGAGTTTCTTCACTTTTATATTAAAAGAAAGGCCCTAGTTTATGATATCAAAGAAGTTATAACCGAAAAGACACGTTCCTTGCTTACAAGAAAAGCCATCAAATCCAGAGATGCAGTTGATTTGTTCTTTATTTATCAGAAATTTAAGATTAAACCTCAAGATCTCTTAAAAGAAACAAAAGATAAGATCTCGTTTGCGATAGTAACTTATAATAAATACAAAGGCAACCTATTCTTAACAAAAAGTAAACTCAAAAATTTACAGTTCCAATACTCTGAAGCTAGCCTTCTTGTAATAAAACCTTTTAAAAAAGAGGATTTTGATAACTTTGTCAAAGAACTTAAAACATTTCTGATTATGTTGACCGAAGAGATATGAATAAGATTGCGAGTGCAGAAACTATGATTAATAATATTAACGCCACGGCTCGGATTTGAACCGAGAAGCCCTTGCGGGCGCTGGTTTTCTTAAAAAAACTCAAGACCAGTGCACTACCAGATTATGCGACCGTGGCATAATATAAAAGAATTAATTTTATTTATAAAACTTTACATAACACCAAGTAAATGCATGGTTAATTTATCAGCTGATTTTATTAAATCATCATAATTTTTTCCTTCTACAACTACGCAATTTTTATATGAAAATATCTGTGTTTGATTGCCTATTGCCAAATAAATCACGCCAACATCTTTTGTTGCATCACCACAGGTTTTTACTGGAAAGGTTGTATTTGTCTGAATAATTGTAGCAGATTGCGTCGGAATTTTAAAAACGCCATAATCATTTGTTCCTATTACTCGTGTAATCTCTATCGCTGCTAATACGCTTTTGCTTTCGCCATAAGGATCTAAAGTGACAAATATTCCTTTCTTTGTTAAAATATTATTTTTAACTTCTTTTCCAATCGGAATATTCTCTAATGAAGATGGATCATTTATAAAAGGAATATCAACTTGATGCTTTCCACCTTGTTGATCAACCCTATAAATTGTTAAGATATGCTGGGTAATGTTCTCAATTTTATATTTATAAAACTCAAATTGCTCTCCAGAAGGGCTTGTATAAACGTATTTATTGCTTAATACTGGTTTTTTAAAGCTGATTATTGCAAACACAATAAGTGCGATGGTTACAAAAATTAATACATAAAATAAGATTCCTAATTTCTTTTCCTGCTCCATTATATTGCTCCAATTAATGCTAAATCAATTTTATCGACGTATTTGTTAATATTTATACTATCTCCCTGTAAAACAATGCAATTATTATCTTTATAAATATTTGTTAAATTATTTTTCTTGAAATAAAATGCCTCATTATTACAGTCTTTAATAGGTAATTCATTGGGGCAATCTTTTTCTTTTGAACATGCTAATATGCCTCTAACACCTTTAATTTGCAACGTATAAGCAAGTTTTGATATACTATAATCTAAACTAGCATCTTTTTCTCCTGGATCAAATATTAAATAAATCTTACTCTGTGTTATTCGAAAGTTGGGTAGATTGATTTTTTCTAAACTATCTGGGGAATTATCAAATATAATATTATTTCCATTCATTGTTGTTGTATATCTATTATCTGTTGTTAAGTCAAAATTAAAGCCTTTATAACTGATGGAATTTTCATTTAAAGCATTATTATCTTTAGGGGTATAGATAAATCCTATTGCACTTGTGATCATTATAAAAACAATAAAAATAACTAATAATAAATTGGATTTTTTCATAAATTTTAAAGAGTTTGAGATATTAAAAAGCTTTTGTTAAAAATAAAAAAAGAAAAAAGAAGTTACTTATGCAGTAACTATTGTTGGACTTGCAGTTGTACCAGATACTTTAACTTCTGTGCCAGTTAACTTTCCTTTATATGCTTCATAATTCTTTAATACAGTTGCTGCTCTTTGTGTATCCTCGCCAGCCCATCCAGCTACAATTAATGCTACCTTTTCCCCATTTGTTTTCAAGCTTAATAATGCTTCTCCTGATTTTAATCCAGAGGCTTCACCATAAGCTGGATAAATTACTCCAAGGAATTGAGCACTTAATCTATTTACAGCTGGACCACCAACTAAAATTAAGTTGTAGTTTGCTGGTGTTGTTACTTGCGTATCAAGCATACCTGAAGGAGCTATATCGTATGTTGCAATAGCGTTTCCAGTGCTTGTACCTGTAGCACTACCTACAACAGATAAACCTTTAACAACTACATTAGCTTGTACTTGGTCTGCAGGTATCATAAATTCAACTCTATCACTAGCACCTGAACTCTTAGGATCTTTGATTACTACACCATATCTTGTTTTATGGTTTTCATCTTTAGTTCCTATATTTGTACCTTCCCATTGGACTTCTCCAGCTTCTTCGCTTGATTTAGTCACACCAAGCTGAGTAATTGTACCTGCATTGGTCGCACTAGCTGTCCAAAATGTATTTATCGAGTCTCTATTAGCTGCTAAATCATCTGTTGTATCTCCTAATGCTTCAATATTAAGTGTCCAGTTAAGTAAACCAGTACTTGGTCCGTCCCCGGGTCCATTAGTTCTGTTTAATAGCAAATTAGTTGATTTAGTGTCTTCATTTATTATTTGTGCGAATCCTATTCCGCTAGTAGCATTACCTGCAAATGTTTTTTTCTTCAAGTCTTTATCATAGTAGAATACCGAAGTATTGGTTAGCCATAATTCTTCTGTTAATTTATTCGCACTTATGTTTGCAAGCCCATTGCCACTAAGAAGCTTTATTCCATCATCTTTGCCAGCTTTAACATACACCACATTTGCATTTGAAAGATATGGAATTTTACTATCTGACGCTAAGTCAATGCCTTCTACCAATTCAAAGGTTAATGTCATATAATCTGTGTCTAGTACTGTCGAGCTGTCTAAGCAAATGCTTACATAATTATTTGGCAGATCAATGCATTTTCCAACTTCAATTGCCGGTTCATCACTTCCATCTCTATAATTATGGTCTAGTTCTACACCAAATACAGGACCATCTCCAGATGCTCCACTAGTTTGTATTTCTGCTAATACTGTATTGTTTATCGAAGTTGTTCCGATGCTATTTAATTTACCTATGTCCCAAATCCAAATTGGATCGTCTTCATCTTCTCCAACATAAGGATCTTGATCACTATAACTCTCTGTTGCATCTGATCCTGCAATAACCCACGCTGATCTCTCTGCTTTTGTGTCTGTGTAGAATGTAGCATCATTTTTAAGCTCTAAACCATTGATTGTTTTGGTTGTAGATGCATCAATAACATCTTGCACACCTGCTACACTTACAATTATATTTCCACCTGAACCAACATCAACTAATTGGACTTCTTTTCCACTAACTGTTACTTTATCTCCATTTTTCAAGTAATATTCTGCCCCAACATTTGCTGTAAATTTAGTTGCAGAATCTATGCTAGTTATTTTCAATGTTTTTCCTAAAAACTTGATGCTTAATGCGTCTGATGATTTTGTTTTGTTAACTTGAATAGATTCATCAAATGCATAATAATATTTTATTGAATCAGTAACAGCTTCCATTACAGCTCTGTCTTTATAGTCATCGTCTGTTGCAGTCAAACCTGTTTCTACAGTTACGTTATTTAAATTATATATACCAAGTTCAACTAATTCACTTACATCATAATCTGTGCCTTGAAAACTTATTGTTGTATCAAGCAATGAGCTAACATCACTATCAGTAATCTCTTTATCCAGTTGATTTGCTTCAGCAATGTTGCTTCCTAATGGAATAGTTTCAGATTCTCCGCCTGTAACTGTAACAGCTCCGCCACCAGTACCCGGAACTTTTACAGCACTTAAACCAGCTGTAATGTCGCTTAATCCCAGATTATCGACAGCTGCAGAATCAGCTCCAACAACACCTAAATAACTAAACTTTTTTGCTGTTAAATCAACAAATGGTGTAGGATAATCCTTTAAATCAGCAGCTAATGCTCCTGTTAACGTAGCACCTAAAAATGCTGCACCTGTAGAAATAGCACCAATTTTTTTAATCATACTCTTTATTTTTTGCATTCTAAAAAACACCTCCATTTTGTGTTTCAATTTTTTTGAATATAGATATTCTATTTATGAATATCATTAAAAATACTAAAATACAGCCATTTATAAAGTTTTCTCTGTTATAACGTATATTAAAAAGCTATTTCTTAAAAATTTAGAGGATCCAAGGCTTAAAAAGCTAAATTTTAAATTTGGTTAAAATTAGGTCTACTCTTAATTTATCGTCGTTAACAAAGCTTTAAACTAACTTTAATATCTGTTAACGCAAGTGGCTGAATGCTGCTAGTAATAATATCTTTATCCAAACAACTTCCATTAACTAATTTAATGTTTCCTGCATCAAACTCATAATTATTTTTTACGCTTGCCTGAATAATTTCTCTTATAATTGAATTTAATCTATCACAATTTTCTAAACAAATAGCTTGATTAAAATTATTACAATTAATAATTTCATCTTTAATATCACAATTATTAATAGTTGTTTTTAATATCGTGCTGCGTAAGTTATCTGCATTTAATTTTAAATAATTTTCATTTAATTTATTGCCTTTATCTTTATTTATAAATTGCAATGCAAAAATTAATGTAAATGCTAAGATAATAACTATTATAACTAAACCAACTGTTTCTATTTGTGCTTTTCTTAATAATACCATTTTATTTCTAATAACCCTGGTTTATACTCTTTAGTTAAGGGAAAATAAAGAGAAACAGGGGTTGTTATTATATTAACATTTTTGCTTTTAGAGAATTTTTTTGAGTAAAGCAAATATTGATTACAATCAGGGTAAGTTTTAGTTGTGCATTTTACTTCATCTTGTTTTGGATAAATTTGTTTTATTGTAATTTCCTTCTCTCCAAGATCATCTAAATTCACATTTAATAATCTTAGGGTATCGAAGGCATTTTCTGAATTTCCTAAAGTAGAATATTGTAATTGAGGATGATTTGGTAATGTAGCTAATAAATTATAAACCTTAATTTGCTCATATTCTAGTTTATCTTGTTCAAGTGCATTTAAATTATATCTATAAAAAACAAATAAACCAAGAACAATTACAATTGTAACTATAAAAATTACCAAAATAGTTTCTTGCATTTGTATTTCAGCTTTTCCCATTTTTAATTAGCTTGATTAATAATTCAATAATATGATTAAATTCTAATTCATTTTTATCTAAATAAGATTTTTTAACAAATATGCCATCATAATAAATTCTGTTTCTAATATTTTTTAGTTC
>JBBSZH010000013.1:0-1167 GCA_038044845.1 Nanobdellota archaeon
TAAAAATCTAGCTTTTATAGCATCAATATATCTTATTTGAGCTACATCTTTCAAGTTATCAATAGCTTTCTTCAGGTCTTTTGAGACTGGAGCTGCGATTCTAATTTTAACTCCTTTGTCAGCTAATTTTACTGTAGTCGGAGATACTCAGATATAAAAAATCCTTTTAATCTTTTTTTAGAAAGGTTTTGTAAACTTTATTATTAATGATTAAAAATCCCTATTATTTATGATCTTTTAAAATATATAATATAAAAATAGGTGATTACTATATTTCAGCACCAAAAACACTTATAAATGAGTGAATCTTCGACGATAGTGATGATAAGGGGTGTTGCACGCAAGTTTTTTGAGGGTAAAGCTTGCATATTCTGTGGTAAATACAGGTTATACAAACTTAAAGATAAAAGAGTTAAATGCAAGCATTGCAAAAGATACTACTCACTAAAAAAACTTAGAAGAGATTTACTAATTCTTTATTATTTTTATTTGGAAGTTTCTGCTAGAAAGACAGCTAAAGAATTAAAATTAGATTATATGTTAATTCACAGAAAATTTATGCATTTCAGAAAATGTATAGCAAATTATTGTATTAATGAAGCAAGAAAATTAAGTGGAGAGTTAGAATTAGATGAGAGTTATTTCGGTGGAAAGAGAAAAGGAAAAAGAGGAAGAGGAGCAAAGAATAAGACAATAGTTTTTGGAATTCTCGAGAGAAAAGGTAAGATTTACACTGTGATTGTTCAAAATGTTGATGCAGATACTTTAATGAAAGAAATTGAAAACAAAGCAGAAAAGGGCTCTGTGTTTTACACAGATGGGTGGAAAAGCTATGCAAGTTTAGAGCAATATGGGAAGCATAATATTATTGACCATGACAAAGAATTAGTGAATAATCACAATCACATTAATGGAATTGAGGGCTTCTGGAGTTTTGCTAAAGAGAGATTCCATAAATATCATGGAATTAGCAAAACTAACTATCCTTTGTATGTTAAAGAAATGGAATTTAGATTCAATCATAGAAACGAAAATATTTATAATCTATTAATGGATATATGTATTATAAGGAGGCAAGTTGGTGCGGATTTGCATTAATCACCAAAGATTATAATCAGCAGTCAAAGCTTGATGATGAGAATCAAACTCGGGTTTTAGAATTAATAA
>JBBSZH010000014.1:0-2712 GCA_038044845.1 Nanobdellota archaeon
TATAATAGCTGGTTATTTGTTCAGCAAGAAAAATAAAATAAGTTTAGCAAAATTAGCTGATTTAACTATTATTCCAGCAACGTTAGCATTGGCTTTAGGAAGAATAGGAAATTTGCTTAATTCTGAAATTTATGGAACAATAACGAATGTCTCTTGGTGTTTTAATTTTTCTAACGTTGATGGTTGCAGGCATCCTTATCAAATTTATATGTTTTTAGGGCTTTTATTTTCATTTTTTATATTATTAAAGTTAAGTAAAAAAGAGCATAAAGAAGGATTTATATTTTGGATGGGAATTTTATTATTTGGTATATTTAGGTTTATTTTAGACTTTTTTAGAGAGGATGTAAGATATTTAGGATTAAGCTTGGGGCAGTATTTTAGCATACCCTTAATTTTAATTTCAATTTATATTTTATTTAAGTATTATGAAAAAGAGATCTGATTTCAGAGAAATCAAGCAAAGTAATAAAGAAGAAAAATATAAAGTAATTATATTAGCAGGATTTTCTGATAAACAGGTACATAGTTTAATTAATTTATATAAAAAAAATAAATTACCAAAAACCATATTTGCAACCGTAACTAATAAAAGTAAAGAGTTTAAATTAAAGACCCTATTAAAAGAACTAAAAAGAGAGCATAAAGCAATAAAAAATATTTGAATCAAAAGCAATTAAATTTCAAAGACGCTAAAGATAATTTTATATACCAAAAAACTTAACAAAAATTATGTTAAAAGAGCATGATCATGACAAAAGAGGCTCTAATCTAAAAGACATTATTCTCGGTGGGCAGGATGGCTTAGTAAATGTTCTCGGAGTAATTTTAGGGGTGGCTGTTGCAACGTTTAATACTAAAATCATAATTGTAGCGGGATTAGCAGCCACCTTCGCAGAATCAATTTCAATGGCAGCTGTCGCTTACACCTCGACAAAGGCAGCATTAAGTTATTATTTATCTCAATTAAAAAAAGAAGAAAAAGAGATTGAACAAATACCAAAATTAGAGAAAAAAGAGGTTTATAATATTTATTCTAAAAAAGGTTTTCGTGGAAGATTATTAAATCAAATTGTAAATAAGATAACAAGTAATAGAAAAATCTGGCTTGAAACAATGATGATAGAAGAGCTTGGGATATCGCCAAGGGAGTATAGCAAACCAGGAAAGAGTGCATTTATTGTTGGATTAAGTGCTGTAATAGGAAGTTTAATTCCTTTATTGCCTTTTTTCTTTTTACCAGTTAAATTAGGAATCATAGTAGCATCGGGCTTGGCTGCATTAACGTTGTTTATCACAGGAATGATAAAGGCTAAACTAACAGTTGGAAGCAAATTTAGATCTGGATTAGAAATGTTGATTATTGGAATGTTGGCTGCATTAGCTGGTTATTTAATTGGAGTTTTATTTGGAAATGTTAATTTTTAAACATAAAATTTAAATAAAGTAAAAATAAGTAATTGATTAGTATGATAAGAGAAGGTGATTTAAAATTAAGTAAGAAGACAAAAAAGGAGTTAGAAGAAGCAAGAAAAAGAATAGCTTCTGGAAAATTTTTAACATTAGAGCAAGTTAAAAAAAGACTCGGGATTGAATAATATGAAAAATTATGACTTAATTATTGTTGGCGCTGGTGTTACAGGATTAGCGAGTGCGATGTATGCTGGCAGATTAAATCTTAAAACACTAGTTATAGGAACCAATTCTAGTAATGAACTGCCAATTGGGGGAGTTATTACTTTAACAGAAGTTGTTGAGAATTATCCTGGTTTTATAAAATTAACAGGGTCTGAGTTAGCTGAAAACATAAGAAAGCATGCTCTTGATTACAAGGATAATGTCTCTATAGAAGAAGATTTAGTTTTGGATGTAAAAAAATATGGTAATTGCTTTAGTGTTTCTACAAAATCCGGAAAAAAATATTTAACAAAAACAGTTTTATTTGCAACTGGAACTAAATGGCGTAAGCTTCAAATGAAAGGGGCAAAAGAATTTGAAAGCAAAGGGGTGCATTATTGTTCCTTATGTGATGGAGCGTTATTCAAAAATAAAATAGTTGCTGTTATTGGAGGAAGTGATTCTGCAGCAAAAGAAGCTTTATTATCGAGCGAATATGCAAAAAAAGTTTATATCATTTATCGAGGTGAAAAGATAAGACCAGAGCCAATAAACGAGGAAAGAATTAAAAGAAATAAAAAAATTATTGTAATAACAAATACAAATATTTTAGAAATTAAAGGAGGTAAATTTGTTACGCATGTTGTTTTAGATAAGAAATACAATAGAAGTAATATTTTAATGTTAGATGGGGTATTTGGTGCAATAGGCTCGGACCCATTATCAGGACTAGCAAAAAAATTAGGGATAAAGATCAATGATAAAAAAGAAATTATAATTAATCATGCTACTTCTAAAACTAATGTGAAAGGAGTTTATGCAGCTGGTGATGTTGCTGATAAAGAATTTAAACAAGCAATTACAGGTGTAGCAGAGGGTGTTACAGCAACTTATTCTGCTTATAAGTATATTAATGAAAATAATTTAATATGTACAACATAAGATGAAGATTTAAATAAAAAGCTAAAACAATTAACCAAAAATAAGGCTAATTATAATAACAAATAATACACCAATAACAAGATATAAAGCATTCATTCTGTTATAATTTTCATGCGTTTCTGGGATTAAATCACTCGCTCCAACATAGATAAA
>JBBSZH010000015.1:0-2168 GCA_038044845.1 Nanobdellota archaeon
TCTAACTGGATAAAAACCCCCTTAAATAAGACAATTAGGTTAACAATAATTTTAGCAGTGATGTTTTTAATTATCTCAGTAATATTATATTTTGTAAAAAAGAAAGTTTTAAAAGACAATAAGAAGGCTAAATAAATATGAATAAACAAGTTAAAATTCCAGATGAACTTAAGAAGAAATTTGAGCAATTAAAGCTTAAATTAGATAAATTCAAAAAAAATGTACTAAAGGAATTTAATGAATATATCATAGGAATAGCTTTATTGCCTCCTAAAGAAGATAAAAAAGATGAGATTAATGTTCTGGTTTTGGTTGATGATTCTGACAGCAAAAAAATGTCTAAATATGAATTAAAAGATAAATTAAGCAAAATAATAGCTAAAATTGCAGGGGATATTGATAAGAATTTAAATATTGAAACTTTAATATTAACTGAGTTAAAAGAAAATTGTTACGATGCTAAATATGAAATCTTACAATTAATAGCAATGAGCGCTCCTGTATATGATCCGAAAGATATGTTGGCAGCTATTAAAATAGCAGAGGTTCATAAATCAATGGTGTTAAAGAAATTTGAAAAATATATCATGAGTTATGTTGCAGCCGGGTCATTATTCAGAGGAGATAAAAAAGCTAATGATATAGATGTTTTTATTATTGTGGATGATACAGATGTTAAAAGAATGTCTAGATTTGAATTAAAAGATAGATTAAGATATATTATAATTGAACAAGGTTACCAGGCTAAGGAAATTACTGGCGTGAATAAAGACTTTCATATTCAAACTTATATATTAACTGATTTTTGGGATGCTGTAAAAGATGCTAATCCTGTAATATTTACATTTTTAAGAGATGGTGTTCCTTTGTTTGATCGCGGTGTATTTATGCCATGGAAATTATTATTGCAAATGGGAAGGGTTAAACCAAGCCCAGAAGCAATTGATATGCAAATGGATATTGGAAGTAAATTATTGGAAAGAACAAAGGGTAAATTACTTAGCATAGTTGCAGAAGATATTTATTATGCTACATTAAACCCAGCACAGGCAGCATTAATGCTTTATGGGGTCAATCCCCCAACACCAACAGAAACAATAGAATTAATGAGAGAGATTTTTGTTAATAAAGAAAAATTAATTGAAGAAAAATATGTAAAGTTTTTAGAAAAAGTTCGTGATTATTATAAAGATATTGAACATGGCAAGATTAAGGATGTTAAAGGCTCAGAGGTAGATATCTTAATTAAAGAAACCAAAGAATACTTAGAGAGAATAAAAAAACTATTTGTACAATTAGAAAAGAAAAAAGAAAGTGAAAGCATTTTAGATATTTATAATGCTTGTATTGCTGTTACTCGTGATTTGTTTACTGTACTTAATATTAAGGAAGAATCTAATCTAGAAAATACATTAAAGAAAGTTGTTGAAAATGGTGAAATACCTCGTAAGTTCTTAGATGTATTAAGAAAAGTTATTAAGGCTAGGGATGTTAAATTAAGTAAGGCAGAGAATGAGAAAATAAGAAGAGAAGCTCGGGCATATATTAAAAATATTCTTGAATTTATACAAAGAAAACGTGGTTTTGAAAGAGAAAGAAGCAAGGTTAAATTTAAATACGGAGAGAAAGAAGGAGAATTATATTTGCTTGAGAAAAAAGTTTTCTTAATAAAAGACATTAAAGAGAAAGAAGTAATGAAAGCAAATTTTAATGAGAATGGTAGTTTAGGTAATTTAACTAAAAGTTCACAAGAAGAATTAGAAGAAGAACTAAAAAATATTAAAGCGCATGACATTTATTTAAAAGAAAAAACCCTTGATTCTTTAAAACAATTAATTGGGAAAGAAGTTGAAATATTAGTTGGATAATTCTTAGAAACCTTTTTAAATACTTAATTAAGCTTAACAAATATGGAAGCTGTGATAGAGCATTTCAGAGGGGGTAGACATAATCAAATTAATAATCAAATGATCTTAATAGTTAATGGAGTAGATAAAAAAGAAAAAACAAAAGATTTAATAGGAAAAAAAGTTGTCTGGAAATCGCCAAAAGGAAAAGAATTACGTGGAGAAATAATTAGAGCCCATGGCAATAAAGGAGCTGTACGCGCGAAATTTGAAACAGGTATGCCTGGTCAAAGTATTGGAACTAAAGTTGAGATAAGATAA
>JBBSZH010000016.1:0-2567 GCA_038044845.1 Nanobdellota archaeon
GTTGAAATAGCCCCACATCCATTTACAACAATAAAAAGCCAAGAAGGAGTAGCTTTTGTTAAAATTCCATGTGCAGATAAAGATTTTAATAAAAAATGCAATCCAAAATATGGTTATTGCATTAATAGTAATCGTTTTGTTCCTATAAAACTAATGGATGTTCCTGGTTTAATCGAAAATGCCCATTTAGGAGAGGGATTAGGATTAGAATTTTTAAATGATATAAGAGAAGCAGATGCATTAATTCATATTATTGATATTTCTGGATCAACAGATGAAAAAGGTAATCAAGTTCAAGCATTAAGTCATGATCCATTAAAGGATGTTAAGTTTTTAGAAAAAGAACTTGATTATTGGTACTTAAGTATATTAAAAAAAGGATGGGAAAAATTTATTAAAACTTTAAAAACAGAAAATTTAAACATTAAACAAGCTTTGGCAAAACAATTATCTGGATTAAAAGTAACAGAAGAAATTGTTGAAAATTCTATTAAAAAATTAAAATTATTGCATCATCCAGATCAATGGGATGAGCAAGATTTAATGAATTTAGCAACTGAATTAAGAAAAGCAACTAAACCAATGATAATTGCAGCAAATAAAATAGACATTCAAGGTTCTCAAATTTACTTGGATAAATTAAAAGAAGAATTTCCAGAATATAAAATAATTCCTTGTTCAGCTGATTCAGAAATTGCATTAAGAGAAGCTAGTAAGCATAAACTAATTAATTATATCCCTGGTGAAAATAATTTTACCATAATAGATGAGGATAAATTAACCCTAAATCAATTAAAAGCTTTGCATTATATTAAAGAAAATGTATTAGAAAAATATAATTCAACAGGTGTACAAGATATTTTAAATTATGCTGTTTTTGACTTATTAAAATATATATCGGTATTTCCAGTTGAAAATCAACATCTAACAGATAGCTCTGGAAAAAATGTTTTACCAGATTGTTTTTTAATGCCTCCAAACTCAACTGCTTTAGATTTTGCTTTTAAATTACACACAGACATTGGAAATACTTTTGTTAAAGCAATAAATGTTAGAACAAAACAAGCTATTGGTAAAGAATATAGACTAAAAAACTTAGATGTTATTGAAATTAAAACAAGTAAATAAAAACTAAATTTTCCATTTTACAATGAATATAAAACTTTATATACTATTAAATTTAACTTTTCTTTAATGGAAATTATACTTGAGAAAAAGCCTAAAAATCCAATTATAATTGAGGGGTTTCCTGGGTTCGGTTTTGTAAGCACCATAGCCACAGAATTTCTTATAGAGCATTTAAATGCCAAGCCAATAGGAAGAATAGAAAGCAATCATATTATGCCAATGGTTGCTATGCATAATTCTAAGCTAATAGAGCCATTAGGAATCTTTTATGATAATGTACATAATATTATAATATCTCATGCGATCACAAATGTTACTGGTTTAGAATGGGATATTGCAGATAAATTAAGCACGTTAGCTAAGGATCTAAATGCCAGGGAAGTTATTAGTTTAGAGGGCGTTGCTTCTAATAACGAGGAAATAAGGGCTTTTTTTTATACAAACATCAACAAGGCAGCAGAGGCATTAAAAAAAATTAAGCTAGAGCCTTTAAAGGAAGGCATAATAATGGGTGTTACAGGAGCGTTATTATTAAAAGCAAAATATCCTATTACTGCTATATTTGTAGAAACGCATTCTCAATTGCCAGATTCAAGATCAGCTGCTAAAATAATTGAAATTCTTGATAAATATTTAAATCTAAAAGTTGATTACAAGCCGTTGTTAGAAAAAGCAGAACAATTTGAGGCTAAATTAAAAACTTTAATGGAGCAAAGTAACAAGGCTAAGGAAGAAAAAGAGAAAAAAGAACTTACTTATTTTGGTTAACGTTATATCAAATTCTGCAAACCCTTATATAAAGTATAGCCAGTTAACGAATATACCCCTTCTTTTACTAATTCAATTAATCCTGACCAAATGTAACAGCCAATTATATCACTAATATCCTTAATATTTTCAACTTTTATAAATTTTTTAGTATCTAAAATTAATGTAATTGGAATTAAACCAAGACCAAAAAGGCCATTTTTGTTTACTGATTCATAAATTTTAGTCTCTAAAGATTCTAACATCTTACCCCCCAAATTATAGATATATTAATCCTAATTCATTTATAAACATTAAGGTTAAATTTAAATATCTAAAATTTTTTCTATTAGTATGGATCTAAGTAAAAAGAAATGCATAGCATGTGAAGGTGGAATGCCCCCAATGCCCTTATTTTTAATTAAAAAATATTTAAAAAAAGTTAAAAACTGGAAATTAAAAAATAATAAATTATATAAAGAATTTAAATTTAAAAATTTCAAAGAGGCATTAAAATTTGTTAATAAAGTTGGAAAAATAGCTGAGAAAGAAGGGCATCATCCAGATATTTATTTTACATGGGGGAAGTGTGATATTGAACTATTTACACATAATGTTAAAGGCTTAAGCGAGAATGATTTCATACTTGCAGCTAAAATTGATAAAATTTAATTTTTATGTTTTTTTAATAA
>JBBSZH010000017.1:0-10943 GCA_038044845.1 Nanobdellota archaeon
AGCATTTTTATTTATTTTACCAGAAAAACCATTTAATGAGCCATAATCATATTTTATTTTGAAATCATTTTGCAAAGCCTGAATTGAATTTTTTCTTGTATTTATCTTATTTATCTCTGCATTTACTCCCTTTCCAACATAACTTGGCTCTTTTAAGTAAACAATAACCTCTACTTCATTTTTATTGCTTAATTCCTGTTCAATTTTTTTATCTATTTGTGCTGCATTAACTAAACTAATTATTAATAACAGCATAATTACTATAATAAGTTTCTTCATCATCTCACTTTTTTATTTCAGCTTGTTTATTATTTTATTTAAAAAATCTAAAACCTGTTTAGCATATTCTTTGTCAAACATTTTTCCATAATACATTATACCATTTCTGAAATATCTTAGTTGATTTGCAAATTGAACATCATTTTCATTAAACCCTATACTTCTTAAGTAAGAAACCTCTGCTTCATGCGCTCCTTGTCCGACGGCATTATATCCATCTTTAAGCATCTTTGCTCTTATAAACCCCATTATTATATCATAACATAATTTTATAATGCTATTTGCATTGTCATCATTTAATCCAAGATCTTTAACAAGACTATTGATAAAAAAGTAAGATTTTTGACTTTCTTTTATCAGAAAATTTGCTCTCGATAAATCAGGAGATTGTTTTTTTACAATCCCTTCTTTTAAAAAGTCATTAAAATTTTTTATTGGTTTCATAGCTGAATTCCTCCCACTAAAACAATTCCATTGCAGATGTTTTCTCTTAATTCCTTATTAAGCTCCTTTAATGAATTATAAAAATTAATTATTATTTTTCTTTTTAGAAATTTTTCAAAATTTGTTAAATCAACATCTTTTTCTTTTCTTCCTATTACTGCAATATCAATATCTGATGTTACAGTATCATCCCCTCTGGAATAGCTTCCAAAAAGAATTATTGTAGTTCCTGGAAATTTATTCTCCAAGAAGTCAGATAATCTTGATTCATAAATTAATTTTAAGTTTTCTACTCTTTTTAATTGCATCACTTCTTGACTGTTTCGGTTAAGCATTATTAAATTAAGATTCATAGTTTTTTGAACCTCCTTAATTATCAAACCCTCTTTTTCCAATTTAGGGATGGATTTTGCAATAGCTGTCGGAGATACCCTAAGGATCTTTGCAATCTGTCTTTGATTGTGCTTTTCTCCCGCTTCGGTACAGAGAAACCTAAAAATTTCCATTTGAAGTCTTGTGAACTTTAGTTTATACATATCCATTTTAGTTTATATATATAAACTTTAGTTTATAAATCTTTCTGTTTCATATTTTCCAAGCAGTTTAAATAATTTTCATTCTCCCGCCATTGACATTTATTATTTATACATGAACATGAAGTTTCTTTTAAACAAGCATACTCATCTTTATAGTCACATATTGTTCTAATATCTTTAACTTGGTCTTTCTGCCCGCATATTTGATTAGAGCACCCGCCCGTTCCACAATCATTATCATTATTACATTCTACGTTTTTAGGCAATTTTTGAGTACAAGAGCTAATTAAAAACAAGCTTACTAAAAAAATAATTATCACCTTATTCATTTTTTATCTGCAAAACTTCAAATTTTCCTGGTCTCATTCCTAATGTTAATCCTAAATCTCTTATGTCATTTACATTTCTTTCATCTAACTCATTATTAATAAAATTTACGATAACCATTTTAACTTTATATTTATTGCAAAGCATAATGTTCTGCATTATTTTTCCAAGTAAATCTATTTTATCTTCATTATTCAATTTTAAAATTTTATTAAAACTAAATCCTATTGCAATATTGTTCTTCTTGGCTAATTTAACTAAAACTTGGTTTAAACCAGAGTTACGAAAATGCATAAAATCCTCTTCCTCTGGTTCTGCATTTAATAACATCTGAACATGTTTATTTTCTAATGCCTTTCTGTTTATTAATTCATTGCCACCAATTACAATATTAAAATAACCCTGTTTAAATAATCTATTAATTTCTTCAGGGTTTTTTGGGTTAATTATATTAAAATTCATGATTACATCAAATAATTGAAACTTTTAAAACTTTCTTAAATCTCAAAGGAAAGGTTTTTAAATTTATTATTATAGTTATTTTAAGGAGTTAATATGCTATTAAAGCCTAGTAATAACAAGGTTCCTTATCATGTTGGTATAATCATAGATGGCAATAGAAGATTTGCTAAAAGATTAATGCTTAAACCGTGGAAAGGTCATGAATGGGGCGCTAAAAAAATTGAAAAATTATTTGATTGGTGTATAGAATATGGGGTTAAAGAATTAACTTTGTATGCATTTTCTCAAGAAAACTTTGATAGGCCAAAAAGAGAATTTAATTATTTAATGGATTTATTTAGAAAAGAGTTTACGAGATTAAAAGATGATCCTAGATTAAAAGATGAAATTAAAGTTAATTTTATTGGAAGAATATGGATGTTTCCAGAAGATATTCAAGAAATTATGAATCATCTAATGGAAAAAACAAAGAATAATAATAAATTTATATTAAACTTTGCAATGGCTTATTCTGGAAGAGCTGAGATAATTGATGCTACTAAAAGAATAGCTAACTTAATTAAAAATGGTTCTATTGATATTCGCGATATTAATGATGAAATATTTTCTAAAAATTTATATTTAAGAAGCGAGCCAGATTTAATAATTAGAACTAGCGAAAGCAGATTAAGTGGATTTTTATTATGGCAAGGAGCATATGCTGAAATAGAGTTCTTACCAAATAAATTATGGCCAGAATTTAGCAAGAAAGATTTTGTTAAATGCTTACAAGAATATAGCAGAAGAGAGAGAAGATTTGGTAAATAAATAAGTTTTATAAACAATTTTAATTCTTTAATCTTATGCGTTAGTAGTATAACGGCCAGTATCTCGCCCTTCCAAGGCGATAATCCGGGTTCGAATCCCGGCTAACGCATTCAATAATTTTATATAATCAAAAAAATTCTTTTTATTATGGTTAAAACAGCAATTATTTTTGTGGCGCACAGCGATGATCAAGCAGTTGGCATGGGAGCAACAGTAATAAAATTAGCTAAGGAAGAGTACCATACAATTCTAGTTATTTTCTCTGCCGGACAGAAATCTCATCCACATTATAGAGAAGATGTAATAATCAAAAAAAGAATTCAAGAGACAGAGGGCATAGGAAGAAGATTTGGAATCCATCAGAATATTTATTTTGGATTAGAAGACAATAAATTAAAAGAGGAAATACAAGATAAAGACATCAAAGAAAGAATAAGGAGAATAATTAAAAAATATCATCCCCAAAAAATATTTGTTACTTCTTCGATTGACCCCCATCCTGACCATCGTGCAGTAAATGAAGCTGTGCTAGACGTAATAAATGATTTAGACTATAAGGGAGATGTTTATAGTTATGAAGTTTGGAATATTCTTAAAGAAAATAAACCAGCACTTTATATTGATATTACACCATATTTTAAAGCTAAACTAGCTATGATGAAATCCTTTAAAAGCCAATGGCATTTTATGTATCCTTTAATAATTGCAGTATACTTTAGAGGAAGACTTTATGGGTTTAAAAATAACTGTAAATATGCTGAAAAATTTTACAAAATAAAATGAAATACTTGTTTGTAATAACAGGAATTGGATTTGGTCATCTAATGAGAGAGGAAGCGATAATACGAGCGCTATTAAAAAAAGATAAGGATGCTGAAATAAAAGTAGCAACATATGGTTTAGCATTAAATTATTTTAAAAAAAGATTTCCTCTTACAGAGCTTATAGGGGAGAAATTTCCAGATACTAAAGCAGAGATTGATGCTACAAAAGTTATTTTTTCTAATTTATTTTTTCCATTCCAATATTTTAATAATATTAAAAAAATAGAAGAATTAATTGAAAAATTTAAACCAGATATTTTAATTAGTGATGCAGAGCCAGAAGGAATCGTGGCAGCAAAGCATACAAATATCAAATCAATTTACGTGTACAACTTAGATTTACATAATGTTAAATTTGAATATAACTTTGGTTTATATACATATATAATTAAAAAAGCTGTTTCTTATTCTCATAAAAATGCCTCTCAAACAATAATTCCTGTTTTAACACAATCACCAAGAAAAGAGAATAAAATTAATTATGTTAATCCTATTGTTAGGGATTTGCCAAGTGCACTACCTTTAGAAACAAGGTTAATGAAAGAATTTAGATTTACCAAGCAACCAATTTTAGTTACAATTGGCGGAGCAAGATTTGGATTAAAACTTGTTAAAAATATTATAAATGTTGCTAATTATTATGATGAACACTTTATTATTTTTGGAGTCAATATCAAAACAAGGAGTGATAATGTTACAATACTACCGTTCCAACCAAATTTCTTAGAGTATTTAAAAGTAAGCAAAGCATTAATTAGTTTAGCAGGTCATTGTATCTTAAGTGAGGTTTTGGTATACAAGAAACCTTCTTTGATATTTCCAATTCCAAATTATCTGGAGCAATATCAAAATTCTTATTTGATGAATCGCTATTGCATTAAGGGCGATATGGAAAAATTAGGGCTAATTTACTTGAGAAATAAAATTAACGAGTTGCTTAATAATCTGGGGAACTTACAAAATAGATTTAAAAATTATTATATAACTAAAAATGGAGCAACAGAAGCAGCTGAAATTATTTTACAAGAAATATCCAAATAATTAATGCTATTAAAGGGTAAATAATATAAAAATCAGGAATTTTTAAACCAAAAATATTCCACCAGTTATGCCATTTAGCGTATTTCGGACCAAATTCCTTTATTTTAACTTTTGGATTAACAACAAACCATGTAAAATCCTCAACAACTGTTCCTAAAAAATAGCCGCTTAATAAGATTCCAAATATCTTAAGATTAAAGCCAGATATAACCAAGGGCAAAATTAAAAATAAAGGTATCATAACAATCCATGCCCAAAAATGATATGCTGTTAAAACCCTTTTACCAAATTTTAATCTCCATCCAACTGATTTAGAAGCCCAACCATTTCTCCCCTCCATATAAGCCTCCCAAAAACCTATACTAATAAATATTAACATTAGATAAATTAAAATTAATATTTCATTCATAAAATTATTTATCTTTATTAATATATAAATCTAATGAAAAAGAATTTAAATAGGTAATTTACTTGAATAATATGATGCATGAAAGAAAGGGTAGATCGAGTAATATTTTTATTTCATTTATCTTATTAATACTAGCTGTATTTGCTTATATAGCATTAAAAACAAAAGGTTTTGGTTATTTAAATGAAATTTTTGAAACTTTATTAAAACCTTATCTTGACTTATTAGGAAATATATTAATTATTTTGATTGTATTTGCCGTGACATATTTATTTCTTAAGTTAACTAGTAAGATAATAAGAAAGTATTTAGAACGTATTGGAAGAAGTAAAAGAAATATAAAACTACTTTTAACAGTTTATAAATATTTTATTTGGATTCTTATGATATTTATAACATTTTCATTATTATTTAAGCAAATTGGTTCTTTAATTACCTCTATTGGTTTAATTGGTTTTGGAATAACGTTTGCTTTACAAAAACCAATATTAAATTTTGTTGGCTGGATTACAATAATATTCAGCAGGACTTATCAAATAGGAGACATTATTTCGATCAATAATATTTCTGGTAAGGTTTATGATATTAGGGTTATGTATACCAGCATAAGCGAGTTAAATTTAGATGGTGATTCTACTGGTAAATCAATTTCTATACCAAATGAATTTGTACTTACAACACCTGTAATAAATTTTACAAAAGGTACAAGCTATATATGGGATACTATAACTATTTATCTTACTTATCAAAGTAATTGGAAAAAAGCATTAAAGATAGTTCAAGAAGTTGTTCAGAATTATTATAATAAAAATATTAAAAATGAAGCAAGGAAGATGTTTAAAGAAGACTTTAAGGAATATGAAAATATTATTACAAGATTTAGTCTTTATGAAAAGGGGATTACAATAAAAGTCCGTTACATTGTTGATTTTGATAAAAGTAATGAAATTAAAAAAGAAATCAATCAAGAACTATTAACTAAACTACAAGTTAAAGATATAATTCTCGGGAAAATAGAAGATATAAAAAGATAAAGCGGGCCCGGTGGGATTTGAACCCACGACCTAACGGTTTTTCTCTAAGTTAGGAACCGTTTGCGCTATCCAGGCTGCGCTACGAGCCCTTAAGAATTAATTAAATTAAAGTTATTAAAAAGGTTTTTATTTAGAAATATTTAAGATGGCTTTTAATGCGCTTGGCAATCTTGCAATGTTATAATCTGGGGAGAGGTGGCCTTTATTATGTTCGATAATTACTTTTGCTCCTAATTTATTCTTAAATATTTTTTTATTTAGGTTTAGTGCACCGTAAGGATCATTATCGGACAATATTGCAATAAAATTTTTTGTTGTCGTTTTAATTTTATTAAAATTAATCTTATTTTTTATCCAGGGTTTAGCAATTGGCTTTTCTTCTTTTTCTAAATTCTTTAAATCAAACCAGCCAGCAACAAATATGCAACCGCCTATTTTTTTATTTAATACTTGCAAATAACGTAAAATAGTTTGACAGCCTATTGAATGACCAATTAAGTATGTATTCTCATCTGGATTTTTAATTTGTTTTTTTAATTTACTTACCCAAACATTTATTTTAGGATAATTTGGATTAGGCATCTTAGGAATTATTACCTTAAAATTTCTTTTTTCTAATTCTTTTTTAATCCAAACAAACCATGGTTCTTTAGGATTACCTCCCCAACCATGAATTATAAAAACTTTTTTCATAACCTCATCACAGCTTTCCCATCTTTAAAAATAGTTACTTTTCCACCAGATTGACTAACAACAATTCCAATTGCATTTGTCTCTTTTGTTAATGCAGCAGTATTTCTATGCCTTGTACCAAGACCATGATGTAAATTAATATCCCTAGTGTCAACATCTAAATAAGTACCACAACTTACTATTATACCATCTTTATTTATTATAAAAACACCATCTAACTGGGAAAATTCTTTTATTGTTTCGCGTAAATTAGGGTCAAGAATATTTTTAGCTTCATCAGGGTATGCTGAAAATGGATTAATTATTAGTTGTTTAGTATATTTTAATATCTCGCTTTTATCTCCAATAATAAATCCTGTGCCAATTCTTCTTTCTTCCCTGCCTTCTCTTCCTATTTCTAATGCTATTTCTATTACTGTTTCAATTACATTTGGATTAATATTTTCAGCTAAATTATGGGTGCTAATATTAAATAATATCTTATCAACCTCAAAAACAAACATCAATGATTTGTAGCCCATGCCGACACTTTCATCAACAACACAAACCATTAAATCTCCTTTTGAAATATATCTTTTACCAATAGCCTCCATTAATAATTCTTTAACTGGAATAATACTCCCATCAGTTGTTTTCTTAATTTTAGTTGAATAACTTTGTTTTGTATAGGTATTTTCTTTTACTTTTTTAAAAATTGTAACTAGCACATCTAAATATAAATTATCTTCATCTAATCCTTCATTTACTTTTTTTTGTTCTACTGTAATAATACCAGAAGCACCAATATCCTTAGCAATTTTTGTTGCGGCTAATCCAACATATTCCTCTACTTTTTTATCAACCATGATTTAATATTAATAACTTTACTTAAATAGTTTTTGATTTTTTTAAAAAAGTATAAATTGTTATTTTATATTTAATTCTTTCAGAATTTCTTCAAGAAGATTGCGCAAATTTGGGTCCCTTTCTTTTATTGTTTTTTTTGATTTAGAGTTTGGAATGTAGTTAGTTGATTTTAATAAATTATTACCACCATAAATTTCAAGCCAATTTTTCTCTAGATAAAATTTGAAGGTGTACCATTTATAACCAATACTTATTGCATCCATAATGCTATAAGGAAAGATAAATATAAAAATATATTTAAATCTTTAATTTAACCTGCTTACCATTATCAATCATTTCCAATAATGTTTTTCCAGGGAAGCTTCTTTTATTAATCTTGATTTCACCTTTCCTTCCTACATTTGCTGAAAAAATTCTTTCCTCATTAACATAAAAATCAACTCTTTTTCCGCTTAATCTATTATCTAAATAAAATATTAAATTCTTTTTATCCTCCTTTATTGTAAAATTAACATCACTTTCAGAATAAGATTCTTGCTTTAATTCATTCACACTTATGCTTATACCAAGTCTTTTTTCAATCTCCTCAATTGTTCTACCTTCTTTTCCTATTATTCTAGCTATGTCATTTTCAGGAACATAAATATTTGCTCTATTATCAGAAACTAGTTCAACCTTAATATCATCTGCATATCTTTTTAATTCATTTTCAATTTGTTTTATTGCAAGTTTTCTTGTAGGAGAAATACTGCTTGAGCTAGTTACAGGAACAACAATTGTTTCTTCACCATAACTATAAATCTCAAATTCTAATTTATTAGTTTCGAAATCAGTTACCTCAACAACTGGACGTGCTAAATCAGCCTCTGTCATACCATTAGGAACTTTAACAGTCATTTTTAAATTTAAAACCTTGCTCACGTTTCCATTTTTAATAAAGACAACAGCATCTATTATATGGGGGATTAATCCTAGCTCTGTCTTACCAATAAATCTTTGAATAGCATCTATTGGATTAGTTGCATGGATTACTCCAACTAAACCTATTCCACTAAGTCTTAAATCAGCAAATAATCTGAAGTCTTCTAAATTCCTCATTTCATCAAATATTGTATAATCTGGCCTTGATAATAATAAAACATCATGAATTTCTTGAGAGCTACCATATGAAATAGAATACTGGGTAACATTATCGCTTAATTGTAAGTCACGAGGTGCTTCAATTGTTTTAACTGTTTTTTCCTTGCCAACATAAAATTCAGCTAATGCTTGTGCAAATGTACTTTTACCCATTCCAGGAGCTCCTGCTATTAAAATACCCTCTGCTTGTTCTGCAATTCTTTTTCTTAATTTTTCACTTAATTTATAGTCATCTAATATTGTTTTTTTAATAGGACGAACAGCTGTTATTTCCCATGCATCTGAAAATGGCGGCCTAGTCATAACAATTCTATAATTTCCTAATTGGACAATTGTTGAACCGCGTCTTTCAGTTTCAATAAAACCATCTGTTCTTAATTTAGCCTCTTCAATAATTTCTTTAGCAATTTCCTGAATCTCTTCTTGCTTTAACAATTCATTATTTAATATGGTATACTTCCAGTTTCCTGGAAAGCCTTTTTTAGCATAGGGTTGAATGTTTTCACGTAAATGTACACTCATAGTTGTTTTATCAAAAAATTTCTCCAGAGTTAATTTTTTTGGCTTAATCTCTGGTTCAATATAAATTACATGAACACCTTTAGCCTCTCCAACTTTGCTTTGAACCTTATCACCAGTAATTAATGTTGCACCTTCATCATATGCTAACTCTCTAATTAAGGAATCTATTTCACCTAGAGAAGCATGTTTTATTTCAGCTGCACTTGGTCTCTTGCCAGCAAATCTTAATTGAAATAATCCCTTTTCACTTAGCTCGCGTATTTTCTTTAATTCATCTAACCCAAGTAAGCCAATAGATTTTCCTTGATTAGCTTGATGCTCTAATTCAGCTAAGATAGCCTCATGAATTATAATTTCCTCTATCTTAAGCTCATTATTTCCTATTTTTTTAGATATTAATCCTTCTATTACAATGCTTGTATCCGGTACTAATTTTTCTATTGTTTCCATTTTCAAAACCTTTTTAAATCCTTAAATTTTAATTTTTATAGCTAAGTCAGAAGATTAGAACTAGCATTTTAACTTCTGGCTTAGTAAAGAATTAAGTGTTTTTAAATCTATCTTATTAATGCATCAATCAGCTTTCCGAGCTCTTTTGGTTTTATTTTGCTCCCTTTTTGCCTTGGACTTCCGCCTTTAAAATCATTTCCTTCCCATTTATCATTATCAAGCATAGAAATTCCTTCTCTGTTATTTAATTCTTGATAAAAGTTTTCAGCACTTAAATTTGTATAAGGAATAATATTAATAACTGAATAAATAAGATTTTTATCATCCCTTTCTCTTACTGAAACAAAGGATATTATGCCGTCTGAAAATGCCTTCATTTTTGCGCTTTCACCAAGTTCATAAATAATCTTCCACCCCTTGCCGTTATATATTACTTGATATCTGGTATTAAGCTTTATTCTTCCATTTTTTCCTAAACTATATATCTCAACCCTTTCACAAATTTTTTCTATGATTTTTTTCATTTCACTAGAATTCATTGTACCAATGTCTTTTATAATCCTTAAATCCCCGTATGGTTGAAAAACCCAAGCAATTTCTTCCATCATCTCTGAATTCGGGTTAAAGGGGTATGCACCAGCAGTAATATCTAGTAAATTTTCTATATTCACCAATGTTTCTATTCTAGACTCCTTTTCTGTTCCAATATATTTATTATGATTTTTTAATAATGCTACAGCTAATGAAGAATCTTGATCACAATCATTAACGTAAATATTTGCTTTCGGTGTATTATTTTCTTTAAAAATCTCATACAATCCTAACTTTAATCTGATCCAAGCCTGTGAACTTGTACTTATATTGCTTAGGCCAGGAGTTTTTTCATCGTGATCATTGATATTTAATCTAGGTCCTTTATGATCTTCTCTAGTGGGACCAAGAACATAACCATCTAATGCAATAGAATATGGCGGATTTTCTTTTAAGAATTCATCCCAAGTTTTTACTGCCCTTGGTTCAACTATTAATTCAATCATAATTTAAATGAGAACTAAAAGGTTATAAATATTATGAATGTGGGAGCAAGGATTCGAACCTTGGAAGGCACTAAGCCAATAGCTCTTGAGGT
>JBBSZH010000018.1:0-2866 GCA_038044845.1 Nanobdellota archaeon
TTTATAATAAAATAAGGAAAAATGCCTAACCAAGAAAAATATATTTTAGTGAGTTTAGAAGAAGAAAAAGCAAAACAGCTTGCCAATATAATTAGTAATGCAACTTCTCGTAAAATATTAGATTATTTAAGTACAAAAGACGAGGCTTCTGAAACTGAAATTGCTAAAGAACTTAATTCACCATTATCAACTATCCATTATAATTTACAACAACTCAAAAAGAACAATTTAGTCGAGGTAAAGCATTTTATGTATAGTAATAAGGGAAAGAGAGTTGAATTTTATAGAGTTGTTAAGAAATTCATTGTTATTGCTCCAAAATATAGCCAACCAGGTTTATTAAAAAATATTTTACCATTGTTTTTAATTTCTGCTTTAATAGGGGGATTAATACAGGTATTTACAAATACTAAAAATATGGTTTTTACAGATACATTACAAAAGGCAGCTTCTCAAGAAATGGCTGCTCCATTAGCACAGGTAAGTCCTCAAGTTACAAATTATTATGGATTATGGTTTTTATTCGGAGCTTGGTTCATCTTAATAATTTACATAATAATTCAAAATATTAAGAAAAAATGAAAATTAAAGAATTTTTAAAGCCAACCTTAGGAAAAATTATATTATTTATATTGTTAATGGGGGTAATAAACTATTTTTTAATCTCGACTACAGTTGTTTTAGATGCTAGAATTTTGGTTGGTTTGCCCTTTGGTTTTTATCCAATCGGAGGTTTTATGATATGGCCTGGTGGACCATCCCCGCCAGTTGTTGAATTTTCATACTTAAATTTTATTATAGATTTAATATTTTGGTATTTAATCTCATGTTTAATCATCGCTTGGTATAAAAGTTCTAAAAGATGGAATATTTTTGCTTTATTCTTAAGTTTTGTGTTAATTTTAACTTTAATATTATTTTTATTTATCAATTTAATAAAAGGCAATTGGGGATTCACACCTCATCCAATTTTAACTTTTCTATTTATTGGATTAATCATGTTTATATATTTATATTTACTAAAAAAATTTAAACTTTTTGATATAACTAATTAAAAAAGTGAAATAATTTTAACTGTGTCAAGCTTTTTAATAATTTACTTTGTTTAAACACGTTATTAACATCATAATTAAATTTATTTTTTATTAATTCATAAGTTTTTTCTAATAATAATTCTTTTGTATCAAAGATTAATGGATTGTTTGCAAGAGTTTTTCTAGCTGCATTTCTAACAACAAATACTCCAAGCGGCATATTATATTCGGGGGTTTCGAATCTTATTACTAAACAAGAAGCTTGTCTTTTAATTCTCGCTAAGTATTCTAAAGTGCTTATCCTTGAAGCATAGTAACCCCCAACAGTTGAGGTAGCATAAGTTTTTCTCCCATAATATACCTCTGAATCTGTTGCAAATTTAATACCTTCATTCTGGTTCCATAAACTTCTTGGTAGATATCCTTCAAATAATTCATATTGCCAAACTTCTGGAAACATCAAGATATAGTAATAATTTCCTAAATAACTTCCAGTATAGAGCTGATAATTGTCTATTGTTCCAAAATCTTTTATTTTCTCAATTAGATTCTTGCCTAAAGTATCATCTGTTGCTGTTATGCTCCATTTAGTGGGAACTAATTTACGATTTTTCTTTAAACCAAGAACACCAATACTTAATAATTTAGTTAACGTATTTTCATCAAATCCATTTTCATATAAGTAATTTAACGCCTCTGCTGTTTTAAGATCAATGTCATTAACAACCTTCTCAACTTTGTTATCAACTTTAACATTTTCTGTAATTGTAATTTGTTTTAAACTTGCTCTTGGCCCCATCGGCATTAATATCTTCTCAAAATCAAATTTAATTTCAGGGGTTTTGTTTAATTTAATCTCAACATCAACTGGTTTTTTAGCTATTCCAATCTCCTTTGCTTTATCTAAAAATTTATTTTCTTTCCTTACATCCTTGATATTAACATTAAATCTTGAGTTAATCAATGCACTTCTTAATAATGCAATCTGTTTAATTGTAAATTCTTGTTCACCCCAGAAGTTAGGCGCATCGTGAATCCAAGCATCTTCTGTTTCAACTGGCGGGCTTAAAATTCCAACATTTAAATTTGGGTAGAAATTCGATCCAACAAACACTGAAGGCGGGGAAGTTCCAAAAAAATCTTCTTTTTTTAATTCTTTTATAATTTGAAACATTACCCCTGATTGAGCTATTAACTTAGAAAAATCTCTTTTTGCTATAAAATCCATTATTATATTAAGATTTTAAAATATATAAACATTTAGTTAATTAAATTTGTAAATCCTATCGTGGTGATCAAAATCAGTAAAATAAACAAAATCATTTTTCTTATCATATTTAAAGATTAAAACAAAACTTCCAATATGAACTCTTTTATAATCTTTTAAATCATGCCTCAAATTTTTGTAATGTTCAATATCTAGACTCTTAACAACTTCGTCTACCTTTTTCTTTACTTGGGAATATAATACCTTATCCCTTTTCTCGAGTTTAATTAGAATTCTTTCAAGCTCTTTTTCAATAAGAAATCTACGCATTTGATTTTATATGCTTATCTAATTCTTCTACAGAAGTAAAGGGCCCAACATATTTACCTTCTTTCTCTATTCTTTTAAGTTTTTTAATATATTCTGGCCTTAATTCGGGTTCGAGATTATTTTCATATTCTCTAATAACAAGCCTTAAGGCGTCATTTTTATTCCTTAACCTATATTTAGCTTTTACAATATTAAGAACTTGATCTTCACGTTCGTCTAATTTCACCAAAGCTTTAATTGTTTTATTACTATTCATAACATTTTATTACATTTTATTATATATAAGCTTTTCTAT
>JBBSZH010000019.1:0-1198 GCA_038044845.1 Nanobdellota archaeon
GAAAATAGAAATCTTTAAAACCTTAAATTTTTTATTAAAAATATGAAAAACTAAATTTTTTCTTCAGAGTCATCTTGCTCATCATATTCATTATCCCTATCAATAGATTTAAATGATAAAAATGAATTAAATCTAATCATTGGATTTGGCATATTAATATAATGATTAACAAATATTTAAGTTTATCTAAAAATGAAAAAGAAAAAAGATATTGATTACAAATACAATTTAAAGATTTATTTAGAAATATTAAAAAATTATAAACCTCTTTTTATTTTACTTTTATTAATAATCTTAATAGTTCAAGCTACAGATGTGGTAGATAAGTTCTTGTTTAAGATAATAATTGACAAAGGAACTGACTTTCTAGCTGAAAAATTATCGTCAAATCTATTCCTAAGGAGTTTAGTTATTGTTGCAGTGATATTCTGTGCATCATTGCTGTTAAAAGCCGCTGGAAGATGGATGGAAAACAATCTAATAACTAAGCTGGAAGTAAATTTAATTCAAGACTTAAAAAAGAAATTTTTTAATCATCTCTTGCATCTCTCGCATGGCTTTCATACCTCTCATAAGACAGGTTCTTTAATTTCTAGATTAATAAGGGGGGGAAGCGCGATTGAAAGATTGACAGATGATATAATATTTAGTTTTGCACCCTTAATATTCCAGTTAATAATACTTAGTGCATCTTTGATTTATTTAAATTTAAACTCGGCAATTATAATAATGTTGACAGGAATTGCATTTATATTTTATAGTTTAGCAATCCAAAACGTACAAAAAACCTATAATATAAATGCGAATTTAGCCGAGGATATAGAAAAGGCCAATATAAGTGATATCTTTACTAATATAGACTCAATTAAATATTTTGGCAAAGAAAAGATAATTAAAGAAAAATTTTCTAATTTAACAGAGGCTACTAAAAAGGCATTTATAAAATATTGGGGTTACTATAAATGGTTAAATTCTGGACAAACTTTAATTCTTGGGATAGGAACTTTTTTCTTAATTTATTTCCCATTAGTTAAATTCCTTAACCATGGTTTAACACTAGGAACTTTAACTTTTATTTATAGTGCATATATTAGTATAGTTGGCAGTTTATTTGGGCTTGTCCATGGTATAAGAGATTATTACAGGTCAATGGGCGATTTTGATGCTCTGTTTAAGTATGGCAAAATTGAAAATGAAA
>JBBSZH010000020.1:0-1653 GCA_038044845.1 Nanobdellota archaeon
CTTTAAAAAAGTTAAAAAGGATTAGAATTTTAAAAAGATAGGTTTTTATATTTTACTTTAAAATTAATTTTTTATGGTAATCAATGATGTGTTGTATGGAAGTTTTGAAATAAACGAACCGGTGATTAGTGAGATAATAAATGCTGAAGAGTTCCAGAGATTAAAGAAAATATCACAGTATGGCCCACCAGACGACTTTTACCATATAAGAAATTTTTCTAGATACGAACATTCTATCGGAGTAATGTTATTATTAAGAAAATTAAATGTGAGTTTAGAAGAACAAGTTGCAGGTTTATTACATGATGTTTCTGTTACAACCTTTTCACACGTATTTGATTGGATTGTTGGAAATTACATAAGAGAAGATTCTCAAGATAATAATCATAAAAAATTTTTATCAGAATCGGGGCTAGCCAGAATATTAGATAAACATGCTTTCAAAATCGAGGATATTTCTAATCTAGATAACTATAAGTTTTTAGACAGTGAAATTCCAAATTTATGCGCAGATCGTTTAGATTATTCTTTAAGGGAAATTAATTATAGGTTCAGCCCAATTTTAGCAAATCTTTTATTAGAAAATTTAGTTATACATGACAACTTAATAGCCTTTAGGTCAAAGGATAGAGCAGAACTTTTTGGAAGAGAATATTCAATCTTACAAAGCGATCATTGGGCATCCCAAGAAACTAAAATAAGGTATTATATTTTTGCTAAGTCCCTAGATATTGCATTAAAAAAACAAATTATTAAACTAGGCGATTTTTATGGGACCGAAGAGAATATTCTTAAAAAAATTAAATCAGCAAATAACCCTAATATTAATAAATTATTTGATATACTTAGGAACAAACTTGAATTTAAAGAAGACCAGATGTTTTATAATCTTATTCTTCCTAAAAAGAAATTTCGTTATGTTGATCCCTGCTATTTAGAGATAAATGTTGGCAAAAGGGTGATATTAAACTATGGTAAATTAATTAGATTAAGTGAAAGTGATTCAGACTACAAAAATTTTTTAGAAGAACAACGAAAATTAAATGAAGAGCAGAAAACTAAAATTAAATTATTAAATTTTGATCCAGATGATTATGTATAAATATCTTGCAAAAAATTATAATGAACTTCATAAAGAAGAACAAATTAAAAAATTAGAGATTGTAAAAAATAATATCAAAATTCTACCAAAGCTATTAGACGTTGGTTGTGGCACAGGAATTAGCACGAATTACTTTAATGTTGAAAGCATCGGGATAGACAATTGTAAAGAAATGTTAGGCGAAGGCAAATCTGTAAATTTAATTTATGGAAATGCTGAAAATCTACCCTTTCCTGATAAAACTTTTAATACTGTAATAAGTGTAACAAGTTTTCATAACTTTAAAAATATGGAAAAAGCATTGCTCGAAATGAAAAGAGTTAGTAAAAATAATAATATTGCAATTACATTTTTAAAAAAATCAAGTAAATTAGAAAAGTTTAGAAAACTATTAAAAAAATATTTTAATTTTAAAGAAATTGATTGTTATAATGATATTTTGTTTGTAATAATTTAAGTTTTTAAAAAAAGTAGGCTCCCTTGCGAGAGCCATGAAAGGGCATTTCAAGGGGGTTAAAGAATTCTACTCTGCCCTGACAACATGATCAATC
>JBBSZH010000020.1:1753-21782 GCA_038044845.1 Nanobdellota archaeon
CATAATAACCAAGTACTGCGCCAATTAAAATTCCAATTATCAAAAACACATACCAATTACCTTTTTTTTCTTCCGTCTTATTCACCCTCTTTTTTATAATCTGACACTTAATCTTGATCTACAAGAATCAAGATAGTCATTTGTTCTTGTTCTGGCGTCATCAAGTCTTATTTGTGCAGTTTTAAAATCCTTTTTCTTAAGAGCTAATTCAAACTGGTCCAAAAAAAAGGTTAAATCTTTAAAAAACTGTTTTTGAAATCTGTTTCCCATTGTTCTAACCTCAAAAAAACAAAAAAGGGTTAGCGCCTGTGGCTAACCATCTCTATTCCAAGTTCGCTAGACATTCTTTTTAATTCAGGACTTGGTTTGCTATGGTCTACTTTTCCTAAGACATATGGTGAGTTAACTCCTGTAATTATTGTCATTACTCTTAATCTATTGTTCATATCTTCACTTACTCTAGCACCCCAAATAACTTGTGAATCAGGGTCAAGAGCTTGTGTAACAATTTCACCAATTCTGTTAACTTCATCTAAAGTTAAGTCCTCTCCACCTGTAATATGGATCAATGCTCCTGTTGCTCCTTCATAAGTTACATCTAATAGAGGATTACTTAATGCTCTTTTAACAGCTTCATCTACCCTATGTTCTGTATCACTCTCTCCAATCCCGATGACACTTACTCCACCACCTTGCATTATTGCTTTAACATCTGCATAGTCTAGGTTAACTAAGCTAGGAACTGCAATTGTTTCAACTATTCCCTTAATCATTGTTGAAACAAGTTCATTAGCTACTGCAAATGCCTGCTTTAATGGCAAGTTTCCAGCAATTTGTACTAATCTATTATTATCAATAACAATTACAGTATCTGTAACTTGTCTTAATTGTTGTAAACCAAATTCAGCTTTGTCTACCCTTGCTTTTTCAATATCCAATGGCATTGTTACTGTTCCAATTACAATTGCATCCATTTCTTTAGCCATTTTTGCAACTACTGGGCTACCTCCAGTTCCTGTTCCACCACCCATTCCAGCACAAATAAATACCATATCTGCATCTTGCAATACCTCTTTTAATTCGTGCATTGATTCTTTTGTTGCTTCAGCTCCTTTTTGAGGAAATCCTCCGCAACCTAAACCACGAGTTAAATCAGCCCCAAGCAAAACTTTATGATCAGCCTCAGAAATATCCAAATGTTGCTTATCAGTATTACATGCTATAATCTCTGCGCCTTGAATTCCTTTTCTGTATAACCAAGAAACCATATTGTTTCCTGCGCCACCAACACCAACAACTTTTATGTTGGCTTGTCCAATCTTTATATCTTCATATTTATTTTGTTTACTTCCTTCTAATGCATTTTGTATTATAAAATCCATTTTTTTTCTCCCCCGTTTTTCCTTTTTTTGTTAATAATCAGGTATATACTTTATTAGCATAAACTTTATATATAAGCTTGACATATACCTATCTTAGAAAGAGTTAATCGCCAATAGACTCTTCAAACTAAGTTCATACAAAGAATTTAGTTCGCCAAAATCGCTAAACAATTTAAATTTTGTCGCCAAACAAAATTTAAACAAGATTTTTTCTTAGTTATTAATCTTTTATGATACTAAAACTAATATTTAAAGCTTACTAAAATACAATATATATTTTCTACAATATAAATCTTATTTAATTTAAAGGACTTAGTTAAATAAATGAAAAAATTTATAGGAAATTCTGGTGATTTAATTGAAATTTCTACTAATGAAGAAGTTTTTCTAGGAACATTAATTCCGTCGGCAAATTCAGATTTAATTACATTAAAACTTGACTCTGGTTATAATATTGGAATTAAAAAAAATAAAATAAAAAAATTTAAAATAATTAAGAAATTTTCTCATGAAAAACCAAAATTACAAGAAATTGTATATAAAAGAAATTTACCTACAATTTCTATTTTGCATACTGGCGGAACTATTGCTTCTAAGGTAGATTACAAAACAGGCGGAGTTGTTTCAGCATTTACACCAGAAGAACTTTTAGAAATGTTTCCTGAATTAAAAGATATTTCAAATTTTAAAACAAGATTAGTTAGAAAAATGTTTTCAGATGATCTAAGATTTAAGCATTTTTCAATTCTTGCAAAAGAAATTGAAAAAGAAATAAAAAACAAAGTTGACGGAATTATTATTGGCATAGGAACGGATAATTTAGCAGTTGCAAGTTCTGCTTTAAGCTTTGTTCTTGAATCTTGCCCTATTCCAGTAATCTTAGTTGGAGCACAAAGAAGTTCTGATCGCGGTTCAAGTGATGCTTACTTAAATCTACTCTCTGCATCTTTATTTATTACAAAAACTGATTTTTCAGAAGTTGGAATATGTATGCATGAAAATTTAAATGATAAAACATGCTTAATTTTGCCTGCTTGTAAAACTCGAAAGTTGCATACTTCAAGAAGAGATGCTTTCAAAGTTGTGAATGATAAACCAATTGCTAGAATAAATTATGAAACTAAAGATATTAAATTCCTTACTCAAGATTATAGTAAGAAAGGTGGCAAATTAATAATTAAAGATAAATTTGAGGAAAAAGTAGGCTTAATTAAAATTACAATTAATATGAATGCAAAACAATTCCTAGCTTACAAAGGATACAAAGGATTAGTCATTGAGGGCACTGGCTTAGGTCATACACCTTTAGATGTTGTTGATAATGAAACTAAAGAGCATGCTAATATTAAAAAAGCAATTAAAGAATTAACTAAAAATACAATTTTAGTTATGAGTTCTAGTTGTTTATTTGGACGTGTAAACTTAAATGTTTATTCTAAAGGAAGAGAATTGCAAGAAATTGGAGTTATTTCAGGGGAAGATATGTTGCCAGAAACAGCTTTTGTTAAACTATCCTGGTTACTTGGAAATTATCCCAAGCAAGTTAAAGAATTAATTGGAAAGAATTTACGCGGTGAAATTAATAAAAGTATTACAAAAGAGTTCTTAGAATAAAATGATTAAATATTTACCAGAGAAAATGTATAGAAAGATTTATTCTATTGTTCCAAGGCCATGTGTAGAACTGGTGATTAAAGATAAAAAAGGTGTTATTTTAGTGAAAAGAGAAATAGAACCTTACAAGGGAATGTGGCATTTACCAGGATGTAAGCTTCTTTATAGAGAAACATTTAAAGAATGTGCCAAAAGAGTGGCAAAATCAGAAACAAACTTGAAAATTAAAATTAAAAAATTTTTATGTGCAAATGAGTATCCCTTTAATGAAAAAAATAATTCTGAGCATGCGATAAGCCTTGTTTATTTAGCAGAACCATTAACTTTTAGATTAAAAGAAAATAAATATGGCAAAGATGTTTATTTTTTTAAAAAAATTCCTTCAAATACAATAAAAGGACATAAAGAACTGCTTAAAAATTATTTTAAAATGAAATGATTATAGAAAAGTTTATATCATATCAGATTAACTTTATTTTATGGGCCTTGAAACAGGAATTTTATTTGCTTTTCTTGCTTTGATTTTTTGGGGTTTTGGGGATTTTCTTATTCAAAAATCAACTAGAAAATTTGGCGATTGGGAAACTTTGTTTATCATAAGTATTTTTGGAACAATTATTTTATCTCCTTTTATCTATAAAGACTTAGTTTCATTATTTTCTTTTAATAAAGAATTCTGGATTTTACTCGGAGTTTCTGCAATCATACTTTTTGCAGCGATTTTAGACTTTGAAGCTTTAAAAAAAGGTAAACTTGCTATTATTGAACCTGTACTAGCTTTAGAAGTTCCTGTTTCAGTTGTATTAGCTGTTATCATCATTAAAGAAAATTTAAGTTTAATAAATTTGATTTTAATATCTTTAATTGTTATTGGATTAAGTTTAATAGGAATTAAGTCTTACCATTTGTCTAAGAAAAGATGGATTGAAAAAGGAGTTTTTTTAGGTGTTCTAGGAAGCATATTTATGGGTGCTACTAATTTCTTTGTGGGATTTGCTTCTAGAATTACAAGTCCATTATTGACCAATTGGTTTATTGATATATTTTTAACTTTAATATGCCTAATTTATTTATTATTTGCCCGTAAACTTAGAAAATTAGTTAAAGATATAAAAAATAATAAAAAATTATTATTTACAGTTAGCACATTAGATAATGGTGCTTGGGTCTTTTTTGCAATTTCAGCAACCTTAGCCCCAATTGCAATTGTAGTTGCTTTATCAGAAAGCTATATTGCCCTAGCTGTTTTACTCGGATTATTTATCAACAAAGAAAAATTAATGACACATCAAAAAATTGGCTTAGTAATTTCATTCATAAGCGTAATAATATTGGCTATTTTAGCCTCTGGTTAAAATGATTTCCTGCTTTGAAATATTAAATAAAATTAAATACGATAAAAACCTTAATAAAGAAGAATATTTTATCTATTATCTAGATAACATTAATAAAAAATTAATTGAGATAAAATTTAATGAAATAAAAGGAATAACAAAGAATTTTATTACATTAGAGGACAAGGAAATACCATTGCATAGAATAAAGGAAATAAGAAAAAAAGAAAAGTTAATCTGGAAAAGAGAAAATGTTTGACTATAAAGATTTAAATTTGAAAATTGGTTTAGAAATCCATCAACAATTATCTAGTGAAAAATTATTTTGCAATTGTTCTACCAAATTTCAAGAAAAAGAATTAGATTTAGAATTTTTAAGAAAATTAAGAGCAACAGCTGGCGAACAAGGTTATGTTGATATAGCAGCTGCTTTTGAAGAAGCAAAACATCGCGAATTTATTTATCATGGCTATAAAAATGAATATTGTTTAGTTGATTGTGATGAAGAACCCCCGCATGAAATAAATCAAGATGCTTTAATAACAGCTTTATCTGTAGCAAAATTATTCAAAATGAATATTTCAGACAATATTCAGGTTATGAGAAAAATAATTACAGATGGAAGTGCATGTAGTTCATTTCAAAGAACAATGTTAATTGGTTTAGCTAGCAATGATTCTTTTATTGAAACTAGTCAAGGAAAGATAAGAATAACGAGTTTATGTTTAGAAGAAGATGCTTGTAAAATTGAAAAAATTAATGAAAATAAAGTTAATTATTCTTTATCAAGGCAAGGTATTCCTTTATTGGAGATAAGAACAGAGCCAGATATCAAGACACCAGAACAAGCAAGAGAGGCAGCTGAGAAAATTGGTTTAATATTAAGAAGTTTTAATTCTATCTTAAGAGGAATAGGAACAATAAGGCAGGATGTTAATTTAAGTATTAAAAATGGCTCTAGAATAGAGATTAAAGGATTTCAGGAATTAAGAATGATGCCTAAGATTATTGATTATGAAATAGCAAGACAAGTTAGCATAATTAAGCAAGGAAAAAAAGTGGAGAAAGAGGTT
The DNA here is from genome assembly GCA_038044845.1 of Nanobdellota archaeon. Lineage (GTDB taxonomy): Archaea > Nanobdellota > Nanobdellia > SCGC-AAA011-G17 > GW2011-AR20 > GW2011-AR20. Next base: position 7,157 of record JBBSZH010000020.1, read on the forward strand.
AGAAAAGCAAATGAAAATGGAACAACTTCATTTTTAAGACCATTACCTGGGGCAGCTAGAATGTACCCAGATACAGATATTAAAACTATTTCAGTAACAAATGAATTATTAAATCAGATTAAGATTCCTGAATTGATCTCTGATAAAATTAATCATTTACAGAAAAAATATAATTTAAGCAAGGAGTTAAGCTCTGAAATAATAAAGAAAAAAATAAATCTGAGTGATTATGCAAATAAATACCAAAATATTAAAGTTGGATTACTTTCTGGTATGTTATTAATATATCATGAAGAACCCAATTTGCCCAAAGCTTTAGATTTATTAAATTCAAGAAAAATAACAAAAGATGTTATTGAGAAAATATTAAATGATCTAAATCAAGGTAAGAAAGTTGATTTAGATAAATATAAAACAGTATCAAACAAAGAACTTGAAAAAGAGATTAGAAAAGTATTACAAGAGAAAAAAGATTTAAGTGTAAATGCTATTATGGGTGTTTTAATGAATAAATATAAAGGTAAAGTTGATGGTAAAACATTAATTGAAATTATAAAAAAAGAGATGAAATAATCATTACTTAAAAATTAATACTTAACTTTAATAAATTAAAATTTCTCTATAATATTATGAAATTCAAGAAAATAATTTCATTTATCTTAATTTTAATCTTGCTCGGCTTAATGAGCAGAGGGATAGACATCTACTCTGCAAAGTACCTTGACTCGAGATATCCAAGAGAGAACGGAATTATTAAAGGAACACAAGAGATTTACATTGAAAAAGGAGGTGATGCTGTTTTATTATTGCATGGCTTAACTGCAAATCCTTATTCAATGAAAGAAATGGCCGATTTTTTTTCAGAAAAAGGTTACACTGTTTATGCCCCTGTTATTAAAGGACATGGAACAAGTGTTTTTGATTTGGAAAAAACAAATTATTTAGATTGGAGGAAATCAGCTGAAGATGCTTATTATAAATTAGCAAAAAATCATAAAAAAATATATATCGTTGGAATTTCTTTAGGTGGCTTATTAGCTTTGGATATTGCTGCGAATTATAAAGTTGAAGCAGTTATTCCTATTAATGCCCCGATTGAACTTCAGTCAAGCAGCCTTCTTCAAATAATCCCATTAGTTTATTTAGTAAGCCCTTATAAAATCCGTGGATTATTTGCAATGGAAGAATTACCAATTGCAGTTGATCTGAAATTATATGATACCTTGCCGTTGAAAAGTATTGCCCAGATAAAAAGTTATATTGAATTCATGAAACCACAATTAAAAAATATTAATTCTCCTATTTTACTTGTTCAAGGTGCAAAGGACGATACTGTTAAGCCAGAAAGCGCTTTTTATATATCAGATAATGTTAATTCCACAAATAAAAATTTATTATTACTAAAAGACTCTACCCATATTAATATTGTTAAAGAAGATAGAGAATTATTAAAAGAGAGGGGTTATGAATTTATAAAAGAGATTTAAAATGTTTAAAATTTATGGCATATTTGGAATAATAATGATCTTATTTGCTGAATTAAATTTTTATTTTAAAATTGAACCATTTGCCTCTTGGTATTTTCCAATAATATGGTTTGGTTATATCTTTATTATTGATGCTTTAATCTATAAATTAAAAGGACATTCTTTGATAATGAGCAGAAAAGAACAATTTCTTAAAGCATTATTATTAAGCGCATTAATCTGGTGGTTATTTGAATTAATAAATTTAAAAACTTTGAACTGGAATTATCTTTCTACAACAATTTACAAAGAACCGTTATGGTTTAGATTTTTTATATTTAGGACAATTTCATTTTCAACTATTCTTCCTGCAGTAATAGAGACTTATGAGCTGATTAAAACATTTAAATTATTTAATAAAGTTAAATTATTAAACCATCATGATATTACTCATAAATTTTTGCATGGAATGACTTATACTGGTTTAATTATGTTGATATTAACTGTTATTTATCCGAAATATTTTTTTCCATTTATTTGGGGTGCATTCTTTTTTATTCTAGATCCAATAAATTATTTACATAAACAACCCAGCATTATAGGTTATTGGAAATCTGGAAATATCAAAGTTCCCTTTGCATTATTTGTAACGGGTATATTATGCGGATTATTATGGGAGTTTTGGAATTATTATGCTGTTGTAAAATGGAGTTATGAAATTCCTTTTGTTGGATTTTTTAAAATATTTGAAATGCCTATTCTTGGTTACTTAGGGTATGGACCATTTGCATTCGAATTATTTTCGATGTGGTATTTTGTTAAAAGTTTGCATTCACCAAAAACAACACATTCATTTTTAGAATTAAATAAAATTTAGAGTTTTGGTTTACTGATGTTAACATTCTTAATTAAAACTTCTGGCGTTACAACAGGTGTTTCAGCTTCCCATGATTTCAAATGTTTATTTTCTTTACTAACTAAAGAAACATTCTTCATCAAATTAAGAAAATTATCACTCACTCGAATGTTTTTTAATGACCTTGTTATTTCACCGTTTTCAATTAAAAATATTCCATCTCTAGGAATAGTTGAAAAGTCACCTGTTAAATGATTTTGAAACCTTGTATACCAAACATTTGTTATATATAATCCTTTTTTAATATCAAAAACATTTCCTTTTTTTCCTTCTAATATAATGTTAGTTGAAGTTGGGGCAATTAAACCAGCATTTGCAGTTGTTTTAGTTTTATATTTTTTTGCTGTTGATGTATTATGCAAATAAGTCTTTAATGTTCCATTTTTAATTACATAAGTTTTTTTTGTAGGAACACCCTCGTTATCAAATTTACTAGAATTAAAGCCATTTTCTAGGTTGCCCTGGTCAATTAAAGTAAAATTACCAAGTTTTTTGTTTAATTTATTTGTTAAAAAACTCAAACCAGATTCTAATGTGAATATTGAAGCACAGTCCATTATGTTATTTAACAATGCAGCCATTGGCATATAACTAAAAACAACATCATACTTTCCTGCTTTGCCTTCTTCTGGTTTTTTAGCTAATTTTGCAATTGCACCAGCTATTTTACCAGCACCATAAACATCAAATTTATTTAAAATTCTAGAGCAAGAATTCATATGGCCAGAAGCTTCTTTATTTGTGAAAGCCCTAATAGAAAAATATAACCCCGTTAATTTATCTTCACTATATACATTATTGCTTGTTATTAATGAATGTTCTGCAACATATTTCTCAATTATTCCATTTGTTTTATTTGCATTTTCTAAAGCTGCGTTTATTCCTTTTTGCATCAAATCAATTTCATCTGCATTAATTACTTTTTTATCATAATTATTTTTTATTTCTTTATATTTAAATGGACCTTGGGCTATACCATTATAATCTTTATTTGGTTTTACATATTTTGAGAAACTAATTAGATTATTAATTATTTTATCTGCATTTTTTTTATTGAATTTTTTTAAGGTGTTTGGGGGAATGGCTCTTTCCTCACCCTTATTAAAATCTTTTAAACTTGTTACAATTATTTTTTTATCTTTTGTCATGAAAACATCTAAATTAATTAATAATTCAGAACCTGTTTTGACAACTTTATTATCTGAAAACTTAATTTGGGATGCCTCTGTTTTATTTACTCCAATAATTACATCATCTGCTCCTTTTTTCTTTAATTCCTTTAATATGTAATTAGCAATTTCCATTTTAAGTTAAATATTGGTTCATTCTTTCTATTTTTTCTGGTTGTGAAAATCCTATAAAATTATTAAAACTCCTTATATTCTCTTTCCCAAATATTTCTATAACCCAGTCAGCAGAATTGGTTTCTTCATATTTAGTTAGACTCCTACATCTCATAGAACTGTTAATCTTAAACTTCTTCAATAATTTATATTCATCAACTAATAATCTTGGTGGATTTTTTATTACTATTTTTTTAATGTAATCTGGCAAATTATTAAAATATATCTTTTCTTTCCAAGGCATATTTCTTATGAATAAATTAGGTAAATCTTTAACTGCGACACTTCTTCCTAAAACAATTTTTCTACTAATTTTAGTTGCAGCATGCCCTTCATCATCAAAAGCCTGTGTTAAATAAAGTTTTGATAAATTTTTATTTATCTTTATATAATTCGGAATATTAGGATTTAATATTGTTTTATTTCCATAAGGTACACCGGCTTTATTTAAGATTCTACCTAAGATCGGATGAAACCTTACCTTTTCATTCCTGAACTCATAAGAAATATTTGGGACTATCTGTCTTGTAGCTTTTATGATTTTATTACCTAAAAATCCGATATTAGAATAGAATGGATGCTCTTTTTGATTATTACCATCTGACATAAATGCAGCCACTAACACAGCAATTTCTTTTCTACTTAGCTTTATTGGGAATTTTAATTTTAATTCTTTCTTATTGCCTAATGTGGATATAATACGTTTATTATAATCATTATAATTCATATTAAATATTTGTAACAATTTTTTTAATGTTTTTACTCTTGTTACCCCTTTTTTATTAAGTTGATAAAAGATATCTTTATCCAATCCTGTTTTATTATGAAAGTTTATTTTGGTTTTAAATTTTAATAGAAATTTGTTATATAAAATTTTTATACCTTTTTTATCTAATTTTATCATTACCTCGTCTGGGTTATCATACCAATTGTAAGATAAATCTTTTTTCATCGTCGGTTTATATAGACTATTCTTATTTATAAAGGTAATTAGTGCGGTTGTCACTTGGACAGTTGGAAACTAATATATATATATTATCTTATATATATCCCTCTTAATCTCATGTGTGGACCACCAAACCATACTGGAATAGATTGCATAGCCTCCCCTTTGCCACAATTTCCAGCTGTAAATTCTATTTTATTGCTTATAGCGTCTATTGATTTCCATAAAGCAGGTGTTGTAATTTCTAAAACAGGGTTTATAACTGGTTTAGAAATTTTACCATTTTTAATCAAATATGCTTCTGCTCCTGTATATTTTTGATGAAACCTTTTATCATCAATATTCCATTCCATAAAATTTTTCATATAAACACCTAGCTTAATCCCCCCAAATAACTCTTCTTCCTTATGATTACCAGGTAAAACAAAGGTATTTGACATTCTTACTATTGCTTCTTTATTATACTCACAAGCCCTAGAAGCACCGTTGCTTTTAATACCCATTTCAAATGCAGTCTCTCTATTATGCAAGAATTCATTTATCCTTCCATTTTTAATTAAAATTTTTCTTCTAGCTTTAACACCTTCATCATCATACAAGTAAAAACCATTGCTTCCTTCTAAAGTTGGATCATCTACTAAATTTACAACATCACTTCCAATTTGATAATTAATCATATTAGGATGAACAAAAGATTCACCAGCTTGTGCAGCCTCTCTTCCTAAAATTCTATCTGCTTCGTAAGGATGACCGACTGATTCATGAGCTGCTATCCCGGTAACCTCTGAACCAACAACAACATCTATCTTTCCTTTTGGCGGTTTTATGCCATTTTTAATCACATTTTCTAAAGCCTTAATTTCATCTAATAATTTTTGTTTTAAATTCCATTTTTTAATAAATTCCCATCCGCCTGTACTTCCATAAGGCGCATATCTTTGCATTGATTTATTATTCATTAAAACAGTTATAAAATAATAAAGACCTACGCTTGGAATTTCTGAAACAATTTTTGTTCCTTCTGTATTAACATAATACTTTTTTGTTACACCATCATTTAGAGAAAAGTATCTAAAATATTTTTTATTTATTTCTTTATCCAAATCAAGCAGAAATTTTATTTTTTCTTCTGGAGAAACTGCATCAAGTTTTATTTTTTGTCTAACCTTATAATCTGCTTTTACTGTTTTTTCCTCTGATAATTTAATTTTTTGTCCAATTTTAGAAGAATTTTTTGTTAAATTAAAGGACTTCTTAATTAAATTTAATATTTTATTTTTATTAAGATCATTTATAGCTAAAAATCCTAATGTATTATTAACAATAAACCTTATTCCTAGTCCAATACTTTTATCAAAACCAGATATTTCAACATTTCCATTTTTTAAGATATAAGCAGAACCTTTAACATCCTCTAGTCTAGCCTCTCCATAAGTTGCACCTAGTTTTTCTAATTGTTTTATTGAAAAATCAGCTAAATCCTGATACATAATAAACAAGAATTATAGTTTATTTAAATAGTTTACTAAAGAAACATTTATATAATTAAATTCTAGATTAAAGTTAATGCAAAGAACCTATATTAATGAGATTAAAAAGGATAAAGAAGTATTATTACAAGGCTGGATTCATGATATTAGAGTATTACCTAAAGCTAAATTTTTATTATTGCGCGATATAACAGGAATAGTCCAATGTGTTCTCAAACCAGAGAATAAAGCATTTAATGAAAAATTAAGTTTAGAAAGTGTAATTCAAGTTAAAGGAAAAATTAAGGAAGCTAAGTTAACTTCTCCTGAATTAAGTACAAATAATTTAGAAGTTCACATTTCTGATTTAGAAGTATTAAACAAGGCCGAGGTATTACCAATGCAGGTTTATGAAAAAGATAAATCAATTATTTCTGATTTAAGCACCAGATTAGATTATAGAAGTTTAGATTTAAGAAAGAAAAAAACACAAGCAATATTTAAGATTCAAAGCGAGATTTCAACTAGTTTTAAAGAATTTTTTAAAAAAAATAATTTTATTGAAATTCAAACACCTAGCTTAATATCAAGCGCAAGCGAAGGGGGCACTCAATTATTTTCTGTAAATTACTTTGAGAAAAAAGCGTATTTAGCTCAAAGTCCCCAGTTATATAAACAATTGTGTGCTATTTCATTAGAAAAAGTATTTACTATTACCCCAGTATGGAGGGCTGAAAAACATAATACAATTAGGCATTTAAATGAATCAAGGCAAATGGATATTGAAGTAGCATTTAAAGATGATTTCGAGGTTATGAAATATTTAGAAGAATGTGTTGCCTTTATTGTTAAAAATGTGATTAATAATTGCGATAAGGAACTTGATGTATTAAATTTAAAATTAAAAATTCCTAAAAGTAAATATTTAAGCTATGATGAAGCTATTAAATTATGTAAACTAAAGCATGGAGATGATTTCTCTCCAGAAGATGAGAGAAAATTATGTGAAATGTATCCCGATACAATTATTTTTACTCATTCCTGGCCTTTAAGTTTGAAACCTTTCTATATTTTGCCTAAAGACAAGAAATTAAGCAAGGGATTTGATGCTTTATATCAAGGAATTGAAATTTCATCTGGAGGACAGAGAGTTCATTTACCAGAAGTTTTAATTAAACAACTTAAAGAATGCAAACTAAATCCAAAAGATTTTGAATTTTATGTTAATAGTTTTAGATTTGGAAGCCCAATTCATTCTGGTTGGTCCATCGGACTTGAACGTTTTACCATGGCACTTTTAAAACTTAATAATATCAGAGAAGCTTGTTTATTTCCAAGAGATAGAGAACGTTTAACACCTTAAAAAGATACGTTTATATGTTTTTTGATATTATAATTGTATATGACTTCGGACTCTGGAAATCTTGAAAAAAGAACAGCAGAAGCGGCTAGTCTAGGTTCTGATATAATTTTAGTAGATGTTAAAAAAGAGATACTAGGACTCGCTTATGCAGGAAAAACTTTAGCAGGCCCAACTTGTGAGTACCTTTGTGGAGGAGGCGCTAGTTGTGGTCATTCTTGTGGGAGATGCGAGGATTGTAGTTGCGCATGTGGCGATTCTGGTGATATAAAATACAACTAATAAACTTAGTAAAGCATGAACTATAGATTAGTTTCTACTTTGTATAAAAAAGAAGTAGCTACAGGAATGTTAGGATTATACAACCCGATTAAGGGACATAATTTTGCTTTTGTGTCAGAAAATTTATTTAAAAAACTACAAAATAATTCTTTTAATGACATTTCTGGGCTTGAGGGATTAGTTCAAAAAAATTTTATTGTACAAAAGGATTTTTCTGAGGAAAATTATTTTGAATCTTTGAAAAATAATTTAAAAAAAGAAATTCATCTTATGTATCTTCTTTTAACACAAGGCTGTAATCTAGCATGCGGATATTGTTTTGAAAATATTTGCGAAAGAGCTGAGCTTAATAAAGAAGAAGAAATTATGCCCTGGGAGGTTGCTGATAAAGCGATTGATCATTTTTTTAATATAGCTTTACCAGAGAGAAAAGTTATATTTTATGGTGGCGAACCTTTAATGAACAAAGAAGTTTTTTTAGATAGTGTAAAAAAGATTAAAGAAAAAGATAATAATTACAAAGATAAAACAAATTTAAGTATGGTTACAAATGGAACTTTAATAGACTATGAATTAGCCAAATTTATTAAAGATAATAATATTAATGTTGCTGTTTCTATTGATGGTCCTGAAGAAATTCATAATCAAGCTAGAAGGAATCTTGTAGGTAATGGGAGTTATTATGGGGCTTTAAAAGGTTATAATTTATTAAAAGATATTGGTGCTGTGCATGCAATATCATGCACAGTTGGAAAGCATAATGTAAACCATTTAGAAGAAGTTGCTAGATTTTTTGTTAATGAACTTAAGCCATCAAGCGTTGGATTTAATTTTATGATCACAAGAGAGCTCTCAGGTAATAATTTCGAATGCAGTATAGAAGAAGCAACCGATGCAGTCCTAAAGGCTTTTGAAGTATTGAGGGATAATGGAATTTATGAAGATAGAATTCTGAGGAGATTAGAGCCAGTAACAGAGGATAAGTTTCATTTAAAAGACTGTGCTGCATATGGCAACCAAATTGTTGTAAGATATGATGGAATGGTTGGGCCTTGTCATGCTTTCTCCAGATCACAAATTTATTTTGAAGGTAATGTCTTAGACCCTCGTTTTGGTATTGATAATGAAACTTTTGATTCATGGACTAAAAGAAGCCAGTTAAATAATTTAGAATGTAAAAATTGTCCTGTCATATTATTATGCGGGGGTGGTTGTGCTTATAATTCCTATGTTAACAAGGGAGACATAAATGAAATTGATACTAATATATGTGGACATACAAAAAAATTGATCGGTTGGATATTGGATGAAACATGGAAAACAAAAAAATTAAATTAATAATATTTGATTACGATGATACGATAATAGAAAGAAATTCAGAATTAATATTTTCTGATTTAAAAGAAGCTGAACAAATTATTGAATACATTAATAAAAAATATCCTAGAATAGTAAAGTTAAAAGAAACTTTAAGAGATGTTTTTAATCATTTTAATATAAATTTTGATGAAGATAAGATAGAAGAATATGCCAAAAAATATGTAAGGTTTTATGAAACCGGAAAAATAAAAGATAATGTTAAAACTTTACTTAGGGAATTATCAGAAAACTATACCTTAATAATCTTAAGTAATGGCGGTAAGAAATCTAAAATTAATGAATTAAAATATAATAATTTTGAAGATGTATTTAAGGATATTATCACACCAGAAGATTCTGGTTACGAAAAACCAGATTCAAGGGCATTTGAATACGTGCTTAAAAAATATAATCTAAATGTAGATGAAGTGATTTCAATAGGAAATTCATATACATTTGATATTGCTCCTGCAAAATCTATTGGTATAAAAACAATTTTAATAACAAAAAAGAATGCAGATTTAAATTTAGGAAGTATAGAAGATGTTAATAAAGAAACGATATCAAAATTATAATTCTGTTGACCTTTATGAAGAGAATGGGGGGAGGATTGTAAGAAAGAGATTTAAAGAGAAGTTCTGCTGGGAGAATGAAACAAAAACCTTAGAAATTTTAAAAAAACATGGCTTTCCCATCCCTAGAATAATAAAAATTGATTATTTAGAAAACACTTATGAATTTATTGATGAACCAAGTTTTAATAAAACCTTAGACCTACAGCCTGAAAAGGTTAATATCTTAATTGGGTTGTTAAACTCATTTTCAAATATTTATTCTGAGGAACTTTATAGATTTACCAATAGAAATGAAAGATTAATTAAAGAAAGTGAGAAACTTTTTGATAAAAGAAAAATTGATCTTTTTTTATTCAATAAATTAACTAAACTAGCTTATTCTTATAAACCAGAGTTTTTAGGATTTACCCATGGCGATTTTAGGCCTGTTAATATTTTTGGAAAAGATGATGTAAGGGCAATTATTGATACTGAATTTTGCGGAATTGATGATCCGAATAAAGATTTAGCTTATCTTTGGATCGGAGCAGTTGGTATTAATAAATATTTTAATCATTATGTGAAGGAAAAATTTAGAAATCTTAATTATTTTAATGATGACTTGTTTACATTTTGGCTAGCTTATTTTCATATTATGGTGATGAATAATCCTAGAACAAAAAATTCCAAAATGTGGAAAAAGAATTTAGAGCAAATTTTAAGCTGAATTTTATTTTAAAAAAGCTTAAATAATTTTTCTATTTCTAAACATATATGGATAAAATTATATTAGATTGTAGAGCTAAGAGTAAACATGCAATTAAAAGAAATTTAAGACAAAAAGAAATAGATGAGATTAAGGAAGAATTAAAAAATTTATCAGTTCAAGAGGTTATGAAAAAGCACGGATTTAACGATATTAACAAGTTTAATGTGGCATTTATACATTTTACTGGGTTAACTCCCAAAGAATATAGGAGTGATTCATTAGAAAAGAAAAGATTTAATTATGGTGAACTTAAAACTTTTTTCTCTGCAATTAATTCTATTGATCCCTTTGTATTTTATATTTTAATAAGCAGAGATGGGTTTTTCGGATTTTTGACAACAAATAATAATTCTTGCATAGAATTAAGGGATATGATATATAAGCATCATGGCAATATAGGAATTTCTTTAAAAGGACAAGGTATTAATAAAGGGCAATATAGCGGTAGTTTATATGAGGTACTTGATAAAAGCATGTTCTCAGAAAATTATTCATATTTTATAGATAAATTTAAGCTTAATGAATTTAAAATTAAATATAATAAACCTTATACCTATCCTATCCAAGAACCAACCAATACATTAAAAAAATTATTAGAGGAGATAATTTAAAGATTAAAGAGTAAGCTTTAAATCTTTTATCATTTTAAAATTATTGATTCTAAAATGGGACCAAAATCATATCTTAAAAAATCTCTTAATAAAGAGCTTCGCAGTCTTAAAAATGAAACTAAAGAATTAGAAGGTGCATTATGTGCTCTTGAACGAGTAGATTTTTTGTATGCTAACTATTTAGTACATATAAAATCTGGCTGGGCGGATTCTGGGGAGAAATCTATAAAAAAGAAGTTTAAGGGTTCTCTTGAAGATGCAATAAAAGAGGCAGAAAAAACATTTAGACTTAAGAATGATGGGAAGGAGATTCAGGCAGATTATTTTGTTAAAATAAAACTTGGAAAGACTTATTATAGCCTACCCAATACGTATGTGGAAAGATATATAAAAAGATAAGTTTAAATCCTAGTAAATTATAATATTTTTATGGAACCATTTACTCCAGCATTTATTTTTTTGATATTAATTTTAGTAATTTGGGAAACTATCTGGAAGGGTATTGCTCTATGGAAATGTGGAAAGAATAATCAATTAACATGGTTTGTTTTTATTTTAATATTTAACACTGTCGGAATTCTTCCTATAGTTTATTTGTTATTTTTCCAGAAAAAGAAGAAGAAAAGATAAATTTATCCAAGATTAAGATAATTACTAAACCAAAATCTTTTTAATATAATAAAATTCTATAAAGTTATGTTTATTTCAATAGAAGAGGCAATAAAGAAGAGAAAAGGCAAGGTAAATATTAGAGGCTGGGTTTATAGAGAGAGAAAACAAAAAGACATGGCTTTTCTAGTTTTAAGAGACGCAAGTAACATAATTCAATGTGTAGTAAAGCAAGATAAAGTAAGCAAGAAAGAATGGGATGATGCTAATAAATTATTAATTGAAAGTTCATTAGAAATAGAAGGAGAATTAAGAGAGGATAAAAGAGCTCCTACAGGTTATGAAATTCAAGTTTCTAAAATAAATGTAATACAATTTGCAGATGTTTTTCCAATAAAAAAAGATCAAAGCCCTGAGTTTTTGATGGATAATAGACATTTATGGATTCGCTCAAGAAAATTAAGCGCAGTAATGAAAATTCGCAGTACAGTAATGAAAGCCTTTCGTGATTATTATTATAATAATGGTTTTTATGAAATGGCTCCGCCAATATTTACTCCAACAGCATGTGAAGGAGGGGCAACATTATTCGAGGTTAAATATTTTGATAAAAAAGCATACTTAACACAGTCATGGCAGTTGTATGCAGAAGCAGCTATATTTGCTTTAGAGAAAATATTCTGCATTTCACCTTGTTTTCGTGCAGAAAGATCTAAAACAAGCAGGCATTTAGCTGAATTCTGGATGGCTGAAATGGAAGCTGCCTGGTATGATTTAGATAAATTAATACAATCAGGAGAAGAATGCGTTGCTTATATTGTACAAAGAGTTGTTAAGGAAAATGAAGCTGAATTAATCTTATTAGGACAAGATATAAACAAATTAAAAAAAATTAAAGCCCCGTTTCCAAGATTAAAATATTCTGAAGTACTGAAAATACTTAAAGAAAAAGAAAAAGTAAATATTCCATTTGGAAAAGATTTAAGGACAATTGAAGAAGATTTGATAATGAAACACTTTGACAAGCCATTAATTGTTACGCATTATCCTAAAGAAATAATGGCATTTTACAAACAAAGCGATCCAAAAAATCCTAAAGAAGCATTATGTTTTGATATGCTTGCACCAGAAGGCTATGGTGAAATTATAGGCGGGAGTCAAAGAGATACTGATATTAATGAATTAAAAAAATGGTTAAAAAAGGGCGGAGAAAAACTAGAAACTTATGAATGGTATTTTGATACTAGAAAATACGGAAGTGTGCCACACGCTGGTTATGGTTTAGGTATTGAAAGAGTAGTTGCGTGGTTATGTAAGCTAGATAATATTAAAGATGCAATTCCTTTTCCAAGAACAATGTTAAGATATACACCTTAATTTTAGTTATAATAAACTTTAAAAACCCTTTTTTTAAGATAAAGATGCCATGAAAGCATCATCAAAGGGGTTAGAAATTATTATTCAACTTGCTAGAAAAGAATCACTAGACTTGGGTATTAAAAATGAATTATCTGGTTCACTTGAATTCATTGAATTGGGTAATAAATTAAAGAGAGAAATTCCTTTTAAATTAAAATTATTAACCAATCATAGAGAGCACATGTTAGTTGAGCATAATCCAAGTAATGTTTATTTCGGAGATGCTGAAAATTTTTCAATAACAATTTACCAAAATCATTACAAAAAACTTTTACATAATAGACTCTGTACAAGTAAATTTTATAGGGAAGGAAATATTTCAATTTATAAAAATAACATTTAAATACTCTAATTTCTTTTAAGATTAAAAAGAGGTTCTATGAAACTAAGTAAATTAAACCAGGATGATAAAAAGAATTTAGCCATAAATTATATTACTGATAAAATACCGATAGTCCTAGATTCTTATACTATTTCACAAACTTATAACTTTATTAATAAAAATATTCATTTATTTGATACCATTGATTACATTTATGTTGTAAACAATAAAAAAAATCTTGTTGGTGTTCTTTCAATTAAAAAACTCTTTGAATATTCTAAAAGAACCAAGATAAAAAACATCATGCAAAAAGAGATAATCTATGCTTCTCCAGATACTGAAAAAGGAAAAGTTGCGAATTTAGCATTAAAACATGGAATAAAAGCAATTCCTATTGTTAAAAAAAATAAATTACTTGGGGTGATATTAACTAATAAAATTCTTTCAATTATAAACAGAAAATTGCATGAAAATATATTTTATTTTGCAGGTGTTCATAAAGGCCATTTAGAATATGAAGATACAATGCACGTACCTTTACCATTAACACTATTTCATAGAATTCCGTGGCTTGTAATTGGTTTACTAGGGGTATTATTTGCTGCTGGATTTATTAGTAAATTTGAAGATACACTTGGTAAGCATTTAATTCTAGCATTTTTCATCCCAGCAATTGTTTATATGAGCGATGCCTTGGGGACACAACATCAAACTTTGTTTATTAGGGATTTAGCAGTTTTTGGAAAAGAACTAAAATTATTACCTTATTTATTGAGACAAATGTTAATTGGACTTATAATTGGTTTGTTTATCGGGATTACAGTATTCTTAATAGTGTCATTTTTTTGGAAGGAATCATACATTGCTTTGGTAATTGCCTTAGCAATCTTTATCACACTTGTTATTTCTAGTATAACATCATTAATAACTACATTATTATTTAAGGTATTTAAACAAGATCCTGCATTGGGAAGCGGTCCATTTGCTACAATTATTTCAGATGTCCTTTCAATAATAATTTATTTTATAATTGTAGCTTTAATGATTAAGTAATTAAATTAATTCAATGGCTTTAACTTTTTCTGGGAAACGAGTACTTAAAATTACATAGGCATGCTGGTAATTTATTTGTATTGAAAGTCTATGATTGTCGTAACCAGTACTTGGGTGTGTTGTAAATGAGAAATCATCTAACCCATTA
>JBBSZH010000021.1:0-2705 GCA_038044845.1 Nanobdellota archaeon
CCGTGGTGGGATTGATCCATCTTCGCTCGGTGTACTTGGGAGGCAAGAAGCTCAAATTAACCCCTGTTCCGATTCCTGCCGCTAAGTCGGTGGCGGGGTAAGGATAATAGACTACCGACCAAAAGATGTCCGTGAGATTAGCTCCGTTAAGGAATTCGCTATGCCAAGCTACCTTGGTGCCGTCAGGGCTTTGGCCCGGACGAATTAGAGAATTGTAGCTTGTGCCACCGTCGTATCGGGTATACGCATTGTTAACGACAATCCGGGAGGCTGGATCATTGATGTTTGCCGCCAACACTTGAGTACGTCCGCGACCGGTAGGGTCGCTCGGTCCTCCCGAAGAGACGAACCAGTCGGTAAAACCATGCCAGTCGTGATGCTGCGCACCGCCTCCAAACGAAGGCACCACCCACTCGTGATTGATGAAATCCCACACGCCAGGACCATAACCACCGGGCACATTGTCATGTGAATTAGAGAATAGCGCATGGGTTCCCCACCGATCTGGGACGAAATGCGACCAGTACCCCGACGAGTTCGGATTGTAATCTCCAGGGTCCGCAAACGGACTAGTTAGATTGCCTGCCTTTACAGCGCCATGATTTTCCGGCCATATTTCACCGAAATTATGCTGGCCGTTGTCTCCTGTATACAAGGGCCCCCCGTCGGATGCGGAGCCGGCCGTCTTTATCCGCCACCATGTGGCTGTGCTGCCAGGGTCGTTCGGCATCACGAAGAAGTAGTCGCCCGTATCCGCGATGTACTGATCATGAAAACCAGTAACCGTTCCACCGTTCATCCCGCCGTATGGCCCGAAGCCCCGGTCAATAGAATAACCGTCCGGGTCGTCCAGTTGCACTGTGCCGTCCGGCCGAATGGATATCGGCCAAAAACGATTCGACTGCTCTAAAACGATTCTTCGGCCATCGGCTGACAACAGTTTATTGATACTGGTGCCGGCCGCTCCTGCGGGAAGGGTCAGAATCGCTTGGGAGGTCACCACGCCCTGGGCATCCACGGCAGATCGATAAAGAACGTTGCTTTGCCCGCCCGAGGCAAGATGAGACTCGCCGATTTCAAACCAAGTATTCGGCTGCTGCGGAGACCAGTGGAAATAACCTCCTCCCAGTCTTCGATGTGCCTCCACCGTAGGGCGTACCGAGGCACCGTTGGTGTTACTCGTCATCCAAATGTATCTCCATTCTTGTTGTTGCGATTGGCTGTAGGCCCGGGTAAAACGATCATACGCGGTATAAGCCACCTTGCTGCCGTCGGCGCTCCATGGGGATACGCCGATGTCGCTGTGGTAGCTAGTACCAAGTCTTGGTGTATCGCTCAGTTTCCAGACTTCATGTCCGGTAGTTACGTCCTGATACATGAGAGTTTCCGGCTGCCATACATAGGTTGCAGGGTTTTCTAGATATTGCGCGCCCCATGTAGCCGTAGCGCGCCTTGCCTTCCTTGCGAACATTTCATCCAAATTTTCAACTACTCCTGAAGTTGAATTTGGAACGGCCTGCGTGGAAGCGGATGCTGAACCTGATTGAGCCGAGACATTTCCTGCCGCGTCGTAGGCAGAGACGGTGTAGGAATAGCTTGTTGAAGCAGTGAGGCCTGTGTTTTGATAAGAATTTGTCGCTGATGTTGCTATTTGCGTTCCTCCTCTGTATATTCTGTAGCCAGTTACTCCTACGTTGTCTGTTGAGGCGGTCCAAGAGAGATTTATTTGAGACGATGATACTATTGTGGCTGTTAAACCGGTTGGTGTTGATGGAACAGTGGTGTCTGAACTTGGACTTGCCACGGAAAAAGTAATTAGGTAGTCGTCTGTATTTACGTTCGGGCTGGTTGCCGTGTCCTGGCATCTTATGTAATAATTGTAGCTTGTTCCGTTGCTTAATCCTGTGATAGTTGTTGAGTGGGAGGTTGTTCCTGTTGTTGTAAGTATTCCTATCATTGAGGCGTAAGCTGTGCCCGAGGTTGTTGAGTATCTGCAAGTTGAATTTTCGTTGGTGACTAATGATAAGGTTGTTTGTGTGGTTCCCGAGGCTAATTGTCCTGTTGGAGAACCTGCTGAACGAACAGGCGGAGTGGTGTCTGATCCTCCTCCTGCTCCTCCGCCGCCTCCTTCTAAAACCGTGATGGTGTAGCCATTCCTGTTTAGGGTTCCTGATGTGTCTGTCAGGGTGTCAACGGTTACATTGGCTGTAAGTTGTTTTGTGTCTCCGGGAGCGTTTATTACCAGGTCTTCAATGCTTTTGCCCAAAAAATCGATGGTCTGCGTCCCGTCTGAATGATTGTTGCCCAGTGTGATTGTTCCAGTTCCCTTGGTCCAGGTGATTGCGCCGGTGTTTTGCGTAAGCGCAACATTTCCTCTAAATTCTACATTGGGATTATTGGTGCCATTGGCGATTGTATAACCCGCCGCGCCGCCAGTCTGGAATGTCACATTGCCCGTAAAAACAACGTTGCCGAGAAAGGTCAAAGTGCCTGCGGCAGAGGTATGAGTATGATTAAAGGTAACTGTTGCTGAAGAATATGTGGCTGCGGGGAGGGTTTTAGTGGAGGTGTTTCCGTTATCTATATAAAGAGTGGCAACGCTTATTGAGCCATTCTGTAATGTAATATTTGTCCAGACCGTTAATTGGGCTGAACCGTCAATTGTTCCGTTTGCATTCCAAACATAGCCTGTGGGTAACCCGCTT
>JBBSZH010000022.1:0-2577 GCA_038044845.1 Nanobdellota archaeon
TACTAGAAAAAGAAATTAAATTTACAGTATAAACATAATTTTTTCTTACAACAATGAATGAACTTTTAAAAGAAGTATTAAAGTATATACCAGACAAAGCAGAGATATTAGAGCCTGGATTTGAAGGGGCTAATATAGTGCTTTATACTAAAAGCAAAGAGTTTTTATTAAATAACTCTGATATTATTAAAAATATTGTAGATGCTGTTAAGAAAAGGATTGAGCTAAGACCAGATCCAAGTTTATTAATGGACCAAGAAAAAGCTGAAAAAGAAATTAAAAAATTAGTTCCAGAAGAAGCTGGTTTAACTAATATAATCTTTGATGTTCCAAGAAGCAAGGTAATTCTAGAAGCTAGTAAGCCAGGATTGGCAATTGGCAAGTCAGGTGAAATTTTAAAAGAAATAAAGAAAAAAACATTTTGGATACCATTAGTTAGAAGAACCCCACCAATTAAATCTCAAATAACAGATAAAATTAGAAGTGTTTTATATGAAAATAATGATTACAGGAAAAAATTTCTTAACAAAGTGGGAGAAAGAATATATGGTGGCTGGACAAACGAGAAAAAAGATATATGGATTCGAGTTAGTATTTTAGGTGCTGGTAGACAAGTAGGAAGGAGCTGTTTATTGTTACAAACACCTGAATCTCGTGTATTACTAGATTGTGGAATAGATGTAGCTGCTCAAGATCCAAATGATAGTTATCCGATGTTAGAAGCCCCTGAATTTGATATTAATAAATTAGATGCAATAATTATTACACATCCGCATACAGACCATTGTGCTTTTGTTCCATATCTATATAAAATGGGTTATAAAGGACCTGTTTATTTTACAGAACCTGGGAGAGATATAGCATCATTAATGGCTTTAGATTATATTAGCGTTGGGCAGAAGGAAAATAAAAAAATTATTTTTGGAAGTGTTGATATAAAAGAAATGGTTAAGCATAGCATAACATTAGATTATGATGAGGTTACTGATATTACCCCTGATATTAGAATTACATTTTATGATGCAGGTCATACTTTAGGAAGTGCAATGGTTCATTTAAATATTGGAAATGGTTTGCATAATTTACTTTACACAGGTGATATGAATTATGAAACTAGTAACTTATTAAGTGCAGCCATTACAAGATTTCCTAGACTAGAGACAATGATAATGGAAGCAACATATGGTGGAAGTAATGAAAATTATCCCACTAGAAAAGAAGCTGAAGAACTTTTAGCTAAAACAATTAAAGCAACTATTGAAAGAGATGGTAAAGTTTTAATGCCTGTTTTAGGAACAGGAAGGGCTCAGGAAATAATGGTTATAATTGATAAGATGATTAGGAATAGTCAACTAGATAAAATTCAAGTTTATGTTCAGGGAATTGTTTGGGATATTACAGCAATACATACAGCCTATCCTGATTTCTTTAACTCTAATGTTAGAAAAATGGTGTTTCATAAAGATCAAAATCCATTTTTAAGTGATATATTTAAAAGAGTTGGATCAAGACAAGAGATGCAAGAGGTTCTTGAATTAGGACCATGTATAATATTAGCTACTTCTGGAATGATGGTTGGTGGATCTTCTGTTGAATACTTTAAAGAATTAGCAGATAATCCTAGAAACAGTTTAATATTTTCTAGTTACCTAGGAAAAGGAAGTTTAGGTAGGAGAATTAGTGATGGGGAAAAGGAATTTAATATTGATGGAAAACAAATTTCAATGAAAATGGAGGTTGTTGCTATTAAGGGCTTCACAGGTCATTCAACTAGGGAAAGATTAATTAGTTTTGTAAGACATTTAGATCCTAAACCAAAAAAAATTATTTTAGTACACGGAGATAATTCTAATTGCTTAGACCTTGCTAGTAATTTACATAAAATGTTTAGAATAGAAACAAATGCTCCAAAGAATTTAGAAGCTATTAGATTAAGATAATTATTTTATTTTATATAAATCAATAATTTTTTTATCAAAATCATAATTCTTTATTATGTTCTCTAAATTATCTTTTTTTATTAAGCTATAAACATTATCATAAATTGGTTTTTTATTATTATACCTATCCGTTACCTTAAAAATATGGAAATATTCTCTATACTGCAATGCTCTACCAATTAAACTTAACCTATCTCCAATACTTTTGAAGAATCCTTGTTTGTGCTCATTAGCAGATGGATTTCTCTCTTCCATTGTTCTAAGATGGGCTTGAATTGGATCTTCTAATCTTCTTAATTTTGGAAATTTTGGATATTTATTATCTAAATAGGGTTTACTAGTTATAGGATTGATAAGTTGAGTAGCCTCTATCCTACTATTTATATTATCGGTTCTTCTCTCTTTAGCAGATTTTTTTGGATAGTTTAACATTTTAATCAAAAACTAAATAAATTAACTCCTTTATAAATCTTTCTATTTTGTTATTACTTTTAAGTTATAATAAATCTAATTATTAAATATCCTAAAAAACATCCTACACTTAATACTGGCATTGCAGGATAAAACTTACCTTTTTTTCCGTAAAACAATAAAACAAGCAAAGCTAACATTGTTATAAATGAGACAATTAATGCAC
>JBBSZH010000023.1:0-3904 GCA_038044845.1 Nanobdellota archaeon
GTTATCTATTAAGATTATCAAAATCACAAGACTATAAAGAAGTTTCTGAACAATTAGTAAAAGATTTTAAAGGTCTAGCAGGAGATTATTTATTCTTGAAAGAACAATATTCACTCTAATTCTTTAACTAAATTAGCCATTTCTCCAATAAATTTATCAGCTCTCTCTTGATACATTTCAATAAATTTACCAGAAACATTTGCAGTTTCACCATGACTTAAATGATGAGCTATTGCATAAATCTCATTGTACCAATCAACATATTTATCTTTTAACATTCCTTTTTTAACAAATACCTCATTTAATAAAGATGGAACATGCTCTGGGCTTGGTGGAACTTGCTTTGCTGCCATTAATGCTGCATGTGCACTATCAACCATTGCCCAATAAATTGCATCTAATGCCCCAACTAAATGCATCTTGCTCCTAGACATATGAAATGGTGCTCTTTTCAAAGCATTATAAATTGCTTCAGGACTTGGTTTTATTCTTCCTCGAGCTAATAAAACTTTTAATGGTTCAAAAAATCCACCAAAATCAATTAATGCTACACCGTATCTTAGAACATTTATTACAACTGGTTCTCCAACTAAAATTTCATTCCAGAATGTAGATAATGTAACTGTATTGACATGTAATTTTTTAGGATATTTTAATGAAGCTGTTAATTTTCCTAATTCTTCTCTATACCATGCAATTAATTCTTGATCCCATTTAATTAAAACATCATCTACTATAATAATAATATCAATATCGCTTTTAGTTTGTTGTGTTTCTTTAGCAGTGCTTCCAAAAAGAACTATTGACTTAACTACTTCCCTAAACTTTTGATAAACTTTTGTAGCATAATCATAAGCAATATCATAATCTCTATAAACTGATTCTTTTTTCAATTTATCAACCTCTTTTTTATTTTATTGATTTGGCGTTCCAGCAAACCTGCTTCTATCACCTGTAATTTGGCCTCCTAATTCTAATGGTAAGCTTGAAAATCCGCTTCCATACATTGCAAGGTGCTGTTCTGGCAATGTAGCACCATAACCAAGGCCATATTTACCCTCTGTTTCCCAAATATCTTTCCAATATGGCAAGGTTTTATATGTATATAAAGGTGACTCAAAATATTCTAATGCATATAAATGTGGACTCTCTTTAAATTGTGCAACATATGCACCAGCTTCAACAATTACATTGCCTTTTTCAAATTTAAACCCTGCTTTTTCTAATATTTTTAATTCTTCTTTTATAGGAGCATTACCCATTCCAGGAGGAAGATGTGCATCACTAAATCCAAAATTATCTGTTATATGAACTTGTTTGACATAAGGTGCAATTTTCTGTGTTTCACGTTTAATATCTTCTTCACTATAACCATGTCTTCTCAAAAAATTAATATGACCAACATCCCAAGTAACACCAATTAATTTTTCAGCTACTTCCTTAGCTTTATCTTTTGAAATATTTTTTTCTTTAACTAATTTTTCAGCAAACTTGTTTCTAGTTTCTTCAACTGTTTTCACCATGTCTTCTGCTCTTCCCAAGGTAAGCCCTGGTTGGTAGTTCTCTAAAACAATTATTGGAGTACTGTCTTTATATTTTTTATAAGCATCAAAAGCAACATTTGCAACAGTTTCAGCTGTTTTTTCTTTTGCTATTTTATTAGCAGGTGTCCAAAGCTCTGGTGTAGGAGCTTGGTCTAATTTTAATTGTATATTTTTTACACTTTCATTTAATGCGCTATGATAATCTAGAATTTGATCTTCGTTTAATTTTTTACCTGCTTCGATTTTTTCTCTATAATCTTTAATTTTTCTCATAGAAGGATCTTCTTGAATCTCGTGTACAATTTCTTTTGCTTTAGATTCTTCTTCTTTTGGGACATATTTTAAGCGATTAAATACTTCATTCAAAGTACTATTAATATGTGTATCAAATTCATTTATATTAGACCTTAATCTACCAATTTCTTTTTTTATTTCTTGTCTTTTAAGTTCTTCGTCTTGGGTTAAAACACCTTTTTCATGAGCTTGCTCATAAGGTTGAATTTCTTGGGCTAATCTTAAAAATCTGTCTTCGATTTGTGCTTTTCTTCTTTGTAATTCAAAAACATCTAATTTTTCTTTATCCCATTCTGTTTGATTTATATTTTCTAATCTTTCTTCAGGCGTCCAAACTTTTGGTCCATAAGGATATTGTTTTAGTTCCCTCTTCATTAAATTAACTTGCCCTGTCTCTTGATTAACAATTCCTTCTGATTCTTTAATTTCATATTCTCCTGGTGCAATTGGATTAACATATTCTTTTTCTTCTTTGCTTAATTTATTATACTCTTCCTTGCTTAATTTTCTCCACTGCTCACCAGGCATCATTGTATTAATATGAAAATTTATTGGCGTATTGCCGTCTTCATCTAGCTTATGAGCCATGTCAACAAAATATTTTATTTGGCCTTCATTTTCTTTTCTTGCTTCTTCTTGCCAACCTTGTTGTGTAAAACCAGCTAAATCCACGATAGGACCATGCATTGTAGCCCTTGCACCTGTTAATTTCATTAATCTATCAATCTCTTTAAAATGCTGTTTAGGAATTTGCTCCATTATCTCTGGATTAACCATAGAAATATCCACTCCGAGAACACCTGCGTTTAATCTAGCTGTTGCTTCTGCTATTTGGTTAGCTGTTTGAGGACTTGTTGGAGCACCTAATGCATATTGTGGGACATAGGTTGAATCCATATTACCAAAGTAATCTTTTTTAAACGGCATAATATTTCCAAAATAATCTTTTTTATATTCTGTCATTTTAACCTTGCAATATATCTAATTTTTTCATCTTTTTTTAAATCTTCTGTTATCTTAGCTTGGTACATTAATATTTTTTCTTCTGATGCACCTGGCATTGTCTCACGTAATTTTTTGCCTAAATTTTCTTTTTCTATATCTGTCATAGCCCTTTCTGGATTTAAAATATTTTCTCTTATTAGGCTTTGCTCTATAAAACCTGTATTGAATGCACTTTGTAATGTTTGGTAATCAAATAATTGAGGAGCATATAATTGTGTGGCAGAATAATTGCTAATGCTCGAGTAATTAAATTCTGTTTCTTCACCCTCATTTTGCCTTATTGCTAAATCTGGTCTTGCTATTTGTCTTTGAGGCAAATTTCTTTGTAATTGTTCAACATCTTGCTCTACCTCATTTAAATCTATCTCACGAGCAACTTTTCTTGTCTGTGGTATTTCAACATCCTCTAATTTAGTTTCTAAACTTTCCTCTAATTCTGTAATTAATTCTTTAACTTCATTAATTAAATCTTCATCTTCTAATTCATCTAATAACTCATAAAGATAATTTAATTTATCTTGATTATTTTCAAATTCTTCTAATTTCTTTAAAATTTCCTTAATAGTTAGCATATATTACCGCACGTATATAGATTTATCAAATTTACCAAGCAAACATCCCATGGGCTTTTTTATATAAATCATAAATTGAATAGCATTTAGTTTTTGCATCATCTAATGAATATTCTCTAATCTTCCTTTCCTGAAAACTTTTGCCAAGTTCGGGATTTTTAAATCTTAAAGTGCTATAAACCATTCCAAAAGGTTTTATAGCTTGTTTAAATCCCTTAGTTATTCCTGAAAATGGGTTCGGGAATCTTGGTTTTTCTTTTTTCTCTTCTTCCTCTGGTTTTCCAAGAAAATGTTCGATATCATCTTGAATTTCTTTTAAACTGACTTCTGTCATTCCCTCTATTAATTCAAGATCTTCTTCAGTTCTTAATTTGCTTATTTCCTCTAATTCATTGTCTGTTAATGCATAAGCCCTAAAGCTAATGTTAGTTTTTCCAGAATGTAAGTAAACTAAACCTTGTGCAGACTGGGTAGCTCTGGGAACAGTTC
>JBBSZH010000024.1:0-2703 GCA_038044845.1 Nanobdellota archaeon
AAATAAATTGCTACTTTGTACAATTGTTAAAGGAATTGTTTCTGGGCAAATTAAATCCCTAGGTAAACTTTTTAATAAATCTTCAATGACTGTTTTATCTCCTATAATATGATTTACCCTTTCCAATAGATTGTTGTTATTTGTCATTTTATATAGTTTATGCCAATGCTGTAGTTTTTAACTGCTCCTCATACTTTCTAACTTTTGCATCAATATAATAATAGAGGCTTTTTATAATTTCTATAATATCACTGTTAAAAATAGTTTCAAGCCACCTCTCACCTTCATGTTTCTCAATTCTGTACTCCTCAACATGATCCTCAACATCTTCGTCACCCCTACCAACAAAATATTCTCTCCCAGCAGATTTTATAATCCTAAATCTAAAATTTTCTATTTTAATATTGTAGCATACCTCTGTTAAAGAGCGGCCCCATATTGTATCATGTGATAATTTTTCTTCATGTGCTCTTGGCTCAATAGTTCTTGTCCATTCTTGAGGATCTTTTCTTTTTAATATCTTTACAATCTTAATTAGGTTTAATCCTTTTGTTAATTGCTCTTCTAAAGTCTGCATTTTAACCCCTATTAATAACTAAACAGTAGCAATTTTACTTTATAAACCTTTCTACTCCTTTAAAACTTCAACAGAATTCTTCACAACTAAAAACATATTATTATTTATACCCAAAACCCTAGAATTACAGGTATCACATGTCTGCTTTAACTCATTTAATGTTTCTTTTAATGCAGCATGGTCACCTGTAAATTTATTCATCTTTATTAATGCTATACTTTTATCCTGAACAATAAAACTTGTTATATTAGATAATTCATCTTTATGTTTTAAATCGAACATTTTTAATTTATAGTCTGTATTAACCAATTCTTTTTTTAATTCCTCTTCTTGCATTTGTTCTATTTCTTCTTTGTTAATATCCTCTGTAAATAAATTTTTAAGCCAGGAAAATAAACTCATTTTACACCTACATTAATTTTTTTCTCTATCAATACAGCTCTTTCATTTATTCTTTTCATTGTTGTTTCTGGTATTTGAAAATTCTGTCTCTTGATCCTTTCTACTTCATTCATAAAATTTTGCTCTGCATTTTTTAGATCATAATATAAACTAAAATAACTTTGACTTCCAGATTTCATTTTTTTTTCAAGTTCATCTATTTTGTGCATTAAATTCTCAATATTTCTTTGGGGGATATTAATAATTTGTACTGGCTCTTCTTTTATTATTGGTCTTGGCTTAATAGGATAATTAGAATAAGACTCTAGTTTTGGTTTTGGTTTTTCTTCTTGGGCCTTTAATCTTCTTAGTACATCAATTGTCTTTTCACGTTGTTCAGGCATTTTTCACCTTAGGCATAGAATTTGCTAAATTGTTCTTCTGAGAAGTTTTCTTTAATAAATTGCACCATCATTTCATTATTTGCTAATTCATAAATCCTTAAAGCACTTCCAATTAAGCCTGATTTAAGTAATACATCCCCTAAATAAGAAAGTTTTTCTTTATCGCTAGCTAATTCATAGGCTCTTGCTGCATAACTCAATCTATTCTCATTCAAGCATTTATCCCCTAACTTAATTAATTTATCATTGTTTTTTAATATTGCAAAAACCTCAATTGCAACATCTAATTTTTCTTTTTCTAAACAAACCTCTCCTAATTTAGTTAATCTTTGTTCGTCTTTTAAGATTGAAAATGCTCTCAAAGCATCTGATAAATGAGAATCTAGCAAACATTTTTCACCACATTTTATTAATTTACCAGAATCATGAGAGAAGGCATAAGCTAAATTATAAATTTCAATAGCTTGATTGTATTGCCCACGAGATGAGAATATGTCACCAATTTCATTTAACTTAGAAACATTTTTAGTTAAAACAAAGGATTTAACAGCTTGCACAAAATCCCCTCTTTTAATAAATTCATCACCGGCTGCGTTTAATAAACCTTCTTTTGTTGTATCATCAAACATGCTTAAATTAACATTGTCTATTCCTTTTTTCACAATACTTGGAACAATTTTAGCGAAAGAACCAGTATCTTCATCCTCTTCAACCAATTGTTTTATATTCTCTTTTATGTTATCCATAATCTTTTAGATATACTCCTTGTATATAAATATTTTGCTTTATTTTAATATATTTTACTAAAAAATAGATAAGTTTATATATTAAATCCTTATCTCTGAAAAAAACTTAGGGGTTAATTTCTAAGCTTTAAAGGTTTTAACACCCAGGAGGAATAAAATGAAGATAATGCCTAAGAAATGGAAAGAGGTAGATGAGGAAGAACCAGTAGAAGATAAAGATCCTTCGGATGAACAAGATTCTGAAGAAGATGACGAATTTTAATAAGCTATTAAAAGCTTATTATTTTATTTTTTAAAAAGAAAATTATTTATACTAGCACGTTTTAGTTCTAATTAATAAAATGACAACCAGCTTGGTATTGGTTCCATGTAAGCTCTGTAAAACTAGGATTCCGGTTAGTGATTTAAGAAAGAATAAAGATGGATTGTATGTTTGCAATACTTGCTTAAGTCATGGTTTTTATGAAACTTCTTTAAGAACAACTGAACTAAGAAAACCCTTGCCCAGTAAGATCCAACCTCAAATAAAAAAAGAAGAAAAAATATCTTATTTATGTAATTCTTGTAAATTTAGTTTTACTAAACCTTTTGAAAG
>JBBSZH010000025.1:0-1531 GCA_038044845.1 Nanobdellota archaeon
GGATAATATGTTGGATTAAATAAAATATTTGTTGTCCAAAAGCATTCATGAGTACAAAAACAATTTGTATCTTTTATAAAATTAATTATTTCTGTAGCCTTCTCAGAGTTCCATAATTTTGCAAAATCATAATTATAATCTTTAACATTTCCAATTTTTTTATCTAATAGCTCACAACAAAATACATCCCCATTTTCATACATTACCCCGCTTAACTGTGAAGCATAACATTGAGAAATAAACTTTTTTTCTTTATATGTTTCAGCTATAAGTTTGTATCTAATTGCATTTTTTGCAGCACTTATTTTAGACATTGGTGCATTTTTATTAAACCTGCTATTTGTCTTATAATCTTCAATAATTGCTTGCGTAATTCTTTCATATTCCTTAATATCAACTTTTGCTACTTCTGGATTTAAAGGAGAGCCTCTAACAAGATTAACAATAGGCATTGCCTCTGTAAGATTATCTCTTATCCATTTATATATATCCATAATTTTATGTTGATTTTGAGCTGTAAATGTTGTTATTACACTTATCCCTAATTTACTATAAGGTTTTTTTAATTCTTTTAGTCCTTCATAAGTTTTAATTGCTTTATCGAAAGAGCCTTTTATCCCTCTAATTTCATCATGATCAGGACCAATACCATCTAAAGAAATATTCATATCAAGGGAAAGTTCTGGGCAATTATCGAGAATATATTTTGTTCCTTCTACAACCTTATTTGTAAAGAAGCCGTTAGTTGGAATTGCAATTTTTCTAACACCATTGTTCTTATAATATATTTCTGCAATTTTAGGTAGCTCATTTCTTAGAAATGGTTCTCCTCCAGTTAATGATAAAAAGGCAAGTTTGCTCATACTTTCAGATATTTTTTGATGTTCATCTAATGTTAATTCATACTTTCCTGTGTTAAGACTTTCCCAATAAAAGCAATGCTGACATTTTAGATTACATCTAGTGGTTACATAACAAATTAGATAAAGTGGATTAGAGCCTCTTTTATCAATAATTCTTTTAGCAAGATCCAAGTAAGTTAATTTTGTGTTCATTTGAATGAGTGATTTATAACCTGTATTTAAGCTTTCTTTTTTTACTTATTCTGGGAAAACATTTTCTTTTTTTGTAGATAAAGAATTTCCTCATTTACTTTCCTATTTGCGCCAATTGTATCTGCAATAAATGCTAATATAATAATTTGAAATCCTATTATTAATAATATTGCTGCTAAAATTAATGATTGTACATGCCCCCTTTGACCTAAAGAAAAAAAGTATAAATATCTTAGTCCGAGCAATACACCAATAATTAATGGAAATAAGGATAAAGTTAATAAAGCCTTTAAAGGTTTATACCTAACATAACTTCTTATTATAGTTAAACCAGCTCTTTTTGCATAACTAAATAAACTATTAATTAATCTGCTTTTTCCTTGTCTTTTTTTAAATTCACATGGCATTTGAACTATTTTTAATCTTTTATCAACAGCTTGTATTATTGTTTCTTGGACATAAGTGTAATCTGATAA
>JBBSZH010000025.1:1631-2853 GCA_038044845.1 Nanobdellota archaeon
TAAACTCTTCATTATATGCAGGAATTACTACAAATACTTTCATTTTAACCATAATTTATTATTAAAAGATAAATTTATAAAATTAAGTTTTAATAAAAATCTTGAAATGAATTTAGTCCCTGTTGGCATATCAAATCATCATGTACATCTATGCAAAGAAGACATGATTAAGTTATTTGGAAAAGAAGAATTAACAGTTTTAAGGGAGATTAGACAACCAGGACAGTTTGCAGCTAAGGAAACTGTAAATTTAATCGGTAAAGGGATAATTTTTAATGTTAGAATAGTTGGGCCTTTAAGAAAAGAAACTCAAGTTGAAATAATGCGAGGGGATCAAACTGTTCTTGATATCAAAGCGCCTGTTTTAGTTTCTGGTACTTTAGAAAACTCTCCAGGAATAATAATTCAGGGTTCAAAAGGAGCTGTAAAAATTGAGGAAGGGGTTATAATTGCAAAAGTTCATGTGCATTTAAGCATAGAAGAAACTAAAGAATTTGGATTAAACAATGGTGATAAAGTTAATGCATATTATGATAATAAACTAATTGTAAGCGATGTTGTTGTTAGAAGTGGTGACCTACATAAATCTCATTTTCATATTGATAAAGATGAAGCTGAAATTCTTGGATTAAAAAATAATGAGCTAGTTGAATTGAGGTCTTAATAATTGTTTTTCATCCATTCATAAATATTAATAATAGATTGCATTGCTATTGCCCCAAAAGCATCAAATAAAATATCAAAGCTACTTGAAATTCTTCCGGGAACGAAATATTGATGTATTTCATCAGTTATTGCATATAATATTGTAATTAAAATTGTTAAAGTTTGTGGGCTTTTGCTTGTGATTTTTAAAGCTCTAAACAATAATAAACTTAAAATTCCATATTCTATAATATGATAAATAAATCTCTGGAAATCAAAATAAATTAATGCTTTTTCTGGAACAATCTGCTCTAATGGATTTGGCAAAGAGGATAAATAATAAATAAAGCTTGCATATAATATTATAGGCAACCAATATTTTATAAAATAATTAATTTTCATTTCTACCTCTTGTATATCTAATAAAAGACGAAAGGTTTATATACCTATTAATTTTAATATTTTTTAGTTATTATGATTACTCATGAATGTAAAAAGGAGGGGAATTTATAATGATAATAGATAAAAAGAGGGTTTTTTTATATAGTTCAATTTTATTATTAATTCTAGTTGGTGT
>JBBSZH010000026.1:0-1783 GCA_038044845.1 Nanobdellota archaeon
TTAATCAAATAAATTCCAAGGGGGTTAAATACAAAATGAAAAAGTTACTAAATATCGTATTATTTTTGTTAGTTGCATTATTATTTGCAACAAGCGTTAATGCAGCTTATACCTTTACTAAAATTGATGTTAATGGTGTAAGTATGAATGTTGCTCCTTCACCAGTAGTTTATGTTGAAAGGGGAGATAGTATAAGCATTATGACGCAATTTACAAGCAATATAGATGCTAAAGATGTCAAAGTAAAAGCATGGTTGGGTGGTTATGAATTTGGTGATGTTGAATATGTCACAGGTTTGTTTGATGTACTAACAGGTGTAACATACAGCAAAAATTTAGTTCTTAAGCTACCTAATGATATAGATGCTTCAAAGGACTACACATTGCATGTTCAAGTATTTGATACAAGAACAGATCTTGAAAATGAATTCACATTAAGAGTAGCAAAACAAAGACATCTATTAAACTTTGTTGATATAATCTTTAATCCTGGATTAACAGTAAGACAAGATCAACCATTATTTGTCACTGCAAGAGTTGAAAATCTAGGAGATAAGAAAGAAGAAAACGTTAGGGTAATTGTTGCAATTCCAGAATTAGGAATTTCACAAAGAACATTTATAGATGATTTAACTCCTGAGGATGTTGATGTTTCACAAAAAGAAAATTCAGAGTCAACCGAGGCTTTATTCCTTGACTTAAGTGAAGTAAGACCAGGAAACTATAATATTGTTGTTAGGACTGAATACAATAGAGGACATGACTATGTAGAAAGGGTTTTCCCATTAACTATCAGGGCTGGTAAAGAAGCTCCAACAGTTGTAGAAAACTTTATAGTTGATGTAGCTGAAAAAGTTAAAGATATTAATGCTGGCGAAGGTATTGTTTACAAAGTTTCATTAGCTAACCTAGGCAGTGAAGCTAAAAAAGTAACATTAGAAACAGCTGGTGTTGATGTTTGGGGTACAGCAAGAACTGATCCAAGTTCATTAAGTGTTGAGGCTGATTCAAGTAAAGAAGCATTTGTGTTCATTTCAGCAAAGGAAAGTGCTGAATCTGGAAACAAAATGTTCACAGTAAGGGTTAAAGAAGACGGAACAGTTCTAAAAGAAGTTCAGTTACAAGCTAATGTTAAAGGTAAAGAAGCAGTAGTAAGCTCAAGCTCAAGTTTAAGAACTGGTTTAGAAGTTGGCTTTATTGTATTGTTAATAATCTTAGTAATCCTAGGGATTATATTAGCAGTCAATAAGTTAAGAAGCAAAGAAGAACCAGAACAAAGTTACTACTAAACGTAACTTTTTTATTTCTTTTTATCTTATATTTCATATGAGAACATCATTAGAAACACATTTTTATCAGTTAATGCTTTTTAAGAGTAATACTTGTAAAGATGTCCCTGGCCTTTTAATGACAATTTCAAAGGTTGAAAACCTGGCCCTTGGGGAGGTTGGTAAAAATTTATTATACTTTGATAAAAAAGGAAGAAATATTTATCTTTCATTTATGCCAAAACCAGAATATGAGTTAGACAGAACACAAAGAAAAGACGAAATAAAAAAAGATATTGAAGCTATGTTAATTCATAATGGTACTATCTCAAGTGATGAAATAGAAAGGATATTCGAAAATGATGGTGCATATGATCAATGGGAAAAATTCTATTTATCTTCGAAAAACCCAACTATAATTGCAGAGAAAGAAGAAAAAGCTGATAAACAAGTAGAAATATTTAAAAAAATCTTGTCTATATTCAGCAAGGGATCAACAAATTATATTTATAATA
>JBBSZH010000026.1:1883-3482 GCA_038044845.1 Nanobdellota archaeon
TTTAAAAAAATCTTGTCTATATTCAGCAAGGGATCAACAAATTATATTTATAATAGAGAAATTAACTTAGAAAAATTATTAAGGCAATTTGGTGTTTAAAAAACCAAAAAGTATTTATATACCTTATACTTTTCAAAAGTAGATAAAAGGGGGTTTAACTAATGAATAATAAAAATATTTTAATATTATTTATCTTCTTATTACTTATAAATTCTATAAATTCAGTTAATGCCTTTGATTTAACATCAAGTGAGCTTGAGAAAAGTGTTTGCCCAAGTTCTACAATATTATTAAATGCAAATGTTTTTGGAACAGGAAGTTTTAGTGTTAATCTAGAAGGCACAGCTTCAAAATGGACAACTATTGTTCCTCAGGGATTTACATTGAATAATGAGGCTAAATTAGTTTATATTTATATTACACCAAAATTTGATACTAACCCCGGGATTTATAATTTGAACTTAGTTGTCACAAGTAACAATGAAGTAAAGCAAATTAATTATAAAATAAATGTCCCTGATTGCCATAATCTAGTAATCTCTGGGACAAATAGCAAGACTATTTGCGGGTGTAATTCAGATGTCTATAATTTCACAATCTCAAATAATGGTATTTATCAAGAAGCTTATAAGATAGAGGTTAATGGGAAAGCAGCTCCTTGGATAAGATTAAGCCAAGATTCCTTATCTTTATTGCCTGAACAAAGTAAAACAATTTATGCTTTCTTAAATGCTCCTTGTGGAAGCGATTTTGGCGAAAACGATTTCACTGTTGTAGTTAGATCATTAACTAGCAATGCTGTTGCTAGTTTTGATTCTAATGTTATTGTAACAAGTTGCTTTGATTTTGATGCCAAAGTTGATCGAGAGTTTATAAGCATGTGCGAGCATTCCTCTGAAGTCATCCCTATTAATATTAATAATCCTGCTGAATTAGATAATGAATTTGATTTAATAACTACAGGACCTGCATGGGCTAACCTTAATGTAAATAAATTAGAATTAGCCAAAAAGACTTCTGGAGTAGTTAATTTAATATTTTCACCAGATTACAAAGTTCAAGGGGATTTTGATGTAAATGTCAATATTAAAAGCAAACAAAGCAAGATGAGCAAGGATATTAAAGTAAAAGTCAGCGTAAGAAAATGTAATGATGTTTCTTTCGAATTATTAACGAGAGAGGATAGAATATGTGTTGGGTCAAAAAAAATTTATGAAGCTAATATCAAAAATTTGGGGGAATTTGAAAAAGAATTTAGGATAGAAAGTAGCCAAGGATGGGTTAAACCAGAGAATGTAATGATAACATTAGGACCAGAGCAAGGCAAAACTATTAAGATAGAGTTTAATCCTGGAGAGAATTTAACTGCACAAAAATATGATATAAAGTTTAGGGCATTAGCTCTTGATTCAAGTAAAATCTCAAGCGAAGACTCATTTAATTTAGATTTAGTAAGCAGAGAGCAATGCTACAAACCTGAAATAAAGGTTGAAGATTTAGTTGTAGATGCTGATTCAAGTGCAACAACTCAAATTGTAATAAAAAATATCGGAGTAGAATTAGTAGTTTATGAAATTGGATTAAGCGGAAATGCAAATA
>JBBSZH010000027.1:0-3592 GCA_038044845.1 Nanobdellota archaeon
CGTGCATTGTAAAGTTTTCGCGACTGCTGCATCCCTTAGGACTAGGACCCTTTTCTCAGTGTCCTTCTCGGGGCTAGAGCTCTCACTCCCCCTACTGATCTTCGGCTTGGTGAGCCATTACCTCACCAACAACCTAATCAGCCGCCGACTCATCTTATGGCATTGCTTTTCAAGGAAAATGCATTCCAGCCTTAATCCCCTATCCAGTATTAGCATCAGTTTCCCAATGTTATCCTGAACCGTAAGTTAGATTATCGACGTGTTACTGAGCCTTTCGCCGGTGTCTCTTGCGAGACCCCAAGACTTGCATGTCTAAGTCGAATTCCAATAGCAGCGATCTTCCGCAGGATCGACGGAAATTATTGGTCGCAATGAAAATTATGGAATCTTATTTCATCTTGCTATTGCTCATACATCATACTTAATGAATATTAAGTAATCATTAATAAGAATTTAGAAGATAATATATAACACTTATCTTCCACATCGATATGGTAAGCATTATGTGAAAACAACTTATATTTAAACCTTACTATACTATGCTGCCTTTTCTTTTCTTTTTCTTTTTTCTCGTCGTATTCTTTTACGCTGCCATTTCCATCTCATTTGTCCCTTTTTTTTCCAACGTCTAGAACTTCTTTTCATTTTTACTCCTCAATATCATTTAATTCATTAATTTTTTCATTTAATTTTTTAAATTCGAGCTTTAAATCATTAATCTCTTGTTTAATTTTTATAAAAGCTTCTTTAATTGCATCTTTATTTGTCATCTTATTAATTTATTTAAGTCATTTATAAATTTTTTCTTAATAAGAAGTTTTAAAAATTTGAGAATATTTTTAATTCTATGAAAAATAAAGGTAAATTAAAAAAAGAAGCAATGCAAGTTATAATTAATTTATTTAATTTAGCTAAAATAGCATTTAAAGACGATCCTAAATTAGCAAATAAATATGTTAAATTGGCAAGAAAAAATGCAATGAAAGTTAATTTGAGATTACCAAAAAATTTAAAAAGAAAATTTTGCAAACATTGCTATTCTTATTTAGTTCCTGGAAAAAATTCTCGAGTTAGAATACATAAATCTCGAGTGATTTATTATTGTTTTGATTGCAAAAAGTATATGAGGTTTAATAAAAGATAGATTTATTAATTTTTAATTCTTTTATATATCTCAGGCCATTCTTTTCTGAAAACTTTTTTTTCAAGTTCCATTGCATCTTTAAATCCTCTCTTCCTTAATTCCTTTCTTACTATTCCGCCTTGATGAGGATAATGATATTTTCTTTCTAACGGACTTTGAAAACCATGTGAATAATGTATTAATTCATGTGCAATTGTTAAATCAATTATATATTGGGGAACATCTTCGTGTTTAAATAAAGAATTAATTATAATTTCTGTAGTATTATTTTTCATTCTTATATGGCCGAATTTAGTTTTATATTTTCCTTTA
The DNA here is from genome assembly GCA_038044845.1 of Nanobdellota archaeon. GTDB lineage: Archaea > Nanobdellota > Nanobdellia > SCGC-AAA011-G17 > GW2011-AR20 > GW2011-AR20. The sequence continues at coordinate 1,457 of JBBSZH010000027.1, forward strand.
AATCTAATCTTAACCTCATTTAGCATAGGAACATCCATAAATCTTAACTGCCATATCTCCAGCATTCTTTTTTTTAACCAATTATCATCTCTCATTTATTAAAAGAAAAAGTACTTATATATAAATTTAATTCTAAATTTTTAAATCATTTCATACCAAACTTTTAATGTTCTTGGATTAAAATGTCTTTTATATCTACAACCAGAATCATTAACAAATTTTGGTAGTTTTTTGATAGATTCTAATTTAGCTTCTAACGTTTTCTTTTTTGATCCAGCGTTTAATGAATTAATTGATTTTGCAAACTCTAATATCTCATCTATAGAACTATTAATATAATGTTCATGATCTATTGAGACATAATTATAGCGACCATACATTTTAATCCTTTTTAAATTCCATAATATCTTTTAATAAATCAACATGTCCTAAGAATAGTGCCCTGCAACAATACCTTTCTAATCCCAAATCATCTAAAACTTTTTTAGGATTTTCACCTTTTGCAGTTCTTTCTTTATATTTTGCCCAAAGATGTGCGACGGGCTTTGAACATGAAAAACATCTTATTGGTATAATCATTTTTTCTCCTTCAGCGGTAGCTTTTTTGAACTTTTGATCTGGCTTTTTGATGTGTATTTGGCTTTCTGCTTTCTCTTTGTCTTACGTCTGCAACGAGTAAATGCCTATCATAATTTAAAAAGCTTTTTTCTAATTGCTTATTGCCTGTAAATTGAACTAAACCTCGAGCTATTGCTAATCTTGCTGCTTCAGCTTGCCCGTTCCATCCACCACCACTAACATCTATATCTATTTTAACTTTTTTAATAATATCCTCGCCGGCAATTAGCAAGGGTTCCATAATCCTCATCCTTGCTAGTTTAGGGTTATATAATTGTAATAATTTTTTATTTATTCTAACTTGACCTTTTCCTAGCTGGATTGTAGCACGGGCTATTGCTCTCCTTCTTTTACCTGAAATATGAATTGTTTTTTTTGTCATTTTATTTAGGATTATACTCGTCTAAAGGGATGGTCGAACCTTCTAAATTTGCATTTTTGTAAACCATGGATTCAATCCCATTTATACTTCTTAAATTAATTTGGGCTTTTTTAAAATGTTCTAAATATCTTGGATCTGGACTTTCTAATAATAATAAAATTTTTTGTTCTGTTTGACAAAATTGACCATATTGAATAAATGAATAATTGCCCGTACCTTTAAATGTGTTTGAAGCTCCGTCTTTTTGTATAGTAACTTGACGTCCTTTAAGATAACCTAAAAATTGATCTATATTCATTCTACCTTACCCCCAATAATTCTTGAAATTTCTCTTAATTGTAAATATTTTAACTCTTTGAGTTTATTAATATTATTATTTTCTAATGTGATTAATTTTTCATTTTTTAAATTATCGGGTATTCCTAGATAGCATATGACATTTTTATAAGCTGTTCTTCCACGAGCTTTTTTTCTTGGCAACATACCTCGAATAGTTCGCCTGACAATTAAGTCTGGTCTCCTAGGATAAAATGGTCCTTTGAACGGATTTCCTCTTCTAATTTTTTGTAAGAATTCATTTAAAATGTCTTTTTTATTTCCAGTTATAATTGCTTTTTCACAATTAACAACAACAACTTTTTCTCCTAATAAGGATTGTTTTGCACAATAACTAGCTAATCTCCCTAAAATTAAATTTTCAGCATTTATTATCATTTTATCCAATTATCCTAACTTTCTTTCCTTTAGGATTTTCTTTAATTAATTCTTTTATTGTTATTGCTTTTCCTATTTTGTTTATCTTTTCTTTAGCTTGTTTTGAAAATTGATAAGCAGCTATTGTTAATTTTTTATCTAAATTTCCAAGACTTAAAACCTTTCCCGGAACTAAAGCGATTTCATTATTCCTAGTATACTTATTTATTTTATATAAATTTACTTCTCTTCTTTTCCTTGTTGGTTTCTCAAGATCATTCGCAATCCTTTTCCATAATTTAACTTTTTGTTTGCTAGCTAATTTTCTTAATTCAATAATTAATTTTCTTAATTCTAGTGTTGTTGGTCCAGTATGTTTAGCCATTTTAGAACTATTTAATTTCTTGATAAATGATTTAAAAGCTTTATGGTTTGTATAACTG
>JBBSZH010000028.1:0-5371 GCA_038044845.1 Nanobdellota archaeon
AATAAAAATTTTAAAGCGTTTAAATTAACATTAATCGTGCTTCCTGAAACATTTTTATTAATCAATTTATCCAAATAATTTTTAATGTCTTGTTTATTTATTTTCTTAAAATCTTTTTTACAATATCTCAAGAAATTATTCAAGCAATAATTGTAAGTTTCAATAGTTCTTAAACTATAATTTCTTCTTAACAATTCTTTTTCCATTAAATTGATTATGTCCATTTTAACCTCTTTTTAAAAAAATAAAAATTAAGAAGCATCTTCAATTCCTTTTTCTGTTATTTTAAAAATTGACTCTGCTTCAACTAAATGAGGGGCATCGATCATCTTTGCAACCCTTGTATCTTTTTTTCCCTTTCTCAAGTAAACTCTGTAAGTTGAATTATGGACTAAGAAACCATCCGCAATATAATTTTCTTGTCCTGGAACGCTTATATCATACAATGCTTCCTTATTACCCAATTTATTTACTTTCTTGACTTTGTTCCAAGTTATATTTGAGTTAATCAGATTTTCTATAAACTCTACTTTCTTTTTATTTAATTCATTTTTTATTCCAGCTAATTTAAACTTTTCTATAGCTAATTTTACATTTTGAATAGTCATGAATCTATCGACTTTTGGTGCCATAAAATGCGTTGGGTAATAACCCTCGGATTTAATTAAATTCCATATTTCTTTTCTGTTAATAGGAAAGATTTTTCTCTCATTAATTTTAAAATCAAACCAGTTTTCAGTAATTTCTAATTTATCTTTTGCAGTTAATCCGATTTTCTTTATAAAGTTTAAGGCTTCAGAATCATCTAATCTAAGATTATAAGTTACCTTATTCTTTTTTCTACTAAATTGTCTTTCTAAAACAGCTTGTATGTTAACTCTATAAAGTAAAAGCTGTATAAATCTAAGTATGGCATCGTGTTTCTGGCTAATAGTTATCCTTTTTCTCTTTTTATTAACATATCCTTCTGCATCAGCAAAACCCCTGATAAATGCTGCTATGTGTTCTTTAGGAGATTTTGAGATATAATAATAAACGTTTTGCTTTAATAAAGAGAATAAATCATTTAATTCAACACTATTAATTTCTAACTGACAACAATTTTTATTTTTAATTTTAGAGATTGTCCCTTTTAGATTAAAAGTATATTCAAATAGGTTACTATAATTTTCCAAAACTTGAACCCTTGCATCTCTAAATCTTATTGAAGTACCATAAAGATTGCCATCGCCTATTAAATAACCTAAAATCTGTGCTATTTCTGTAGTTAAATTCTCTGGTATGATAATATTTCTGTATTTATTAGAAGTATATTGTTGCACAAATCCATGTAATTCATTGCCAACACCATTTTGAATTAATAAATCAATGTTTTCCCTGTTGGTTGCATATTCCTGATTTAATACCCTTCTTAATTGCCTTGGTGTTATTTTTAACTCTTCACAAATTTCTTTTCTGGTAAACCCTAGTTTATTTAATTGATCTTTAATAAAACTAGAACCTTCTTTATTAACCACTAGCATTTCTGTATGTTTTATTTGAGGTAGTTGTTGTTCCGAACCTTTAAAATTTAAGGAATTGACTCTTGCCAAATAATCTCCTTCCTTAATTTCTTTTGCATAAACTTCTTTTATTTCAAAATTATTTAGCTTGAAAAATCTATGTTTCGCAGATGCTTTAATTTTATTTCCAGCATCAATTTCATACACCTCATTTGCATCTAAATTAATAATTTTTTTATCAATTAATGCATTAGAAGTTTTTAAATCAGAGTTTATTTTATTCCCCATAACTCTTTGTCCAGGTTCTACATCTCCAATGGGTATTATAGTCCCATTTTCTAATTGTATTAAAGAATCTGCAGTTAAACAATTATGTCCGACTATATGGCCCCCAATGGGAGTGGTTGGATCCCCGAAGAACACAGCAGGATTAGCCATTACTTGGTTAGTTACATAAACTGCAATGCTATAATTATTTGCTAATTTAAGTAATGTGTGTAAGTGCTTGTTTAATTTCTGTTGACGATCAGCGAGTTGTCCACGTCCACTAAAATCACTTCTAAATAAACTCATTAACGAATCTACAATAAGTAATTTTACTGGAAGGTTATCATTTTTTATCAAATCTTCTACTTTTTCAGCAACTAACATTTGATGATCTGAATTAAAGCAACGTACAACTCTAATTCCTTTTAAAATTTCATTTGCATCTAAACCATTATTCTCTGCAATTTGCTTAATTCTCTCTGGTCTAAAAGTGCTTTCTGTATCTAACCATACAGCAATTCCATCTGCTCCGCCTTTATCTTTTGGTAATTGAACATTCACTGCGAGTTGATGCGCGATATTTGATTTTCCACTTCCAAATTGGCCATAACATTCTGTAATTGCATTGGTTTCTATTCCGCCGCCAAATAAAGAATCTAAAGATTTGCTATTTGTTGTTATTTTTATTACTTTAGCTCTTTTTTCTAAAGCTTCTATTCCTGTTTCAAAACCCATATCTAATTTATTTCTCGCAACATTTATTATTTTCCTAGCAGTTGCTTCTGTTACACCCGCAACTTCAACCATATCGGCAGGACTGGCTACAGCAATATTCATTAAAGTGTTAAAACCAGCTTCTTCTAATTTTTCAGCAGTTGCTGCTCCAACACCTGGTAAATCAGTAATCTTGAATTCTTTTTTTTCAGCCATTTTACTCACCCTCCTCTTCTGCTTCTTGGTTTAATAATAATTCTTCTTGTGCTTTTTGTAAAACAACCATCATCTTAGGGATGTCCCCCTTTCTTAAATTAATAACATCACTTCTCCAAATCTCTTCGTCTTTTTTCTTATAGCTTCTGCTTAATGTAACTGTTTTAAACTCAACTAAACCCCCATTAAACTCTTTCTCATTGCTCCATATTGCAGCCTCTATATTCCCGCTTCTAAATTTTTTAATTGGTCTGTTTCCCATTTTGATACCTCCTTGGTTTCCCTTTTTATTTCATTTATTTTTAAAGAATATCCAACCAATCTCGATTGATTATTAAAAATACCATTTTCAAATAATTTTTTTAAGACAAATTGTTCATCCAATCTCTCATGATAATAAAATTCAATTAAAACTATGTCATTCTTTTTACATAAATCTTTTTTTAAATGATCTCTCTTCTGAAGTGCGTGAAAGTCTTCTTGATTTTTAAAATAGAAATGATTATTTGGGTCGAAATGGTGTTCTCCTTGATACTCAAATGCTAAATTTAGTTCTGGTATGAAAATATCTAATTCTAATCGATTACCCAACACCTTTCTATCATGAGAAATTATTTTCATATTTGGAAATAAATTTTTAATATACAATAAAAGTTCTTTTTCTTTTTGGTAATAATTTCCAATTAAAGGCAATCCTAGCTTGGTTCTCCTCTCATTTTCGATTTTTCTTAACTTTTCATGATATATTCTATCATTATTTCTCTTTCTTTCAGCGTTTTTAACTCTCCATATTTTATCTAATTCTTTTTTATGTTCTGGATTATTGATTTTCCATTTATTATATCTTTTAAGATTTTTTTCTCGATTTTTCATATGCCATTCTTTTTTATATTGTTTTTTATATTCTATCCTACATGTATTACAAGTAACAGCATTATGAACTAAATTGGTGATGTCTACCCTACATGATTTACATAATCTCAATTTCTTTAGTTTTAAATAATTATTTGCCTTGGTTATAATTGAATTAACAGAGTGGCTCAAATATTGTTCTAATTCATCATTTTTTTTAAGGGGGTAGTTTTGCTTTAAATATTCGAGTTCTTCTTTTGTCCATGATTTTTTATTTATTAATTTTTTTCTGTTTTTTATATAATATTCTTTTTTACGATTCTTTATGTGTTCTATTCTACAATTATTGCATACGATAGCGTTATTAGCTAAATTGTCTATATTTATCCTACAATACTTACATGTTTTAAGTTTTTTTAGATTAAAATGGTGATTGGCTTTTGTTATAATTGAACTTATAGAATGATTCAGGTTTTTGGAGAGCTCTTCATTTTTCATAATAGAATAGTTATTTCTTAAAAATTCTATCTCCTCTTTTGCCCATATTTCTCCTTTCACATAAATCCTCTCCTTTCGGTTTTTGATTGAAAATTAGCTTCCTTCTCGGATTTTATTTCAGCTAACTTATTATAGTAAAGATATACTTATTTATAAAGCTAATTAGTGCGGTTGTCACTTGGACAGTTGGAAACTAACAATTATTTTAGAAAATATATGTTAAAATATAATAAACATTCAAAATAAATAAAACCAATAAAGATAATCTCTCAAACAACCCGTTTGTCTTAATAAATCCTTTAAGTTTAAAATTAGAAGGATAAAATATATGCAATCCTTGCTTTGTTAAACAATCTAAAAATAAATGACTTAAATAACCAATGTAAAAGGGAATCCAATAGTTACCAAAACTTAATTTTATTATTAAAGATAAAACACTTGCAAAAAATATACTATGAATTAATTTACGATGGCCAAAAAACAAATTTACAAACCATGAAATAGGAAAGAATTTTCTTCCAATCTTACTTTTAGCATGATCAATATCTGGCAAACTTCCTGCTAATATCAAAATTAAAATAAATAAGTAAGGATTTAAATTAAAATAATTAAAAATTAATAAACTAATTAATAAAGAGAACATTAAATGAGTCTTAAACATCAATTTGCTCGATAATCTCCTGTGCAACCTCTTCTGGATTTATTTGTTCTATGTTATTTATGATAAATTCTTTTCTGTCAAACATCTCATTTTTAGTTACTTTTCCTGTAAAAATATATTGACTTCCTAACAAATTAATCCTTGTTTCTTCAAATAAAGCTGGATTTTCTTTGATTTCATTAAGATTTTCTATTAATTTGTGTGCATTATCCCTAAAAGCAACCAATCTTATATTATCGCTTCCATCATCCAAATAAAAGTTAAAGACAGGCATTTTACTCGCAACAGAATTTGGATGTAACTCGCATTTTAAGCTTTCATTAATTTTCTTCCCGCATTCAGAGCACGCGTCATAAAACTTTGGCTCAAATACTTGTACAATCGTTCCAGAAATGCTTGCAAATTCTCCCGCGATTAAGTCCTTAATCTGTTTCTTTATTATATCACGAATAAGTCCTAATTTAACATTATCAATTTTTTCTTCAGGATTTAAATCAATGTTAGCGCGATTTCCTAAATGAATCTCCTTAAATCCATTATTCTCTTTAACATATGCATTTTTCACCTTGATTACCTTATCTTTTATTATATTTCCATTTTCAACTTCTTTTATATGATTAGTATCCCAAAGAACTACTCTGCAAGTTCCTGTTTCATCCCC
>JBBSZH010000028.1:5471-7313 GCA_038044845.1 Nanobdellota archaeon
TAATTTAGCCTTAACCTTAACCTCTATCTCTGATAAAGAAAGACTTTTTTCCTTTTGTATTTTCTCTACTATTTGTTGATATGTTAATCCAATCATTTTAGTTATTAAAGTTGTAGTTTGGTTATAAACCCTGTATCTTGTGTATCTATTTTAAAAACAAAATCTGATTTTTTTGTTTCTAACTTATCTGTATAAATAACTATGTTTTTATTGTTTTCTATAGTAAATGTTACAATATCTCCTTGAACTTTATTTTTTTCATTACTACAAATATTTAAATCTTCTCCTTTTCTAGCACAGTCCTTTATCCTTTCTTTTAACAAATTTAATTTATTAAAGTCAATAGCTAAGTCCTGTTTTATTGTTATAGGTAAGTTATATTCTAGCTTAAAGTTTTTAGATTCTTTTTTATAATTAAAATCTAAAATAATAATTATAGTATTATTTTCTATTTTAATATCTTTAGCAGTATAACTATAGTTGGTTAATGCTGAATTAAATATTTCAATAAAGTTTTTTTCTAGATCTGGCTCACAGTTTGAATTAAATTTCCATTTTCCACCGCAATTAGCTTGAACTCCCCCGTTCTTTGAGAAATTATTTATTGCAATGTAAGATGCATAGTTAACAGCATTTTCTGCATTAAATTCATATTCCATGCCTTTGTTATATGCTTTTATAATCTCTGCTTGATTAATCCCAATATCTTTATATTGATCTGGATGTTCTTTAACAACTAATTCATAATAGGAGTAAATTAATATAATTAATACAAAAAATGACAATAATGGCATGAAAATTGCTTTCTTATTCATTTATACACCCCTCTGTTAAAGTTATTTTTGCTTTCTTGCTTGAATCTGGCAAAGTTAAGTCTATTGAAGATGATTTAGTTAAAAGATACTCTTGTGTGAATAAGTTAAGAATATTACCTCTTGGTGTTGGTCTATTATATTTTCTTATATCAAACCCAGATTCAAATTCAAAGAACTTATCATCATCAATCTCTCCTTTAATATTCCATAACGGGCATTTTTCTTTATCATAAATTTTGTTAAAGATATTCTCTGTCTCAATTTCAAGTTTTTTATAATCGTTATTATAATAAGAGCTTACAATTAAATCTTGAATTTTTTCATCTTCAAATGGTGTTCTTAAATAATTAATTAAATTAATATTGACATCTCCTGAACTAATTTGATTAATAGCATAAGTTGTTTTACTTACAGAAGACAATAAAAATAAAGCATAAAAAATTGTCATTATTATAACTAGAAAAATTAATGAAAATACGAATGTTATTGCACTTTCTCCTTTTTTCATTTTAATTTTATCATAGCAATATTTAATAATGCAGTTTCAAAATTATTATCCGACTTAGTCAAAACATAATATGTATAATTTGTACAAGTGAAATGCTTTGTATCAAAACAAAAATTAAGTTTATCAGCTATTTTAGGATTTAAATTAATGGTTTTAACATCATTCTTTATTAAACTTAAACTAACGCCTAATTTATCATCAGTCTGAAAACAATTCTCTAAATTAACTTGATTAAATTTCTTTAAATCAATAATTCCAGAATAAATTTTATCATCTTTATACGCCAAACAATCTTCACTATAAACGAACCTCTGTCTTAAAATTATTTGTTGTAATTTATCTATTTCAAAACTTTGCTTTATTGGCAAGGTAATTAAGAAAAAAACAGTTCCAACAACTATCACTAATAAAATTATCCTAGGTATCCAAATTATTAATTCATGAGATGTTTCAAATTGTGCTTTTTTATTCATTTTTTATTTCTAGATAAATATCTTTATCTTTACTAATTTTTAATGT
>JBBSZH010000029.1:0-2110 GCA_038044845.1 Nanobdellota archaeon
ACTTTTGGAACAGGGTAAAATGCATGCTTATTAACATTCATTAATTTATTTATTGTGAAAAAATGATTCATAATTAAATTTAAAACTCCTTTTTCCATGAATTTACTTGGAACTGTTAAGATTACTAACTTAAATTTTATTTTCATTAATTTATTCATTAATGGTTCAAGAATAGAATAAGGGACATTTGAAATTATTTTATCAAGATTACCATTATAATTTATTATGCTTGTATTAATTATTTTAATATTTGGAAATTTTTCTTTTAACTCCTTACATAATTTTTTGTCTATTTCAACTACAGTAATATCTCCTTTTAAAAATTGAGTTAAGATTCCTTTTCCAGGTCCAATCTCTAAAATTTTTTCATTATCTTTTATATCTAAAAAAGAAACTATTTTTTTAGCTATTTCTACATCAATCATAAAATGTTGGTCATATTTCATAATCTATTTAAATAAGTTAATGTTTATAATTTTAATGAATAAAGAAGAAATTAAAAAAGAGGTTTTTGAAACAGAACCAAAACTTAGAAATTGGTATAAGATAAAAAATATTAAAAAATATATGGAAAGAAAATCCAAATATAAATTAAAGTTTGATCCAAGAATAAAAAAATTAAAAAATTATAAGGGCTATAAAATTTTTATTGTTGATGGAGAATTGTTAAGAAATAACCTAGATATAGACTTTGTTATGGGTGGAAATGGCTTACATTATTTATATATTCCAATAAATGAGATATGGGTTGATAAAATTTATTATAAAACTAAAGAGGTTAATGCTATAATATTGCACGAATATACTGAACTTAAAGCAATGAAGCAGGGGATAGGTTATGAAAAAGCTCATGATATGGCCTCTTTTAAAGAATTAATGAAGAGGAGAAAATAATGCTCCTGCTGGGATTTGAACCCAGATCCTCAGCGCGAGAGGCTGAGATCCTTAACCATTAGACTACAGGAGCCTAAAATTAATATTTTAATTGATTTTATAAAAGTTATGAATAGCCCCGAGAAGATTCGAACTTCTGTCTGCAGGTCCAGAGCCTGCCGTCATTGACCGACTAGACCACAGGGCTATATGCAGTATCCGGGAATTGAACCCGGGCTAGAAGATTGGGAATCTCCTGTCATACCACTAGACTAATACTGCTTATCCAAATATTTAAATAATTACTTTATCTTAAAAATGTTATGAAAAAAGAAAACAGATTAATAACCGCAGCACTTCCTTATGTAAATAACATTCCCCATTTAGGAAATATAGTCGGAAGTCATTTACCCGCAGATATTTTTGCTAGATATTGCAAATTAAATGGTTATAATTCTGCTTTTATTGGGGGAACAGATGAGCATGGAACACCAATAGAAGTTGCAGCTATAAAGAACAATACAACTCCTAAAAAATTAGCTGACTTTTATTATAATAAACATAAAGAGATAAATGACTGGTTTAATTTTAGTTATGATAATTTCTCTAGAACAAGTAAAGAAATACATCATAAAACAGTACAAGAATTTTTTAAAAAAGTTTATGATCATGGATATATAAAAGAAGGTTATTTAGAAACACCTTATTGTAAAAATGATAAAATTGCTTTAGCTGACCGTTATATAGAAGGAACTTGTCCTTATTGTAATTACGAAAATGCTCGCGGAGATCAATGTGAAAATTGCGGCAAAATACTCGATCCAATTCAATTAAAAAATCCTCATTGCATAATTTGTAATAAAAGTGATATAGAGTTTAGAAGAGTAAAACACATTTTCTTAGATTTAACAAAATTGTCTAGTAAGCTAGAATCATGGATTAAAAAAAGTAAAGCTTGGAGGCCTCAAGTAAAAGGCATAGCCTTAGCTTGGATAAAAGAAGGGTTAAAACCAAGGTGCATATCCAGAAATTTAAGATGGGGGATAAAGATTCCATTTAAAGGTTTTGAAGATTTGATTTTTTATGTATGGGCAGAAGCAGCTATAGGATATATAAGTTCAACAAAAGAGTGGAATATTAATAAATGGCAAGAGTATTGGAAGAAAAAAAACTCTAAAATTTATCATTTTGTTGGTAAAGATAATATTCCATTTCATACAATTTTATTCCCAGCTGA
>JBBSZH010000030.1:0-2751 GCA_038044845.1 Nanobdellota archaeon
ATTTTTTAACAAATATGCCATCATAATAAATTCTGTTTCTAATATTTTTTAGTTCGTGTACCAAATTTGCTTCATAATCGTAGTTAGGATAATGCTTTTTAAAGAATGAAACTAGACATTCATGATTATCAGATTTCATGCCATGCTTTAACAACAAAGCTGTTAATAATTCTTTAATTATCTCATAATAATTTCCAGTTATAATAGAAACAGTTTCTTCGTCTTTTTTAATTTGTTTAGTTATCTTAAGTAGGATATCTAACATTTTTAAAATAGAATTTATTTTTTCTTTATCTGCTCGAACTTTATTAATATGTTCTTTTTCGCAGATTTCCCAATCCATTATTCTTTTATCCATTTTAACCTTATAAAACCATAAAGTTTTTCTCCATTTAAGATATTATTGGCTAATTCTTGGCTTAGATTATGAATAGATTTATCAAAGAAAACATTAATTTTATGCTTTAACATTTTTTCGTATTTAACTAAATTTATTTTGTTCTCTTCAGATTCTACAAATAAATCTATATCGCTTTTAATATTATATTCGCCCTTAGCACAACTTCCAAACAATATAATAACTGTTGGGGTGAGCTCTTTAATTAAGTAACCTATTAAACCTGATTCATAAATTTTTTCTATTAAATTATTCTTTTTGTGATATATATAATAAAAACCCTCTGTATTTGCTCTATATTTGGGATAAGGTTTAGTTTTAAGTTTTGTAATTAATTCTTCATTTTTTAATTCATTTAATATTCTTTTAGTACTTGTTATTGGTACATTTGTTAATTTACTTATTTCTCTAAGATAAAACTCTTTAGACGGATTTTCAAAGAATAATTCTTTTACCTTCTTTATCTGTTCCATTTTTGGTATAATTGTACCATAATTGGAACATTTATAAACCTTTTCATTTTATTTTATTTTTTACCCAATCTAAGAATCTCTTTGCCCTCTTAAAAATCAATTCAGCTAAATCTCTATTTACAGATACGGTTCTGTAAGTCTTACGATGCCTCTCTTCTAAAAGTTCTGCTATCTCATTAGCTTTATTCTCGCTAATTTTTTGTCCTGCTAATTTATGCAATGTTATTGCTTCATGGTGATTTGCCGAAGCAACTTGTTCAATAAGATAAATAGTAAATGCATCGTTTGCAGCAATTACTGCATCTATGGCATGATCTAAACTTGCTTTAAACCTTCCAAGATTCAAGTTATCCTTAGAACTAGCTAAAAATTCATCTGCGTCTTTCAATCTTATTGTTGCTTTTAGTTTATCTTCTTTTTTCATTTTATTAACTCAGTAAGATTTTTACCATATAATACTTCATGATTTTTCTCTATTGACATAATTAAAGGCTCTTTTATCTTGTATAATTTTTTAAATTCATTTAATGCCATAATATCTGTCCTAACTAATATATCATTATCTAAAAATTCTTTTTTTAATTCATCAATTTCATTCTCAAATTTAGTATCTTTACTTTTTACAATAATCAATAAATCCAAATCAGAACTTAGCTTAAAATCGTTTCTAGCATATGATCCATATAATATTATTGATAATGCATTTTTTGCTTTCAATTTTAGTAATTTCGGTCTGATAAATTGATTAAAAAAATTATCCTCTTTTTTAAATAAAGGGATTATTAAATTTTTCATAATTATATTTTCCTTGTTTAATTTGAATAAAATAATTTTACCTTTCTGATTTATCTTTATAGTATTATTTTGTTTTAATTTTTTGATTAATCTGCTTAATGCGCCTTTATTTATGCCGGTGTCTTTTGATAACTCGCTTATGTTAAACTCCCAATTAAGGTGTTTTACGAGATACCTTAAAACCCTTATATTATTTCTCGATCCTAAAACTTGTTCTAATAGTTGCATTTTTACAACTTATGTTGTAGATTTACAACTATATAAACTTTTCTAATATAGCACAGGACAGTTTAACGAGGCTAAATTTTGATTTAAAGCTTCAATTGGTTTTATATTCTCATTTTTTAGCTCTTTTAGTTTATTTAAATATTGAACAAATGGCGAGTAATTACAGTTTGAATTTTGTAATAATATTAATTTACTTTGATAGCTTGAAATTGTTTTTTCTAAACTTGGTTTTAATTTATTATACGCGCAATCAAAATTATCTGAGAACATTGCCCCATAAACTAATTCTTGATTAACATCCTCGTATAATTTGTTATTATAATTAATAGAGATTTTATTATCTTGCAGAATAATTTTAACATCGTTAATGTTTGCGGCTGTGTTAATAAAAATGTTTTTACCTGTAACTTGTCTAGTTGATTCAATAGCTATATTTTGTTTAAATCCCTCAGGTAAATTATCAATCAATAATTGTGCAAATTCCCTTGACTTTTGATCACCTGCGATTAAATAAAATTTATTATCTGGAGAAATTATATAATAAAAGTTCTCGATTTTAAATGGAAAATTAAAAGGTTTATAATAAATATAAATTTTATCTTTTAAATTTTTTGGGGAGAAGATTAATTTATCATTACTATAATTTCTATTTCCAATTTTTAAATTATTACATGTAATCTCTAAATCTTTAGGAACATTAACTACATCAAACGTATTAAAAGGAGAGGCTTGTAAATTAAATAAGGCATTATCTAAATTGATTAATAATTCAACTGAAATCTTTTCTTCTTGCAATGATTTGTATTTCAATGCAAAATTAACAAAAAAAGCTAAGATAATTGCACCAGCTATTATAAT
>JBBSZH010000031.1:0-1128 GCA_038044845.1 Nanobdellota archaeon
ACATCAACTTTCATTACCTGAGGATTTTTAATAACAAAACTCTTGCTTCCTTTAATTATAACTTCTTGAGCATCTATTTCTTCTTGTTTCATATTTAATTTTTTCATAGCCTGCTCAATCATTTTTTTGTTCATTCCAGGAAACATTTTTTACTCCTTAAAATTATAAAGTCTGTAATAAAATTTCTACAACAATTACAATTACAACAAAGGCTACAACGTGTTCTGGTTTAAATCGAATTTTGCTTTTAGCATCATCAAAATATCTAACTAAGCCACCCATTCCAGAAGGTAATTGTACCCTTTCATCAGCCATGATACTAATAAAAAATTTAGATTTAAAAGGTTTTCTAATTTTTTATTTTATAAGATTTATTTTCTTTATCAAACTCATATAAAATAGCACCGTAAAGATTATTATAAACTATTAATAAATAATCTCTTCCTTGATGATTAATTCTTGGTGAGAATAATGCAATTTCTCCAGATTCTTTTAGTTTTTTAATTTCTTGTTCAGTTAAAATTTCTAAAGGTTTAATTTCTTCTAATCTTCTTTTATATTCTTCTTTAGTTAAAATTTTATGCATAAATTTAATTAAACAAAAAAGTATAAAAAATTAATGTAGGTAGACAATAAGCCGTCTTCTGTAGATTTCCTCGTAAACAAGGACAAATCTTCCTAACATTCTACTGAGCAGCTTCAAGAGCTTTGCACCAGCAAGTACTAGTCGTTTCAACTTTCCCTTATGTCTATTCAGCTGGTTATCTCATTTCTCTTACGAGAAACTTCGCAAGCCACATCTTTTGCAACATAAGGAAGTATCGTTTCTGAGCTGTTGACTTCCATTTCTGAAACCTTTATTCAAGGTTGCACTTTCAGCTTTCGCTTTGGTGGACGGACTTTCCTCAGATTTTTAAAAGAATTATTGCCATTTTCGCAACATTCTTGTAATCCGTGGTTAGGTGGTCTACCTACAATATTAAGATAATTTAATGCTTTTTAAAGATTTCTTTTTACAATTTTTAGAAAAATAAAAAGAACATAGGCAGATATATTTTTTCAAGCTATTAGTAACTGCTGGCTGAACATCTCGTTACCTTGATGCTTACACCACAGTCCTATCAACGC
>JBBSZH010000032.1:0-1767 GCA_038044845.1 Nanobdellota archaeon
TAATTACATATTTTCAGTTAAACCTTTCCTTTTTCTAATATTTGTAACAATTTTTTGCTGTAATTCAATTGGCAATCTCTCAAATACCTGGTCAATAACATAATGACTCCCTCTTCCTTCTGTAGCACTTCTTAAATCATTACTCAATCCAAACATCTCAGCTACAGGTAATTTTACTTTAACTTTTATGTAATCACCAGTTTGCTCTACATCTAATAATTGTCCACGTTTATTTTGAATTAATTTACTTATTTCTCCCAGAAAATGAGCAGGTGCATCTATCTCTAAAATTTGTAATGGCTCGTAAATTGTTGCTTGTGCTTTAAGCATAGCTTCTTTAATTGCATCCCTTACAGCTGGTAAAACTTGAGCTGGTCCACGGTGAATAGCATCTTCATGTAATTTAGTATCTGTTAAAATAACTTTCATTTTCATTCCTGGTTCTCTTGCTAATGGTCCTTCATTCATAACTTGTTCAAACCCCTCTATAATCATTTCAATAACTTCACCTATATGAACCTCTCCCCTTGTACCATCAATTAAAACATTTCTTCTAAATATATCTCGATATTGCCTGGCTTCTTTTGCATCTACTCCTAATTTAACTAATTGCTCCCATAATGTTTTGTCTTTCTTTTTTACACCTGTTTCAGCCAGCTCTCCTGAGCGAATTGCTTCAAAAATATTTTCATCTAATGGCTCAACTTTAAAATAAAATACATTATGCTTATTTGGAGTTCTTCCCTCAACTTCAGGACTTGCTTTTTGAATTGTTTCACGATAAACAACAATTGGCTCACTAGTTACAATATCTAATCCTTTTTCACTTTTAATTCTATTCTCAATGATTTCTAAATGTAATTCTCCCATTCCAGACATTAAATTCTCGCCTGTTTCTTGGTTAATCTCAATCTTAATACTTGGATCTTCCTTGCCTACTTGCTTTAACACCTCAACTAATCTTGGTAAGTCAGAAGGTTTTTTAGCGTCTATTGATTTAGTAACAACTGGTTCAAAAATATGTTTAATTGCTTCAAAAGGAGTTAAATTTATACTAGAAACTGTTTCACCAGCATAAGCGTCTTTTAATCCAACTATCCCTATTATATTACCGCCTACAGCTGAATCTACTTGCATCCTTATTGGGCCTTTGTAAATATTAACTTGTTGTACTCTGATAGTTCTTTTAGCTAATATCATATTAACTTCCTGACCTTGTTTTACAGTTCCTGAGAATAACCTTCCAGCTGCAACCTCACCAGCATGCTTATCAATTACAATTTTAGTAACAACAAATGCAACTGGCCCATTAGGATCGCAATTAATTAATGCTTTACCCTCTTCTGAATCAAGATCACCATGCCAGATTTTTGGAATTCTATATTTTTGAGCTTCTTTAGGATTTGGAAGATGTTTAACAACCATGTTTAGCACAACTTTATGCAATGGTGCTTTTCTTGCCATCTCATTTGGATTATCATGTTCATAAGCTAAAAAAACATCTTTAAAACTAACATTATGTTTTTGCATATATGGAATACTTAAAGCCCATTTATGAAATGCTGATCCAAAACAAACACTTCCATCCTGCACATTTAAATCCCATTTTCCTTTAAATTCTTCTGGAGCAACATTATTAATAAATCTATTAACATCACGAATAACTTGGGTTAAACGTTCTTGAATTTTTTCAGGCGTAAGTTTAACTTCTTTTATTAATCTATCAACTTTATTAATAAATAAAACTGGCTTAACTCTTTCACGTAA
>JBBSZH010000033.1:0-12538 GCA_038044845.1 Nanobdellota archaeon
AAAACATTACAAATTTAATAAACAAAGCAAAGCAAGAAGCAAAAGGAATTCCTTACGAAAATTTTACTTTAAACATAAATAAAAAATTAGAAGGGATTAAAATAGGTTTTTCAATAAACTCAAAATTAGATGAAAAAGATTTTAAGGAGTTTTATAATAAAAATAAAAACAATAAAATAAATTTGGTATTTGGTAATGAAAAATTTGGATTAACCCAAGAATTAAGGGATAAACTAGATCATAGTTTTAGATTAACAAAAGAAACAAAAAAACCATTAAGAGCGAGTCATGCTTTAGCTTATATTTTAGGATTAATAAGTTAAACTTCTTGATTAAATTCTTTCCATAAATTAGTTATATTATATCTTGGGGAAGTTATTTGGTCATCTCTTTGACTTGCAAATATATCTATCCAATTTCTTTTTTCTCCAATATGCAACATAGAATCTAAAACTTTTCTTTTATATTCATCAAAAGTCGCTGGTAACATATTTGGAATTAAGAATCTAAAATCAATATCGCTTTTTTCATCATCCCAACCAGAATCTTGAGCATGAGAACCAATTAAATAAACAGCTTGTATATTTCTTAGATTTTCTAGCTCATGTTCATAACCAAAACCCTTACAAAATGGTTCTAATTCAGACATGTAAACATAATGAGCCATTTTTAACTTAAACTCAAGCTCATCTGTTGCTTTTCCATTTTTAATATAACGTGGATTTGGCATTATTTTACAAATATTTACTTATTTTTAAACCTTTCTATTTGTTACCACTTTATAATAATCATCAAACCAAAACATTTAAATACTTTATAAATTGCCAAAAATATATGACAACTTTAATTAGATTAGAAGATGTGCATAAGATTTATCAGTTAGATGAGGTTGAAATTCCAGCTATAAACGGCATTAGTTTAAGTGTTAACAAAGGTGATTTTGTAGCTATAATGGGACCGAGCGGATCAGGAAAAAGTACTGCAATGAATTTAGTTGGTTGCTTAGATACCCCAACAAAAGGAGATATTTATCTTGAACAACACAATATCTCTCATTTATTAGAAAGTGACTTAGCTCAAATTCGTGGTAAAAAAATTGGATTTATATTTCAAACATTTAATTTAATTACTAGTTTAACAGCTTTAGATAATGTTGCTTTGCCAATGACTTTTCAAAAGATTTCGAGAAGTGAGAAGTTTACAAGAGCTAAAGAATTACTTGAGCTAGTTGGATTAAAACATAGAATGAATCATTTGCCTGGTGAATTATCTGGGGGAGAAAGACAAAGAGTAGCAATTGCTCGTGCATTGGCAAACGATCCTGAAGTTATTTTAGCAGATGAGCCTACTGGTAACTTAGATACCAAGACAGGGGATGAGATAATGAAAATTTTAAAAGATTTAAATAAGAAAGGCAAAACAGTAATTTTAGTTACTCATAATCCTGATTTAACTAAATTAGCAAATAAAATTATTCATTTAAAAGATGGCAAAATTTATAAAGGCGGATAAAATGAAAGCTCAAAGTATAATTATGAAAAAATTATTTTTAATCTTAATTAGTATATTACTTTTAACTAGTCTAGTTAGTGCACAAATTGGTGTGAGAGAAGTAATTTCCCAACCACAAAAAGTTGCACCTGGAGAAAAGATTACATTAAGCATTATTCTAGAAAATATTGGTGATAAAGATATTAAAAATATAGATATAAAACTAGATTTAACTAGCTTGCCATTTGCTCCAGTTGATAGTGCAACAGAACAAATATTAGATGAGATTAATGAGGATGATTCAAGACAGGTTAATTTTAAATTAATTACATTGCCAGAAGCAGAGTCAAGAATATACAAGATTCCATTAAAAATAAGTTATAATACAACTGTTAAAGATACATTAATCAGCATAAATGTAGAAGCAAAACCAAAATTAGATGTTACATTAGAAAGTTCTGAGGTTGTTAAGGTTAATGATCAAGGAAAAATAATAATTAAGTTAGTAAACTTAGGATTAACTGAAATTAAATCCTTGAGATTAAATTTATTACAAAATCCAGAATACGAATTATTATCAACAAATTCAATCTATATCAGTAAGATAGATGTAGAAGATTTTGAAACAGCAGAATTTACAATTATTCCAAAGGTAAAAAATCCTAAATTATTGTTAAACATAGCATATCAAGATAAAAATAACAATGAATATGCTGAAAATAAACAAGTAACATTAAATGTTTATACTTTAGAAGAAGCTAAGCAACTTGGTTTAGTTAAAAATAATATTTACCTAACCATCTTAATCCCTGTAATTTCATTATTAATAATTTATTTTATTTATAGAAGATTAAGAAAAAGAAAAATATGATTACAGAATATTTTTTACTCGCAATAAATAGTATTACCCATAGAAAACTTAGGTCCTGGTTAACAATAATTGGGATAATTATTGGAGTAGCTGCTATTATTTCCTTGATTACTATTTCTCGTGGTCTAGAAAATACAATAGAAACACAATTTGAACAATTTGGAACTAATCGTATTTTAATCTCTTCAAAAGGTTTTCAAGGACCAGGAACTGTATCAGGGGGGTTAACAATTAAAGATGTGGATACAATTAAAAAAATTTCTGGATTTAAATACGTAGTTCCGGGAATATTTAAGGCAGGTGAGGTAAAATATAATAAGGAGGTTGGTTTTACTCAAATTGCAGCCTTACCAGCAGAAGATTATGAACAATTTTTAAGTGATGCTAACATTGGTTTAGAACAAGGAAGAGTAATTAAATCGAATGACAAATTCTCAGCAGTAATTGGGATAAGGGTTGCAAAAGAAATGTTCTCTAAGGAATTGAGGATTGGAAATAAAATTGAGATTAATAAACAAGAATTCAAAATTGTTGGTATACTAAAAGAAATTGGAAATTCGCAGGATGATAACCAGATTAATATCCCATTAGAAACTGCACGCGAGATATTTAATGAACCCAATCAGGTTGATGTGATAATTGCTCAAACAAAACCCGGCGTAGACATTCCTTCATTACAGAAAAAAATTGAAAAAGAATTAAAACAAAAAAGAGGGGATACAAATTTTCAAGTTATGACTGCCTCGCAAATTCTTGAACAAATTAACACTATTCTTGGAATTGTTCAAATAGTTTTAGTTGGTATTGCAGCAATATCTTTAATCGTTGGTGCAATCGGAATTCTAAATTCAATGTACACTTCTGTATTAGAAAGAACCAAGGATATTGGAGTAATGAAAGCTATAGGTGCTCGTAATTCAGATATTCTTGGAGTATTTTTAGTTGAATCAGGATTAATGGGTTTTGTTGGAGGTATTTTTGGAACTTTACTTGGGACAGGAATTGCCTTGATTGTTGAGAAAATTTCTTCAGAAGCAGGGTTTTTATTAATCATGAAAATAGAATTTCCTTTGTTATTATTTGGATTATTTTTTGCATTTTTAGTTGGAATGATTTCAGGAGCATTGCCAGCGTATCAAGCTTCTAAATTAAAACCAGTTGATGCCTTAAGGTATGAATAAATTTATATACTAAAATTCTTAATAAATAAAGAGGTGATACATATTAAAGCACAAGTTGCTACAGAATATTTAATAGTTATTGGATTAGCTTTGTTATTAGTTGTTCCATTAACATTTTTGTATTTTAAATATTCAACTGAAAGTAGCTATTCTGTTACAACCTCAAAGATTGATGCAATTTCTAATGAAATAATTAATGCAGCTAATCAAGTTAATGTTTATGGCGCAGAAACTCAGATTAAATTAAGCGTTGATTTTCCAGAGGGGATACAGAATATCACGTTTCAAAATAGAGAGATTACTTTTATAATAATAGCTAAGGGCGGGCAATATGTTGAGATACCAAAAATCGCTGATGTTAATTTCTCCTCTTTAACATATACCTCACTTATGCAAGGTAAACATGATATAATTATAAAATCACTTGGAAATTCATTAGTTAATGTTCAAATAAAATGAAAAAGGCTCAGGTTGGGATAGAGTTTCTGTATTTTGTTGGTGCAGCTATAACTATTTTAATAATTTATTTAGCTTTATCTTCAAATTATTTATCCTTTACTTCTTCTAGGAAAGATATGCTTTCTACACAAAATTTGTTAGAGGAAATAAGAAATGAAGTTAATCTAGCAGGCAGGGTAGAGGATGGTTACTCTAGAACAATTAAACTTCCTGTTAAAATAAATAGCGAAGATTATAGCATGAATATAGCAGTTAGAGAAATTTATATAACCATTAAAGGCAAAGATTATTCTAGGTTATTGTCGACAGATGTTTCTAATCAACCACTTACTTTAATTCCAGGGAATTCCTATACAATAAAAAAGGAAAATAGCCAAGTAACTATAACCTAAAACAACAATATTTAAAAACTAAATATGTTATATAATTTTTATAAGCCCCGTGTAGCTCAATGGTGGAGCATTCGGCTGTAGATCAATTCACTGTTTGACTTAAGGCAATTGCTAAGAATGAAAAACAGACAGCGGATCCCGAAAGATTTAATATCCGGGTTAGGCTGCTGGTTCGAGTCCGGCCGCGGGGATTTATTTTTTAAATAACAAAATTTAAAAACAAACTAAATTCTTTATTCTATTAAGCTTCGATAGTCTAATGGCTAGGACTCTACCCTGTCACGGTAGCAATCCGGGTTCGAATCCCGGTCGAGGCGCTTGTTTTTCGAAAAATATTTTTAAAACATAAGCTTTATATATAACCTCTTTAAAATTTTCAAAAAAGAAAACTTTATAAACCCACGAATGGCAAAAAGTTTATCGATAAAAGTAATTTTTCTAAAATGAGTCAAGAGGATACTAAAATCACAGCCAACCACAATAAAAAATCCTTTATCACCTTATTAGAATTATGTTAATTTAATGATTCTTTAGATAGATTACTTTAAAATATCGACGATGGGCCGGTAGCTCAGCTTGGTAGAGCACCTGCCTTTTAAAGTTTAAGGAAAGCAGGTGGTCGTGGGTTCAAAAGATCATGAGTTAAAATTCATGAAGCGAAAATCCCATCCGGCCCGTTCATAATAAAAAATGCCCGAAGAAATAGACATCACAAAACACGAATTCGTTCCTAAGCATACTAGATTAAACGAGGAAGAATCAGAGGAAGTTCTAAAGAAATTTAATATTTCAAAGAAACAACTTCCAAGAATATTAAAAGAAGATTCAGCAATTTCAAAATTAGATGTTAAAAAAGGTGATATAATTAAGATAATTAGAAAAAGCCCGACAACTGGGGAAAGCGAGTTTTATAGAGTAGTAATATGAATCCTAATAGAATATTAATAAAAAATTATTTTGATAACCATTCTCTTGTAGAGAGCAACATAGAAAGCTACAATCGTTTTATTGAAAAAGGAATACAAGAAATAGTAAATGAAACACAGGATATTATTCCTACTATAATTCCTGCTGAAGTAAAGGATTTCAAGATAAAATTTGGCAAAATAACAATAGAAAAACCCCAAATTGTTGAGGCTGATGGTTCTAGACGCGATATTTATCCGATGGAGGCAAGATTAAGAAAATTAACATATTCTGCCCCTATTTATTTGACAGTTTCAGCATATATGGATGGTGTAGAAAGAGAGCAATTTACCTCGTTGATAGGAAAAATTCCAGTAATGGTTAAATCAAAATATTGCCATTTATATGGATTAAATAAAGAAGGGTTAGCTAAACATTACGAAGACCCGAATGATTTAGGTGGTTATTTTATACTTAATGGAAATGAACGTGTATTAATCATTGTAGAAGATTTAGTTTCAAATAAATTATTTGTTGATAAAAATTTAACTGGTCCAAGTAAATATTCTGGAAAATTATATTCTGAATCAGGCGTATACAGAATCCCACATACAATAGAGCAAATGAAAGATGGTATAATTTATATAAGCTTTACAAGATTTAAAAGGGTTCCAATATTCGCCATAATTAAAGCACTTGGATTAGTAAAAGACCAAGATATTACAAAAGCTATTTCTGAGGATAAGCAGTATGATGATATTTTTATTAATCTTTATGAAACAACTGAATTAAAAACACAAGATCAGATAACGGAGTGTTTGTCAAAGAAAATTGGATTAACACAGAATGATCAAGGTGAAAAAATTACAGACTTACTTGATAAATATCTATTACCCCACTTGGGGATTAGCTCAGGGGATAGAATGTATAAAGCATACAACTTATGCAAATATGTTAAAAGATTTTTAATGATATCAAAAGATAATAAGCAAGTTACTGATAAAGATCATTATATGAACAAACGCTTGAAATTATCTGGTGATTTATTAGCGGATTTATTTAGGGTAAATTTAAGAGCATTGGTCCAAGATGTTCTTTATAATTTTCAAAGACTTGTTAAACGTGGCAAATTTCAATCAATTAAAATTATTATAAGGGATCAATTATTAACTTCTAGAATTAAAAGTGCAATGGCAACTGGTGCATGGGTTGGCGGAAGAAAAGGGGTTAGCCAGAATATTGATAGAACTAATTTTATTGCAACAACTTCTCATCTGCAAAGAGTAGTTTCCTTGCTCTCTTCAGCTCAAGAAAATTTTGAAGCAAGAGAATTGCATCCAACTCATTGGGGAAGATTATGTCCTGTGGAGACTCCTGAAGGAACCCCAATTGGTTTAAGAAAAAATCTAGCAGCATTAGCAAAAATATCCCAAGAAGAAATTGCAGAGGATAAAATAAAAAAATTATTAGAAGGAGCTGGATTAAATCAAAATGGTTGATGTCTATTTAAATGAAGCATTTATAGGAAATGTAATAAATCCCGAGGATTTTATTAATCAGGTCAAGGAGAGAAGAAGAACTAATAAAATTCCTTTAAATGTTAATATAGCCTATAACAAAGATTTTAACGAAGTTTATATTGAAAGTTCTCCTGGAAGAACAAGAAGACCATTAATTGTTGTTCAAGACGGTAAATCATTACTCACTAAAGAACATCTTGACAAATTAGCTAAAAATGAATTAACTTGGGACCAATTGGTTAAGATGGGGATAATTGATTATTTGGATGCACTAGAAGAAGAAGATGCATATGTTGCATTATATGAAAATGAATTAACAAAAGAACATACTCATTTGGAGATTGATCCAGTTATGATTCTTGGATTAACAACCTCAGTTATTCCATATTCAAATTTTGGAAGTTCTTCAAGATTAATTAGGGGAAGCAAGATTCAAAAACAATCTCTAGGGTTATACACGAGTAATTTTCATTTACGTATGGATACTGATGTAAGCATTCTTCATTATCCTCAACGCCCAATTGTAAAAACATTTATGCATGATATCCTAAACTATGATAGCCATGCCTCAGGTCAAAATATTACTATTGCTTTAATGAGTTTTGAAGGATATAATATGCAGGATGCTATTATATTAAATAAAGGAAGCATACAAAGGGGATTAGCAAGATCGAGTTACTTTAGACCATATGAAGCTGAGGAATTAAGATACTCAGGTGGACTAATCGATGAAATTTGCATTCCAGATAAAGAAGTTAAGGGTTATAAATCAGAAAAAAGTTATAGGTTACTTGAGAAAGACGGAATAGTTTATAATGGTGCAACTGTAAATGCAGAAGATGTTGTCATTGGAAAAACAAGCCCCCCAAGGTTTTTATCAAGTTTAGAAGAATTTAGTATTGCTGCTTCAACAAGAAGAGAGAGTTCTGTAGGTATAAAACATGGAGAAGGCGGAATTGTAGATGATGTTATTATTACAGAAAATGAAGAGGGTAATAAAATTGTACAGATTAGAATTAGAGATTTAAGAATTCCAGAAATAGGTGATAAATTTGCATCTCGTCATGGACAAAAGGGGGTAATTGGAATGATTGTGCCACAGGAGGATATGCCATTTACTTCTTCAGGAATCACCCCTGATTTGATATTTAGTCCGCATAGTATTCCAAGTAGGATGACAATAAGCCATTTGATCGAGGTAATTGCTGGCAAAGTAGGGGCATTATCTGGCCAGTATATTGATGGAACAACATTTGATAGTATGAATGAAAAAGAATTAAGAAAAATGTTGTTCGAACTGGGTTTTAGAGAAAGTGGTACAGAGGTTATGTACAATGGAACAACTGGAGAGCAATTTGAAGCAAGGATTTACGTTGGAAATATGTATTATTTGAAATTAAAACATATGGTTGCTAATAAATTACATTCACGTGCCTCGGGCAGAATACAGCTTTTAACTAGACAACCTGTAGAAGGAAGAGCTCAGGGAGGAGGATTGAGGGTTGGAGAAATGGAGAAAGATTGTTTTGTAGCGCATGGTGCATCATTATTACTAAAAGAAAGATTTGATTCTGATAAAACTGTCGTACATATTTGCGAAAATTGTGGAATGTTTGCTATTTATGAAGTAAATAAAGACAGAAAAAGTTGCACCAAATGCGGAAGTAATGTTGATATTACACCAATTGAAATGAGTTATGCATTTAATTTATTATTAAATGAGCTTAAATCATTATGCGTTTACCCTAAAATATTTTTGGAGAGCAAATATTAAAAATGCAAAATCAATACATCAATAAAAAAATTAAGAAAATTGTATTTGGAATACTTTCTCCTAAATTGATTAAAAAAATGGCTGCTGTTAAAATTGTAACAGCAGAGTTATATGATAAAGAAGGCTATCCTGTAGACGGTGGGTTAATGGATGTTTCCCTTGGTGTAATAGACCCTGGATTAAGATGCAAGACATGTAATGGAAAATTAAAAGAATGCACAGGTCATTTTGGTTATGTTGAACTTGCCCGTCCAATAATTCATATTAAATATGTCAAAAAAATTCTTGTATCATTAAATAGTATTTGCAGAGAATGTGGAAAATTACTTGCAACAGAACAAGAAATTCAAGATAAAGGATTAAAAGGTGTTTTATTATTAAAATATTTAAAGGGTGTTAAGAAATGTCCACATTGTGAAGCAAAACAATTTATAGTTAAATTAGAAAAACCCTATACCTTCTTAGAAGATGATAAAAGAATTAGCCCAATTGATATTATGGCTAGGTTTGAAAAAATGCCAGATTCAGATGCTCAATTACTCGGGATAAATCCTCAATATGCAAGGCCAGAATGGATGGTATTAACTGTGTTGCCAATTCCTCCAGTTACAACCAGACCAAGTATAACATTAGAAACTGGAGAAAGAAGCGAAGATGATCTAACTCATAAGTTAGGTGATATTGTAAGAATAAATCAGAGATTATTTGAAAATATTAATGCAGGTGCACCAGAAATAATTATAGAAGATTTATGGGATTTGTTACAATATCATATTACAACTTATTTTGATAATGAAATTCCCCAGATACCGCCTGCACGTCATAGAAGCGGACAACCATTAAAAACTTTGACTGAAAGAATTAAAAGCAAAGAGGGAAGATTTAGGCATAATCTTGCTGGTAAAAGAGTTAACTTTGCAGCTCGTACTGTAATTAGTCCTGATCCTAAAATTGAGTTTAATGAAGTTGGAGTTCCTTATGTTGTAGCCATTGATCTTACTATTCCAGAAACAGTTACTGAATGGAATATTAATTGGCTAAAGAAATTTATTGAGAATGGACCAGAGAATTATCCTGGAGCAAATTATGTTATTTTGCCAGATGGAAAAAAGAAAAAAATAACAGAAGATACAAAAAAGCAAATTATTGAAGATTTAAAACCAGGTTATATTGTTGAAAGACATTTGATGAATGGAGACATATGTGTATTTAACAGACAACCTAGCTTACATAGAATGAGCATAATGTGCCATAAGATTAAAGTTATGCCGGGCAGATCATTTAGGTTAAACCCAGCTGTTTGTACTCCTTATAATGCAGACTTTGACGGAGATGAAATGAACTTGCATATTCCTCAAAATGAAGAAGCAAGAGCAGAAGCTGAAATATTAATGCAGGTTCAATCCCAAATTATAACTCCAAAAAATGGATTAAATGTTATTGGAAGTTTGCACGATGCAATTACTGGAAATTATTTATTAACAAAAGAACTAAATTTTAAAAGAGAAGATGCTATCCAGATGCTTTATAATATTGGGGTAAATAATTTTGATAATTTAAAAAAAGGTAAAACTGTTTCAGGAAAAGATATTTTCTCTACTATTCTTCCTAGTAATTTTGATTTTGTTGGAAGCACAAAAACAAATGAGGATGTCATAATTAAAAATGGTAAATTAATTCAAGGGTTCATAGATAAATCAACTATTGGAGAAGAAAATGGTACTTTACTTAGAGCGATTTACAAAAAATATGGAGAGGATATTGGTTTAGATTTGCTTGGAAAAATCTTTAAACTTGGAATTGAGATATTATTAAGAACAGGATTTACAACTTCTATTGCAGATACTGATTTACCAGAAAATTTGCTTAATAAAAATAAAGAAAGAGTCCAAGAAGCTGAAAATGAAATTGATAATTTAATTAAAGATTATGACAATGGTTCATTAAAATCTTTGCCTGGAATGACTATTGAACAAACTTTAGAAAACATGATTTTACAAATCTTAAATAATTTGAGAGATAAAATTGGTGAAAGTGTTTATGAAAGTGTTTCTGAAAAAAATTCAACTGTTCTTATGGCAAGAAGCGGAGCAATTGGCAACTTTCTTAACTTAGCTCAGATGGCTGCTTTAGTAGGACAGCAAGCTTTACACGGCTCAAGAATTAATATAGGATATAGCGGAAGAACATTAAGTTTATTCCCAAAAGGAAGCTTAAATGCAGATACTCGTGGTTTTATAAGACGGGGATATAGATCAGGGTTAAAACCATATGAATACTTTTTCCATGCAATGACTGGAAGGGATTCATTAATGGATACTGCGTTACGTACACCAAAATCAGGTTATTTATATAGGAGATTAGCAAATGCGTTACAAGACATTAGGGTAGAGTATGACGGTACGGTTAGGGATGCTAATAAAAGGATTATACAATTTATTTATGGTGATGATGGCGTTGATGTTAGTAAGAGTGAAGGTGGAATAATTAATGTTAAAAGGATTGTTAAAGAGGTAATGACAAATGTCTAATTATAATGATTTACCTAAAAAATTATTAGAAGAAGCCATTGAACTTAGCAAAGAGCATAGATTAGGAGAGCAAAAAAGAAAGGAAATTTTAAAAAGAGTAAAAGAGGAATATGAAAGTGCTAAAATAACACCTGGAGAAAGTATTGGAATAATAACAGCTGAAAGTTTTGGTGAACCTGGTACGCAGATGACCTTGAATGTTTTTCACTTCGCTGGTGTAGCTGAAATGGGTGTAACGTTAGGATTACCAAGATTAATTGAATTATTTGATGCAAGAAAAGATCCAAGTACACCAAGAACAGAGATTTATTTAAAACGGGGTTATACAAAAGATAAAGAAAAAGTTAAATCAATCGCCTCACAGTTAGTTGAAACTAAATTACAGGATATTGCAACTGAATTCTCATTAAATTTAACATTATTTAGGGTAGAAGTTAGTTTAGATAAAAAGAAAATGAGGGACTTAAAAGTTACAGAAGCTCAATTGGAAAAAACAATAGAAGATGAACTAAAAAAAGTAAAAGTTAGTTTTGCTCAAGATAAATTAATTATTAAGCCTAAGACAGAAGAATATGAGTTAAGAAACTTATATCAAGTAAAAGAAAAAAGCAAAGAGGCTCATGTTAAAGGGGTTAAGGGCATTATTCAAGTTTCTCCAATTTTTAATGGAAATGAATTTGTTATATTATGTGCAGGATCTAATTTAAAAGATGTTTTTGAGATAGACGGAATAGATGAAACAAGAACAACAACAAATGATATTTTTATGATGGCAGATGTTCTTGGCATAGAAGCTGCAAGACAGGCTATAATTAATGAAGCTATTAATGTTATTAAGCAACAAAGCCTTGATATAGATATAAGACATATTATGTTTTTAGCAGATGCTATGACAAATTCTGGTAAAATTCGCGGTGTTACGAGAAGTGGGATTACAGCTGAAAAAGAAAGTGTGTTAGCAAGGGCAAGTTTTGAAACACCTTTAAAACATATTGTTAATGCCTCTTTAATTGGTGAAGAAGATACTCTAAACTCAGTCATTGAAAATGTGATGGTTAATCAAGTTGTTCCTCTTGGTACTGGATTGCCAGATTTAATTGCAAAGATGAGACAGAAGATAAAAGAGAATAAATAAAATGGAAGAGTTAAAAAAATTACTTAAAGAAGGCAAGGCAATTATAGGAACAAATAGAGTAATGAAAAACTTAAAATTAGGAAAACTAAAAGAAATTTATGTAGCATCAAATTGTCCTCATAATACATTAGACGATATTAAACATTATTCTAAATTATATAATGTTAAAGTTAATGAGTTAAAGGAGAATAATGAAGAACTTGGAACAATATGCAAGAAACCATTTTCTATTTCTGTTTTAGGATATTAACATGTTATTAAATAAAGACAAAATACAA
>JBBSZH010000034.1:0-1147 GCA_038044845.1 Nanobdellota archaeon
TTACTACTAAAAAATTAAGAAGATAAACCGAAAGTTATATAAATAATTTTTACGCTTTATTTATTGATTATTTTCAAAAAGGAGGTGGAGTTTAATGGCATTAGATGCTATTTCAACTACAGGTTCATTAATTTTAAATCCATTAATTACTTTATGGAACAGCTTTGTCGGTATTTTACCGGGGATAATTGCTGCTGTTATTGTTCTAATAATTGGCTATTTTGTAGCACTTGGTATTGGCCATGCTATAAAAATATTGTTAGAGAAAGCTGGTTTAGATTCTTACTTAGAAAAATCCAAATTTGCAAGAGAAGTCGGACATTTTCATTTAGCTAGGGTTCTCGGAGAGATTGCAAAATGGTATATCTTCTTGATATTTATCCAAGCTGGAGTAAGCTTATTAAAACTAGGAACTTTATCTTCATTATTGGATAGGTTTGTATTGTGGTTGCCGAATGTTATCGTTGCTGCAATCATAATAATTTTTGGGGTTGCATTAGCCCACTTTATAAGTATGAAGATTGAAGAGCATACAGTAACTAAAGGAGTAAGGTTCTTTAGCAAATTAGTTAAAATTGTTGTCTATTATGTTGTATTAGTAATTGCTTTACAACAAATAGGTGTAGAAGCTTCAATTTTAGAGAATACCTTCTTAATTTTGATAGGAGCATTAGCAGTTGGTATTGCAGTTGCCTTAGGAATAGGATTAGGAAAAGCAATGCAGCCAGAAGGCAAAGAGATTGTTAAGGATTTAAAAGATCTAATGCACCATTAATTTTTTTCTTTTTTTTATTTTTCTTAACAAAACCTTTATAAACACTTTTCTAAGCTAAATTTTTATGACATCTCAAGAAGGATCATTCCTTATTCCACTAGATGAATATCTAAAAGTAGGAATTCATATAGGAACTAAATTTAGAACAAAGTATATGGCTCCATTTATTTACAAAACAAGGCCAGATGGTTTAGTTGTTTTAAATGTTCAAGAAATAGACAAAAGAATAAAATTAGCTGCTAATCTACTTTCTCAGTATAATCCAGAAGATATCTTAGTTGTTTGTAGAAGAGAAAATGGTTGGAAGGCTGTTAATTTATTTTCAAAGTTAACTGGAATTAGGGTATTTGCAGGAAGATATCCACCAGGAAT
>JBBSZH010000034.1:1247-3741 GCA_038044845.1 Nanobdellota archaeon
ATGAAGGAAAAAATAGAAGAATTTATGGACGAATAATTTATATACTTCTATCATTTATACGACTTAATGGAAAAGAGAACGATAATGGATCGTATAAGAAGTATTGGTATAACTCTCGCCCTGATTGGTAGTTTGATAGCTGGAATCAATAAGAATATTGATGAACAAAATAGGTTGAGAGAAGCGAATAGGATTGAAATTGATATTAAAAAACGTTTATTCGGAGAAGATTTTATTTATATAATGAAACGTTTAAATATTGTAAAAAAATATTTAGAGGAAAGCCTCGCTTCAAGAGAGAATCCCAGTCGTTATGAATTTTATTTAAAGAAAGCCTTAATAGAAATAGAATTTACTGAGAGGCGTTTAGAATATATGCCAAGAAAGGATTTTCCTGAAGGTATGGAGGAAACTTTAAAGATTAGGGATACATTAGAAACCCAAATTTCTGAATTAAAAAAACAGATTAAAATGGATATTAAAACAATTCATTTAGAATAGCAATATTTAAATATAACATTATTTTCTAATTTAAATAAGAGGTGTAATAATGAGGCTATTAAAACTATTCTTTTTATTTCTAATTTTTATATTCTTAATTAATGTAGTAAATGCTGCTGAGGTTTCTTTCAAAAGTACTCCTGTTCAAGATGTTATTTTGCCAGGGAAGGCGGCTATTTTTAATGTTGAGATAAGTAATCTTGGCCCAACAGGAGAGGTAAAGGCAATTATCACAGACTTTAATTGGAGAAAAGAAAGTAATTATGGTTTTTACACAATTGATTCTGGAAGAACTATTCAAGATACTTTTAAGTTATATCCTATTGGCTCATTAGCCCCTGGAAAGTATTCTGTAAATGTAAGGGTATATGCAACAAGAAATCCAGAAGATTTTGTTGATTATAGCTTTATTGTTTCAAATGTCCCATACAAAGATTTAGTCGATGCTAAATTAGATTATAATCCGCAGGGTTTAAGTCCAAATAGAGAAAATTTAGTAACATTAAAACTAAGAAACAGGCATGCAATAGAAGTTAAAGATCTAGACATTAAGGTTAGAAGTGAAATTCTAGACCAAGATTTTATAACAAGTCTTGGTAAAGAGGAAATAAAGGATTTTCCTTTCAGCCTAAGTCTTGGGAATGTAAAAGAAGGTGATTATGAGTTTAATATTATGGGGTTATTTGAAAATAATATTGTTATAAATTCTACACTCCCTATTAAAGTAGCTTCTTACTCTGATGTAAAAGAGACAAGGAAAGAAGGATTTTCATTTTTAGTTAAAAGTTTAGAGATAATAAGGATGAATAACGGGAATAGCGTTTCTAAGGAGATTTATACTAAGGAGATAAGCTCTTTTGAAAGATTATTTACAAAAGTTACTCCAGAACCAAGTAATGTTGAAAAATTAGATGGTGCTTACAGATACACGTGGCAGTTTAGCTTAAACCCCAATGATTCATATTTCATTTTAATTAAAACAAATTATGGAACACCAATCTTAATATTAATTTTATTAGGATTAATAATTTATTTAGTTTATAGAAGAACAGGTGCGGGATTAAGGGTAACTAAAAAAGTTTTATTATTAAAATCTAAAGAAGGGCATATAGCTGGATTAAAGGTATTATTAATACTAAAAAACCATGGAAATGTTTTAAAAAATATAAGGTTAACAGATAATATTCCTGGTTTACTTGAATTGCCACATGAATATGGAACGTTAAAACCTAGCTCGACAAGATCAGGGGTAGCAGGAAGTATTGTTGTATGGGAGATTCCTGAATTAATAAAAGGTGAAGAAAGGGTTATTGCATACAAGATGAAATCCAAGGTTACTGGGTTAGGAAGATTAACTATCCCAAGAGCATTATGCAGATACAAAGACAGTAGTGGAAAATTATATATAGTAAGAAGCAATCAATTTAATCTGTTCTAATATGTTTAAGAGAGCGCAAGTTTGGTACACTGATTTCTTAATTGGATTGCTTATTTTAATAGCTATAACATTTATTTTCACTAGAACAATTCTTGATTTAAATTCTCGTGAAGATAGGTTTCAAGCATTAATTAATGATGGTAGTTCAATAGCAAATTCATTTATGTCCTCAGGTTACAATAAAGAAACATGGGTGAATGATCCTCCGAGTGGTAGACTGGGTTTCGTAAAAGATGGTAGGATAATAAAAGGAGATTTTGATGCTTTTCTAAGTTTATTAAATAATAACAGCTATGAAAAAACAAAAATCTTACTTGGAACAAGAAATGATTATGTATTATATTTTGAATATAATAGGAATAAAATATCTTATGGGGGAAGGAATGTTTATGGTAAATATAATGATATCGGTCAAGTAATAGCAGATAATACAATAAAGTTAACTAGGATTATTTATTATAATTTGGATAATAGCGGAAGAATTGTTGACATGGTCATTGTTATTTTTTAAATACAAAATAATTTAAATACTAATATTTAATTAGATTATATTAT
>JBBSZH010000035.1:0-3640 GCA_038044845.1 Nanobdellota archaeon
TTTAATTTTATTTAAAAGAATTATCTAGAATAATGCCTTGAATTTCCAAATCTTCTTTGACCAAAATGTCTTTTTCTATCATTTTCTCTGTTTCTGGCAAAGAACTGTACTCTTGGAAAATCTGGGATTTCTTTTTTAGTTATTTTTAATGAATGATCTTCTAAGACTTTTCTGAAATTATCATAATCGTGCTCGCATAATATTGAGATAGCTTTTCCAGACTTGCCTGCTCTTGCTGTTCTTCCTATCCTGTGAATGTACTCCTTGCTTGTCTTTGGGATATCATAATTAAAGATGTGAGTTACATTTTTTATGTCTAAGCCACGTGCAGCTACATCTGTTGCAACTAACACATGCAACTTGCCTGAATGAAATTTTTCCATTATTAAATTTCTTCTATTTTGACTATGACCACCATGAATTGCTGTTGCTTCTATCTCATTTTTATGTAAATTTCTCGCAATTGTGTCTGTATTATGCCTAGTACCACAAAAAACCATGCAAAGATCTGGATTTTCCTTTTTAATTAAGTAAAGTAACAAAGAGAATTTATCCCTTGTATTTATATCATAATATTCTTGCGAAAGCAATTCTTTATCAACATAGACATTGGCTTTAATATTCTCTGGGTTATGCATGTATTTTCTTGCAAGATTTTTTAGATCTTTTATTAATGAACTTAAAGTAGCTGAAAATAATAATGTCTGCCTATCTCTTGGTATTTTTTCTATAATTAACTTTACATCATCTATAAAACCCATTTCAAACATTTTATCTGCTTCATCTAAAACAAGAAATTTTACCTTGTTCAAATTTATTGTTCTTCTATTTAAATGATCGAGCAATCTGCCGGGAGTAGCTATAACAATATCTGCTGTTCTTAAATCACTAATCTGGGGGTTTATTGAAACTCCACCATATACCTTAACTATTGATAGCTTTTTATATTTTGAAAATTTATTAAAATCATTGGCAACTTGTTCTGATAATTCTCTTGTAGGAACTAAAACTAAACATTGTATCCCCCTGCCATGATTAACTTTATTTAAAATTGGTAAACCAAAAGCAGCTGTTTTTCCAGATCCTGTTTCGCTCTGAGCTGTTAAGTCTCTTCCTGATTGAATTATTGGAATAGATTTTTCTTGTATTAATGTAAGTTCGTTTAAGCCAAGCTCATTTACAGCCCTCACTATATTATTATCTAAGTTTAGTTCATTAAATTTCATTTTATATTTCCTTATTATAGAATTAGGAATCCTTTACGGCACTAATGCTATAAATCTATGTTAAATTTCCTCTTTAAATGGCTTCCTAATCAAGTTTAATTAACTTTATATATTCTTTTACATTTATGATAATATGAATTATTTATTTTTAGACATTGAAACTACTCCATTAGAAATTAATGACGAGTTTATAATGAGGTATTTAATGGACAAGAAATTAACAGATGCCTCTAGAAGCTTAGATCCAAATTACAGCAAAATAATTGTTATTGGTTTAAAGTATAATGATGAGATAAAATTATTAACAGGAGAGGAAAAAGATATTTTAAATGAATTTTGGAATTTCATAAAAGAAAATAATTTTACTATAGTAACACATAATGGCTATAATTTTGATGTTCCTTTTATTATAGCAAGGAGCATAATAAATAATATTCAAATAAGCAAGGAAATTAATCTAAACCATTGGAATATGTTAAAGAGTAATCATATCGATGCTATGCTTATATTTTCACAAAATGTTTTTACTAATGCTAGTTTAAAGATTCTAGCAAGATTGAATAATGTTGAATTTAATGATGATGGAATTCTTGGAAGAGATATTGAAAGATTGTGGAAAGAAGGTAAATTGGATATAATAAAAGAGCATTGTAAAAATGACATTGAAATTCTTGAAAAATTATTTAATTTAAAATGCAAAAGTTATGTTGAAAATTTAAGAAAATAAATCATCAACTTATTTTAATGTTGAAATTATTAGTTTATATGCCTAATCTATCGATAAAATTGTAAGGTCTCTGCGCATTATATTCTGATATCCCCATTAATCTAGCAATTAATTTGGTATTTGTTTTATTTTTTTGTAACTTTGCTAAGAAACTGTTTCTTATTTCTTTTGCATTAACCCCATATTTACTTAAGATTCTTTCCATCATTCTTGGATGCATTGGTTCTTTACTGTAGGTTGATGTAAAAACAAATTCTGGTTTTTTTATTCCATGCTGTAATAACACTTCATTCCAAAATGGTAAGGCACAATGTAAATAAACCTTAAAGAAATTGTCTATAGGTACATCACGCTGACTTTTTTGACCAGTATTAAGTTCTATAAAGGGTCTTTCAGCATTTATATGATAATCATCGAATTTTAATTTACAAACCCCATTAAGTTTTGCCCCAGTATTTGCAAAGGTAAGAAGAGCAGTATAATCCCTTACTTCCAAAGGATTTCCATAATCAGGGGTTTCTGTACGTATTATTTCTTCTAAACGTTCAGGAGACACGTATTCTTTTTTAGTTTCATTTACAAATATGCCCAATCTTTCCAAATTTATTTCTTTAGCTAGTAGGTCTCTGGTTAAATTATAAAATGTTTTAAGAGCGCTTACTGATAGTTTTATGCTTCTGATTGGTCTACTCCCCCTCATACTATCTACCATATTTTTGATATCAGAAAAAGTGATGTTATCTAAATCTCCTAATAAGTTCTGCAAATATATTACCTGTTGGGTATATGTTTTAATAGTCTTTAACGAATATTTTGCTGTCTCAAATATTTTCACTAATTCTTGATTTGTTTTCATATTAAAAAGAACGAATGTATGATTTATAAATCTTTTGCTACTTTTAAGTAATATAATATTTCATTCTCTTAAATCATATAAGAATAAGGCGGACGTTGATGTAATCGATAAATACGAAAAGCTTATATATCAATTCTTACTTATCTTACAAATAAGAATGGAGGTTAAAATGTCATTAATCGAAATGAAAACAGCAAAGATAACAGAAAAAGGACAAATTGCTATTCCGAA
Organism: Nanobdellota archaeon; assembly: GCA_038044845.1. Classification (GTDB taxonomy): domain Archaea; phylum Nanobdellota; class Nanobdellia; order SCGC-AAA011-G17; family GW2011-AR20; genus GW2011-AR20. The sequence continues at coordinate 3,041 of JBBSZH010000035.1, forward strand.
GGATATTAGGAAGCTAGAAGGATTTAAGCAAGGCAGTAAAGTGGCAATTTTAGCTTATAAAAATAAAATTGAAATAAGACCTTTAAAAGATGTTAATGAAAACATGTTTAGTTTATTAGTTAGTGAAAAGAGTTTGGCTAAAGATTGGCTTAGCAAAGAGGAAGATGATGCATGGAAAGACTTGTAAAGGGAGAAATTGTAGTTATACCTTTCCCTTTTTCTGATTTGAGTTCTTCTAAGAAAAGACCTGCATTAGTTTTAGCAAGTTTAGAGGGAGACGATTTAATTTTATGCCAAATAACAAGTGAAGCAAGATTTGATAATTATGCAATAGGGCTAAAAGATATTGATTTTAAACAAGGCAGATTAAATATTAACAGTTTTATTCGTCCAAATAAATTATTTACAGCAGATAAATCTTTGATACAATATAAAATCGGATCATTAAAGGATAATAAGTTGAAAGAGGTTATCACTAAATTAATTGAAATGTTTAAAAAATAAATTTAGGTCATCCTTCTTATTTTAACGCTAAAATTTAATTTTATATAGAAAATTATCGTTGCATTTCGTACTACACAAAGAATGATAAGGCGGACA
>JBBSZH010000036.1:0-8157 GCA_038044845.1 Nanobdellota archaeon
AAGTTTTATTAATATAAATTGTTTTCTAATAATGTGATCTTTAAAGAAGAGGATGCTATTAAGGTAATAAAGGATTTATTAAATTATAACGATATTAATAAAGTTAAGCAAGTATTACAAAAGATAAATCCTGAAATTTTTACAAATGAAGTGGTAAAAGAAAGATTTAAAGAAATTCTTGTTCAAATGTATAATAACGATAATGTAAATTATTTAAAAAATTTATTAAATAATTTTATTAAAGATTATAAAGAATTTAAAGGAACTTACCATTTTTGGTTTTGTTCAGAACAATTTAGAAATAAGTTTAAAAGGAAAGATTTCAGAAATCCCATTGAGTTAAAAAGATTTAGAGAAATAATAGAAAGAATAATCCAATCAAGAAAAGATTATCCAACAGAAGATATTGGTGAATTTTTTATAAGCCCAAGAGGTCATGAAAGGCATAGGCTTGTTTGGTTCATTAAGGATAATGCAATTTATTTTTGTGAAGCATTTCACCATGATAAAGAATATGAAGAGTTCTGTGAAAGAGCAAAATTTAGAATTATTGGGAGGAAAAATTATTTTGGTTGGGATTATGCTGAGACCTTTGAACCGCTCCATTTAAGAGCAGCATAATTAAATAATTCCTCTAAAGTTTTTTGATGGTTTGCTATTCTTTTTTTATACTTAATACGAGGTATTAATTTTTTTGATTTATAAGCCAGTATTTCATCATAATCTCTTTTTATCGCTGCTAAAAATTCATTATTTGTTTCTCCAAGATCTTGAAACGTTCTTTTGAAATAATCCACATTAGAAGCAAAATAAGTCACCATTGTTTTCTCATTTTCTCCTAAATAATGGTCTATTGATATCTGCTCAAAATCCAATGCTTTTTCTGAATAATTTCTTGCTAAAGTTAAAGATTCAAAATTGAGTTTATGTTCTAGTATTAAATTAATATCTTTAATCATTAACTCTTCATTAACCTCATTATCTGTTGTTAATTCTAAATCAAAATTTTTTGCTAGTCTACTAGCCAGCTTATCTAAATTAACATTACTTGGTTTAATTTGAATTTGTTGTTGCATTTTTCTTCTAAGTCTTATCTAAAATTTAACATTTATAAGTCTTTCTAATTGTAATTACTATAAAGTTATTATAATATATTTGTATAATTAAATTATAATTTAATATTACATCCAATATATCATTATTTTTAGAGGTAAATTAAAAGGATCTTGAAAAATTTATATTATTAATACAAAAGATTTAAATATCAACTAAAATTTTTATCATTATGAAATTTTGGGAAAACTTATTAGGCAGATCAAAAGAAGAAAAACAAAAAGAAGAAAATAAAATTAGATTAAGAGCAGATATTCAAAAATTAATTCAGTTTATTAATTCTTTAATTGAGGATTTAAAGGTTAAGCTTGGTCAAAGCCCTGATAAGAGCATTCACACTTCTTTTAAAAAAGTTAAATATCAACTTGAAGAAGCAAAGGATCATCTTGAAGGCGCAGACAAATCTTTACAGGAATTAAATATTGAATTAGGAATAAAAGAATTAGAAGAGGCTGATGAAGACATTAATTCTAAAAATTTAAGTGATAATGCAGTAAATTATTTAATTGAGGTAAAAAAATTATCAAAAAATTATTTAGGTAATGTAAATTATTTAAGAACAAACATTGATAAATTAATAAGAACAGATTTACCACATTTTAAATCAAAATAAAGTTAAAATGAACTTCAATGAAAAAGTTTATAATTTATGCAAGAAAATTCCTAAGGGTAACCTTTCCACATATAAATTAATTGCAAAAAAGTTAAATACAAAAGCCTATCGAGCAGTTGGACAAGCTTTAAATAAAAATCCTTATAAAACTGTACCTTGTCATAGAATTATTGCTAGTAATGGACATTTACATGGTTTTGCATCTGGTTTAAAAAATAAAGCTAGATTACTTAAAAAAGAGGGCATTAAAATTAAAGATAATAGAGTTCTTAACTTTAAAGAAGTACTTTACAAATTTTAAGGAAAAGGTTTATAAATTTTTATGTATTAATAATATAAAGGAAAAGAGGGTAAAATTCTTGTATGATAGAAAAAAAAGTTAAGGATATCAACAGAGAAGTCAATTTATTGAAAAAAGAGCTTGGTTTACTTAAAAGAAACTTTCGTAAGAAATTCAATTTAATTATAAGTGAATTACAGAAACTTGGTTATAATGACTATGAAATTGTTCTTGAACCACAGGAGATACAGGATTATTATTTAAATCTAATTGAGAAAGTTAACCCAAAGAAAACATTTAATGATGTTATTTTAAACAATGAAATTAAAGCTCAATTAAATATGGCATTATCACAAATAAAAAATCATGGTACATTAATGCATAAATGGGGTTTAAGTAATATACAAGAGGGTAATGCGGTTTCATTAATATTCTCTGGCCCTTCTGGCACTGGAAAAACATTAACAGCAGAAGCTTTAGCACATGAGCTTAGAAAGAATTTGTTTATAGTAAGGTATTCTAATTTAGTTGATAGTTATGTTGGAGAAACAGGGAAAAATATTGTTAAGGTATTTGAATTGGCAGGTGAAAACGATGCTATTTTATTTTTTGATGAAGCAGATGCAATTGCTTCTACAAGAACAAACGTTTTTTCTGCAACAGACATTGAAACAAACTTAACAAGAAATGTTTTATTAAAGGAGTTAGAAAAATTTGAGGGTATCGTAATATTTGCTACTAATTTAGCAAGTAATTTTGATAAAGCATTCGAAAGAAGAATAAACTTACATATAATATTCAAAATACCAGATATCAATGAACGTGAACAGATATGGAAATTATTAAGCAAGACATTGCCTTTAGCAAAGGATGTTAATCTTTATGAATTAGCAAAGGAATTTGAATTTTCAGGCGGCCATATTAAGAATAGCGTGATAAATGCAGCTAGATTAGCAATCTCAACTAACTTAAATAAAGTAGCCCAAGAGCACTTATTAAAAGCTGCTAAATTAGTTAAAGAAGGAAGGAATATATTATATCAGTTAGATGAGGGAAAAGATAATTTAAATTATTTAGGTTAAAGGGGCCTATAACTTCTTTACTAATTGTAATAACTCAACTGCTCTTTTCGGGTTTCCTCTACCAGTTGGAAAATAGCATGGGATAACTTTACTATGCGTTAAACTAACAGATAAATTATAACTTTTTAGATTACCATTTTTAACAACATCATGATAATAATCTAATAACTTGATTTTTTGTTTTGTGAGACTATAAAAAGGCATAAGTCCAAAGGCAACAATATATTTCGGTTGTACAATTTCTATCTCTTTTTCTAATATCGGTAAGAAAAGTTTTATCTTTTCACTTTCAGGAAGAGTTGCATCAAGTCCTGTCCATTTTACTAGGTTAGTGAAATAAAATTCTTTTTTTATAAGAAATTTTAAGACCTCATTTGTAAATGCTAAAGACCAGTTTGAATCTTTATTAATTCGATTTATTAATTCATCATTAAGCAAACCAGCGCGATGAAAAATTCTCCAGATTTGTTTAGTTCCGATAAATGGAAATCTAGGACCCTTCCAATTTTTATTTGAACTTATATTTCTGAAAGTCGGATTTATAAAAACGAACATGATCTTAGGATGATTTTTCTTTCCGTCACCCAGAATTGGCATTAATTTATTCTCTGGAAAATGCTTTTCATTTAGCCGATAAACGTAAGCCCATAAATCATCAAGCGTTTTATAGTTGATAGTCATATTACCTAAGTGATATATTTTTATGCATAAACAATTCTGTTAAATTTAATTCTAAAGCACTTACTGGCAATTCTAAATCCCATTTACTTAAAACTTCTGGATTAATCTCTCCTAAATAAGCAACTTTTTTTCCTTCAACACTTATTCTAGCAACCCTTCCTTGAATAAAACTTTCATGTTCTGCTTCATCGATTTCATATTTTAAGTTTAAAGAGGTAAATAAAGCATCTAATATTTGCTTAACCTCTGTAAAATTAGCTTCTGTATGACTTAAAACAATTGCTAATCTATCAAATTCCTTAACGTTTGTTTCGCTTTTATCTTTTACAAATATTCTGCCAATTTCAAATAATTTTTGTGGATATTCATTATGTTTATTACTTTTTAATATTTTCAATAATGAAGGAATAACCCAGGATCTTAAAGCATTATAATCTTGGTTTAAGGAATTTCCTAACATTATTAAATCATTATTAATAAGCATTTTATCATTTTGCTCATGCTTATTTGTAATTACATAGCTACTAACTTCTAATAAGTTTAATCCAACTAAAAACTCAGCTATTTTACTTTTAAAATATTCAAATTTATCTTCTTCTCCAATTGTAGATATATTCGGCAATTCAAAATTAAAATTATCATAACCATAAGCAATTGCAATATCCTCAATTAAATCATTTTCATGCATTATGTCTGTTCTATAACATGGAACAAGAACTTTTTTATTTTTATAACAATAACCCATTCTTTCTAAATATTTTTTAAGTTCATTTTCTTTTAATTTTAATCCGAGCAATTTATTTGCATTATTGATATTAATTTTCATCTCACCTGGTTTTAGATTAGGGGTAATAAAAAATTTGTTCCCATATTTTAATTTCATTGAATAAATTTTTCCACCCATATCACTTAAACTTGTTACAATAATGTTTAAGCATTTATTTAATACATCAAAATTAAAACCAGAACATTCTATAAACACATCTCTAGTTTTAGTAGTAACTTCTCCTGTACCCTGAGAATTAATAATCGGGGGCATACTTAAGATATTATTATTCGCATCAATAAACAAAGGATATTTATCATAATCATCTAATAAATTAGCATAAGCTTTTCCTGCTTCATGTTTGCTTAAAATTTCTTCTGCTGTCATTACTTTATTATACCCAAGGGGCTTGAATTTAATTTTATTTGCATTTAGAGCTAAAAATCTTATCGGGGTTTTGATTTTTTCAAATGGGTAAATCCCAATAGCTACTTTTTTTCTGTTTCTTCCATAGGTTAAATGTAGTTTTTCTTGTAATTGAATTATTTCTTTTATATTTTCATTATTTAATTTAAGATTTTTAACTATGGCACAGGCTGTAAATGGCCTGACATCTTTTACACTATTTTCAATTATAACTTCATAATTTGAATTATTTACTTTGTATTCTTTTAATCCAGTATTATAATTAAGAAACGAGTTTAGTGCACGAGAAAAACCTTGTTCAGAAAGTAAATCTGGCCTATTTGGAAATACTTCAATAATAATGTCATCATTTATTTCTTCTACTGGAGTTCCTAACATTGTTATTTTTTCTTCTAGTTCTTTCTCATTTAATTTTCTCTTTAATAAGTTTAATACTGTTTTTTTATTTAATATTACCTTAGTCATTTTATCCAAAGCTTAGTTTCACGTAATTTTTTAATATCATTACTATATACTTCTCTTAAATCTTGAATTTCATAGTAATCTGTAATTATTCTTTCTAAACCAAGGCCCCATGCTAACACCGGGATATTTTTTCCCAATAAAGGTTGAACAACTTCTGGTCTAAATATTCCTGCTCCGCCTAATTCAATCCATATCTTTTTTATAGGATGATAGACTATAACCTCTACGCTAGGCTCTGTAAATGGAAAATAAACAGGCCTAAATTTAATTTTTTCAAAACCCATTTTACTAAAGAATTGTTTTAAATATCCTAATAAATGTTTAAAATTAACATTTTCATCAATTACAATGCCTTCTGTTTGATTAAACTCAAATAAATGACTCCAATCAACTGTTTCATTTCTAAATACCTTGCCAACTGCAAAGAACTTAGCTGGTAGTTTTTCTTTTTTTAAATTAGCTATAGTCCTAGCACTTAAAACAGTATTATGCGTTCTTAATATGTTTTGTTTAGCTTCATCTAAATTCCAAGAATAATTATAACCCTTACTATTAGCCACGCCATTTTCATGTGCTTTTTTAACATTATTATAAATACTTGGCAAATTACCATGTTTAGGATCTTTGATAAAAAATGTATCTTGCATATCCCTGGCAGGATGGTCTTGTGCAGTGTATAGAGCATCAAAATTCCAGAAACTTGTCTGTATTAAATTACCAGTCATTTCTTTAAAACCTAGTTCAAGCCATATTTTTTTAACATATTGAATAGCTTGATTTACAAAATGTCTTTTGCTAGCATAAATATTAGGAACATTTATTTTAGTATCATAATGCCTGAATTCTTTATCTTTCCATGATTTATTTCTTATCATCTCTGGGGTTAAAGATTCAATTAAATCATGCTCTAGCTTATGTTGCTTTAAGTTTTCACCGTCTTTTGTTAAGATAATTTTTCTGTCTTTTATAATAATGCTTTTAATAAATTGTTTTCTTTTTTTAAGCTCATCTATCTTTTCTTTTTCATTTAAATTAAGCTCATCTAAATTTTTTGGAAGTTTTTTTAATAAATCTTCTAATAAATAATTTCTAAGAAAGTTTTTTCCATTTTCTGTAATTTTAATTTGTTTTCCTAATTCAATTAGATTAGATTTTTTTGCTATGCCAAAGGCAACATTAAATTCATCGTTATCTAATTTAGCTCTTTTCCTAATTTCATGTAATATTAATGGTTTAGTTAAAACCTGCAAAAATCTCTTTTCTGGTAAACCTTCTCTTAAACATTTTTTACCATTCTCATCTAACTCAATTAATTCGGTAAACTCTCTTTCAAGTTTAATTAAACCTTTATTTTCTAGCCATTGTAATGCTCTCATAACCTCTACTTCTTTTAACTTAGTTTCTTTAATAATTTGAGTTAATTTAGAATTATTAGTTAATATTGGAAATATTTTTCTTTCTAATGGTGTTAAAGATTTAACTATCTTATGATAATCCATTAAATAAAAGAGAATTAAGATGTTTAAAAAACTTACTTTTTAAGTTTAGATTTTATTTTCTTAATCCATAAAATAAGCTAACCAAGAGTAATAAGCTTTTCCACTAAGCTTATCATGCTCTTTTTCTATTTCAGCCATTTTTAAATTAATTTCACTTGTATCTTTAACTGCCTTTTCTAAACTATCTTTGCACTGAGAAGCAAATTGTTCTTTCATTAATGGAATAAATCTATTCCATCCATCAATTTTTTTAGTTAATTCAGTTTTTTTGCTACTTAAATTATAATATTCATCAGGATAATGAAATACATTATTTGTTGAACAATATGTTGCAAATCCACTTATCCAAATCGTTCCAGCAACTAGGGTTGTTAAAAGATATTTAAACGGTTTTGGCATTTCAAATTCAAATTTTTGTCCTTCAACTTCTGCCATCTTTACTCCTTTAAATTCTCCCAAGTTAAATTAAACATTTGCTCTAAAGCATTACCAAAATAACTTGTATCTACCCAAACAGCTGTATCATAACTTTCATGGACTTTTTCATCTTCCATCATCATAAATAATAATTCCTTGCCATCCACCATACAGAATCTTGCACTTACCTTATCTATGTTACGAACGTCAGCATATTTTCTTAATATCTCAGCTACATCCTTGTTATCTTTTGTAATTGGAGCAGCTATTCTTACTTTAATATTTTTTAATCTCTTTAATATTGGAATTAAAATTTCAGCCTTTCTGTTTAAACCCTTAGCTGTAGTCATTATTGTTATACTTTTTTGAGCTTTTCTTATCATATTTTCCATTTGATCATATACCTTAGATCTTCCACGTAAAGCCCCTGATAAATCACTTGCGTCAACTTTTTTAATACCTTGATCATGTAATAATTGTAATTCACGATATAATTCTGTACTTCTAACTTCATCAAGCATTTTAACTTGCTCTTCAGCCCTTTTTGTAAATTGTGATTTAACCCTTCTTAAAATTTCCTCTGGTTTAACAGCCATATATTTAATTGGCTTTCCTAATTTCATTATAATAAATCCTTTCTTTTCTAAAGTTTCAAGAACATCATAACTCCTTGATCTAGGAACATTACTTATTTCAGATAATTCTCCAGCTGCCGAAACACCCCTGCTTAATAGAGCTGTCCATATCTTAACCTCGTATTCATTTAAATCAAATGCGCTTCTTAATTTTTTTAGGAAATCTTCTTTGACTATCAT
>JBBSZH010000037.1:0-1133 GCA_038044845.1 Nanobdellota archaeon
ACTAAATACTTTCAGGAGTTTAATGTTAATGAAAAAGTAATATTAAATGCTGAACCAGGTTATCAAAAAGCAATGTACCATCCTAGATTTCATGGTAAACCAGGTACTATAATCGGAAAACAAGGAAATTGTTACATAATTAAAATAAAAGATGGTGGAAAATCCAAAGAATTAATAGTACATCCAGTACACTTAAAGAGAGAATAAAAATGGCTAATACAGAAATAATAAATGAAGCACCATTAACAATGGCTGAGGTAAAGGAAAGACTAGAAGAGATTAAAAAAAGAGATAAAGAATTAAAACCGAGAGCTTTAAAAACTTATGAATATTTAAGTAAGTTTGTAGACATTAAAGCCAAGGATGCTATCAAAATTAAAGAAGGACTATTGAAATTACAAATCCCAAGATTAAAAGAACGCCATATAAATAAGATAATAGATATAATGCCGAAGGATATGGAAACTTTAAAACTAATATTTGTTGGAGAAAATATAACCTTAAAGCAGGATGACTTAGATAAAATACTTAATGCGCTGAAATAAAATGTTAAAATTAACTAATAAAAATGTTCAAGCAACAAGCCAAAGAAGAATATGCAATAGTATTGGATTTTCTACCACATGGACATCCAATGGATACAAAACCAGGTCATTTAAAGACTCCGATAGCAGAAGCTGTAGGAAGGGATCATTTTATATTGCTTGAATTAGTTCCAAAGAAAGATAATTTTCTACAAATTCATGAAGAAGTTTATATTGGCGAGGGTAAAAGAGATAAGATACATCATATCTATGGCAAAGCTAGCTATGATAGATTAACTCAGACTGCGAAAGAAGAACTTAATTTTGTGCTTGAGGAATTAGTTAAAAAACACGAACCAAGATTTATTAATTTTTTTAATAAAGCCTCTCCTATAAATACAAGAAGGCATCAACTAGAGTTATTACCAGGAATTGGGAAGAAACATATGTTGGAGATAATTGAAAGAAGAGAAGAAAAACAATTTGAAAACTTTGAGGATATTAAAACTAGGGTAAAATTAATGCCAGATCCTGAAAAAACAATAGCTAAAAGAATTTTAATAGAGCTTAAAGGCGAGGATAAACATAATTTATTTGTCGGACAATAAT
>JBBSZH010000038.1:0-8886 GCA_038044845.1 Nanobdellota archaeon
ATTTAATTTTTCAAAAACCTTTACTTTATCTACATGGTTAATATCCATTTTTTTATAAACCTCAAACATCATATTATAAGTAAAGATTGCATTATTCAAATCCTTATTCATAATTAATTTATTTATTTCATTTAGCAAATTATCAAACTCTAGTAAACTATTAACTACACTTAAATTATCTTTTTTAGCTTCTTTTTTAGAATCATATTTTATTTTTATAGGCTTTTCAATATCTTTTTCTAATGCCTTGCCAACATAAATTGACTTAACTTTATTACCTATTCTCTTACTTTTATAATAATAAAAATAAGTTTTATTACCTTTTTTTACTTTCCTTATGTACATTTTAATCTAGAATGTAGTACAACTCTTTTGCTTATATAGTTTTTGGTGCGATAAATTATTCTGGAATCTCTACAATTAATTTATGCTTATTTTCTGGATAAATTAAAACATCTTTGCCTTTCTTTAGATTTAAAAACTCTGAAATTGGTTTTGTTACAGTAACTGCTATGCTATTTCCCACTTGATTAACTTTTACTTTAGCTTGCAGCCCCCATAATCCTGATTCTTTAGCCCTTTTTTCTATTTTATCACTTACATCTTCATCAAAAACCTGCTCACCACATTTGTTACATACTTCAGCCTCAAATTTACCTAAAATTTTACCTAATAAAATATAATCTATTAATTTTTTTTCTATTTTTCCACTACATTCTTCACAAATTTTCCTTTGCATTTTTACCTCGCAATATAAATAGTTTTTATTTTATAAACATCTTTTTCAATAATCTTATAAGCAACCTTTAAATAACTATAAACAGCTAAATATCCATCTGTTTGCTTAAACTTAGACCCTCTTAATATTGCATTTTTAATTTGTTCTTTCGTTATTCCTAAAAATATCATCTTATCTTGGGCATGTTTAGTTAACTTTATTATAATAGTCATAATAAGTCATAACATGTTATAACTAGTTAGTATTTAAATCTTTCTATTTCCATAAATTTAATGCTTCTTCCTCGATAAAATGCAATTTCCCGGGAATGATTAAACATTGTGGATGTCTATTAAATTCTAATTTCTTCAATTTTTCTATAGTTCCATATCTAATTTCTTGCTTACTTGTTCCCAATGCACTACAAGCTATTAAATCTAAATCAATATTATTTCTTAACAAGTAATCTAAAGCTTCATTAATTGTTAAGAATTTCTTATTTTCTAAATCTAAATCAAGTAATATTAACGTATGTAAACCAAGTTTTAAATTATCTTTAATCACCTTAATGGGCGTTTTAATATTTTTATTATTAAATGGAATACTTGTTATTTTACCGAAATTATATAGACTTAAGCCAGTTTCAGCTACCGCTGTTAAAATTGAACTTGCATGAATTATCTTAAACTTGATATTTAATTTTTTACAAGAAATTAGATAACTGATATGGGTGGTGGCTGATAAAGGATCTCCATAAACTAATATTCCTATATTAAAGTTTTTAGCCTCATTTAATATCTTATTAGAATTATTTTCAATTAATCCACGGTTAGCTATTATAACTTTTTTATTAGCTATCCTTTCTAAGTCTTTTACACTACAACCTAAACTAGTATAATTTTCTAAATATAGTTTTTTGCATTCTTTAATTGCTTCAAGTGCATTTAAACTAATATCTTTACAGTTTAAACCTAAACCAATTAAATATAGCATAAAATAATGTTAAAATAAGCAAATAAAAGCTTATTGTTTTTTTAATTCCTCTTTAATATAGCTTTCAATTAGATTGCTCATATTCAATTCGTTTATTCTACAATATCCTTTAAAATCTTTTAATAATCTGGAGTCAATGGTAAAATTAGCCCTTTTTTTATAATTCAATCTAGGTAATTTTTTAGTTCTTTCAAATTCAACTAATGCTTCAAAATACTCTGGATTTTCTTTAATTATTTTTTTTGCTGTTTTAATTGTATTATCTGATAACATCTTTGATCATTCTCCTTATTTGATTTATGTTTGTTATACTACTTTGGACTATATTAATTATTAAATTATCAATCTTATATGGGTCATAACCTAATTTTTTTTCTTCTAATGCTCCAATTATCAATGCAGACGAACTTCTTTTATTCCCTTCTGAAAACGCATGGTCAATTAATATCGCTCTAATTAAATACGCCAATTGTTTAATCCAATCTTTTGTTGCATTAGCATTTGATATTGCAAAATCCAGACTGCCTTCATTCATTACCTTACCAACATCAAATTCTTTATTCAATTCAATTAAGGCCTTTTTTGTTATCATTTTTTGTGTGTATAGTGTGTATAAATTTATATATAAATCTTTCTATTTCTTAATTATAAAAAATATCTCATCATCATAATCTAGTACTTCATAACTATAATTTAACTCTCTTAAAATACGCCTAAACCATGACCTTCCTGCTTTCCTAATTCTTTCTTTTTTGCCAAGAGCTATTTTAGCAAAACTTACTACCATAAATTTAGCCTTAATTTTGCTTAATAACTCCAAACTAAAGTTCTTTTTAATACTTTCAAGACCTTCAAGAACCCTTAATATTAAGCATAAATCAACTTTTGGTAATTCATCTAGATTATTATCTACTAAACTAAATAAAAAAGCTCTGCCGTTTATCTTATTTTTTTTAAAGAAATCATTTAATCTACTAATTTCTTCTTTATCAATATCAAAGCAATAGTATTCTAACTTGGGGTAGATTGTAGTGTATTTTAATGGCTCTAAACCACAACCAAGATCAAGTACAGATTTTGGCTTAAACTCGTTAAAGATTTTCCTATAAACCTCTAAATCCCTGGTTTCCTTTATAACTCTGAATGAGCCATAAATCTCTCTTAATTTTTTTCTTAAATATTTGAACATTAACCTATAGCTTTTACCTCTTTCATTATCTAAATCAACTTTGTTTTTTGATAAATATTCTAGAATTCTTGATTTAATAAAATTAGCATCTAAATCCTTTAATTCTTTCTTACTCTTTAATTTATTACTTATATCTGTTAAATCCAACTGCCAAGCCTCCAATCGAAAATCCAAGGATAAAATTATTATAGCTTAAATTTGTTAATAATAAAATAAACGGTAGTGCAAATAATATAAAACTTATAATAATTTTCTTTTTATTTATATTATTTAATGCTGGATATATTAACCCAATAACAAAAATTAATATACTAAAGAATATTTTATTAATGTCATTCATAAAATTAGATGACATTAAAATACTCCCAAAATATAAATAATTATTCTTCACTAAATAATTTATCAAAATCCCGATAATTAATCCAATTAAAAATACTAAATCAAATTTTATAAGTAAAAGTAATCTTAAAATTATTATAAGTATTATAATAAGATTAATAATTCGTAAGAATTTTTTAATGTCTTTTAACTCGTTTTTGAATTCCCTGCTTAAAATTACCCCAATAACTAATCCTAAGAAACTTATTAATGTGAATAACATATTAAATTTATAGAACAACGTTATAAAAATTTAACTAATATATAAGATGTAATGTAACTATTTTAAAGTAGAAAGATTTATAAATAAGTTATATTACTATAGACTTATGGGTGATGTAAGGTATTTTGAAGAAAAGGGGAAGTTGTATAAGATAGATAATGATGGTGAAAAGTATAGGATTTCTTTTAGTGAAGAACTTCAATTAAAGAATCTAAAAGCAGCTAAGGAAAATAAAAAGTGGCTTATGCTTAATTTTTATGGCAAATTAGCTTTAGCTGGTTTAATGTTAATCCTTGTTGTAACATTTTTATTCTTACTATATAAGCTAGATCAGATTAATTTCTTTACTGGAATTTTGTATAGGTAAAATGAAAAGATATTATAACTTAAAAAAAGGAAGACCCGATATCAATGGGGCAATAATAGAAGTTAATTTAGATGCTAGATTAGAGAAAAGAGTTAGAAATTTTATATATAATACCCGAGCTAGTTTATTGGGGTATGGGGGTCATAAAGGTTTATACAGCTTAGACTTAAATGAAACACATTCTTTAAGACCAATTTTAGAATTACACTATTCTTTAAGACCAAAATTTGCAGTTACACTCGAAGTTTCTGATAAAGGAGACCTTAAAATTCATAAAAAACCATCTAGTACTAAAATTTACCTTGAGGAAATAACTAGAAAACAAGCTAATGAAAAAAGAGATGATGCTGAAAATTGGAGTAAATTACAAGCTTGGGTTTAAATTTATTTAATTTCTTTTAATCTATAAATTAAAAAACGCCAAGGATGAATAAGGTAAAGTTTATATACATATTACACATCTAAACATTATGAAAATAACTAATGAGATAAAAAAAGAAATTATAAAATTAAAAAGACAAGGTTTACATATAAATGAAATATCTAAGTCTTTATGTATTTCTGATCGTTCTGTAAATAAATATTCTAAAGGTTTTCCTCATCCGAGTAGAAAATCTTTAATTGAACTTTCCGATTTTGCTAAAAAATTTTCTTTAGAAAAAGCCGAAATACTAGGCTACTTATGCTCTGAAGGGAATGATAATGACTTTGATAAGAGGTACTTTATTTTTGATAATCGGAGAGGTAAATCTTATTATGCTAGATCTAAGAAGAATTGGATAAATTTTTCAAATACAGACAAAACACTGCAAGATAGATTTATTTATCTTATGAATTCTGTTTATAATTACAAATTAAAACCTTATAAAAAAGGCTCATTTTACATACAAAGAAGAGGGGTAGTTAATGATTTAAGAAAATATGGTAGATTTGGAGCTAGAAAATGGCAAGTTCCTAAAATTTTATTTTTAAATAATCACGAAGGTCACGCTTTACGTTTTATAAGAGCTTATTGTGATGGTGATGGAACTGTAACAAACTCTGCTATAAGAATAGATTCAGTTAATCCAAATAGCCTTAAAATATTATATGGCTTATTAAGAAAACTTGGCTTTGAAACATATTATTATTCTTATCCTTCTAGAAATAGGATATCAATTAAAAGTGTTAAAAAATATCATAAAGAAATCGATTTCTTACATCCAGAAAAAAGAGAAAAATTGAATGTAATTACAAAAAGAACGCCAAGGGTGGGAATTTCCGAGTTCTAGTTTCCTAAAGCTCTTTTGAACCCACAAGTCCTTTCGGACGCAGCATTAGCAGTGCTGTGCCATACCAGATTAGGCGACCTTGGCATGAAATTTGTTTAACTACAAACAATTTAAATGTTTCTATGCAATATTATTTAGAAAGGTTTAAAAGTGTTTAATCTCGTAATTTTATTATAGCGAGGTAGGACAGGGATAACTAAATTATCGTCCAATCTGGAGTGTCCGCTGGGCTCATAACCCAGAGGTCGGAAGTTCAAATCTTCCCCTCGCTATTTAATTTAAATTAAGAATTTCTTGTAATTATGATCTAAGTCAATAAACTCATCAGCTGTTTCTTTTAATCTAGAACTAGCACTCCTTCCAAAAGCCATTACTTCAACCCTGCATCCCATTGCTTTTTGTAAATGTTCAATTAACTCCTTAAAATCTCCATCTCCAGAAACCAAGATTACTGTATCTAACTTAGGAGCAAGTTCAATGCAATCCATTGCAATTCCAATATCCCAATCACCTTTTTTCATTCCGCCATAGAATACTTGTAATTCCTTGGCTTTAATTTCAAACCCAATATTTTCAAGAGCTTCAAAAAAACTTTTTTCTTTTAATTCCTGAGCTTCAATAACATAAGCTATGGCCCTTATTAAATTTCTGCCTTTAACAGCCTCTTGTAACACAGCTTTAAAATTTACTTTAGATTTATACAAATTTTTAGCAGAATAATACATATTTTGCACATCAACAAAAACACCAACTCTTTGTTGCTTATTTATTCTTGTGACCATTAATTTTATGAATCTTAATTAGTTTAAATAGATTTTGGTAATTTAAAATCGTAAAGTTTATAAATAATAACGTAATATTACGTAATATGGAAATTATAGCTAAGGTAAGTAGGGGAAGCAAAATGGATCAAATTTATCTGCCGAAACATAGATTTGGTTTAAATGCAGGAAGCTATGTTTTAGTTAAAGAACTTGATAAAATTAAGGAAAAACAAGAAAAATTATTTTTTTATAATATTAAGAAAATTGAAAAAGTAAAAATAATCATAATAAAAGAAATTATTAATGTGTTAAATAAATATAATTTTGATAATGTAATAATTACCGGATCATTTGTGGATGAAGGATTTAATTTCAATGACATAGATATAATTTTAATTAAGGATGAAAATATTAACATAAACGAAGTTAAAGATGAACTTAGAGAAAATTTTGGGATTAATTCCCATCTTATTTTAATAGATAATAAATCATTATTAAAAGGGATAGCAACAGACCCATTATTTCAAACAATGCTAAGTAAATATGTAAGCAGAAAAAGATCTATTTATAATGTTAAACCAGAGCTTAAACATAAATTATTGGATTTGCATTTATTAAAAAGTAATTTATTAATAAAGCATTTTGATGTTCTAAACTTAAATGAGAAATTAGATTTATTAAGAAACTTAATCTCTATAAACTTATTTATAACAAAAAAACAAATTATCTCTAAAGATGAGGTTTATAGTAAGATAGAGGAATTATTCGGCGATAATATAATAGAAGACTTGAGAAGTAATCTAGTTGATAAAAAGAAGTTTATTAAGAAATATAAACAATTATATGATAAAACTTTTAAAAAGATTTTAGAAGGCGTAAGAAATGAGTCAAAACAGAAATAAGTTAATAGAGTTATTTATTGGGCATGCTTCTAATGTAGTCATTCATAAAGTACTTGGAAAAGCCACAGACAATTTAGATATTTATTCTAGGTATGAAAAAGAAGTGCAAAATAGTTTAAAAGAAGCTTTAAAATATAGAAATAACATAAATCCAATCAATAAAAAATTAAACGAGAATGATATTGATTATATTAAAAATAAAATTATTAGAAATGCAAAATCAGAGCTTAATTCTAGAATAATTAAAGGTTATAAAAATATTAATTTAAATTTAATTGAAACCGTTGTAAAAAAATATTTAAAAGAAACCAATATCATCTAATATTAAAGAATTTCTTAAATTTACTTAAATCATAAGTATTAATTATATCATTTTTACTGCACCATCCTCTTCGAGCTTGAGCAATTCCATACTTAATAAATCTAAAATGGTCAACGTCATGTGAGTCTGTATTAATTATCATTTTAACATTATTATTAACTGCGTCTCTTATATATATATCTCGTAAATCCAATCTCTCAGGAAAAGAATTTATTTCTAAAGCAATATTATTCTCCTTGCAAGTTTTAAAAATCTCATTGAAATTAAATTGTATTTCTGGACGAAAATTTATTATTCTTGTTGCAGGATGACCAAATATATTTACTAAATTTGTATCAAATGCTTTTGTTAATCTCTTAGTCATCTCTTCCTTATTCATTTTAAATCCAGAATGTACTGCTCCAATAACTATGTCAAGTTTTTTTAAAACATCTTCATCTAAATCTAGCTCTCCATTACCTTTAATATCAACTTCCATTCCTGTAAATATTGTAATATCCTTAAACTTAGTTCTTAATTTTTTAATTTCTTTAATCTGTTTTAAAATTCTATCTTCATCTAAACCATGTGCAATAGCTCGAGCTTTGCTATGGTCTGTTATAGCTATATATTTATAATTTAATTTTCTAGCTTCTTGAACCATCTCGCTTATGGTGTTATTACCATCACTATACTTAGTATGGAGATGTAAATCCCCTTTAATATCATCATAATTAATTAGCCTAGGTAATTTATTTTCCCTAGCAGCTTCTACCTCACCATTATTTTGCCTTAGCTCTGGTTCAATGTACTTTAATCCTAGTTTATTGTAAAGCTCTTCCTCACTTTTGATAAGAAGCATTTTATTATTTTTTTTATTAAATAATCCATACTCACTTAATTTTAATCCCTTTTTTATTGCTAATCCTCGTAAAACAATATTATGCTCTTTATTACCTGTAAAATATTGCAATGCTCCAGCATAATTTTTATCATCTAAAACACGGACATCAGCTTGTATACCTTGTTTTAGTAAAACCATGCTCTTTGTTTCACCTTTAGCCAATATCCTTGTTACATCAGGCAAACTTGTAAATAAATCCATAACTTTTTTACTGTTGCTTGAGGTAACTAAGATGTCTATGTCTCCAATTGTTTCTTGCATCCTTCTTAAAGAGCCGCCGATATTAATTTTATGAACTTCTTTTAATTTCTTTAATTCCTTGATAATATCTTCAGCTATTGGCAAAGCTACGCCAAGTAAAAATCTACCCTTGCCTTTTTTATGTAACTCAACTGCTTTTTTAATATTCTCCTCGGTTTTTTCACCAAATCTAGGCAATTTCTGAATTTTATGTTTTTTAATAGCATTTTCCAAATCTTTTAAATTTTTAATATTAAGTTTTTGATAAAGTAACTTAATCTTTTGAGGACCTAAGCCCATTATATCCATTAACTCATATAAACCCTTTGGGAGACTTGATTTAAGTTTTTCATATCCTCTAATTTTTTTAGTTTCTAAATACTCAATAATTTTTTTAGCTAATGCTTCTCCAACGCCAGGGATTTCCATTAATCCTTTTATTCCCTTTTCATTATAAATTTCAGAAACATCTTTCTCTAAACTTTCAATTGCTTGCGCTGCTTTTCGGTATGCTCTTGGTTTCCATTCCACATCCTTTAGTTCTAGAATATCAGCTATTTCATAAAATATTTCAGCTATTTCCTGATTAACCATACTAATCTTAGAATTAGGTAATTAAAATAACTTTCTAATAAG
>JBBSZH010000038.1:8986-14136 GCA_038044845.1 Nanobdellota archaeon
AATAAATAATCAAAAAAACTTAGACGAGTTTTAGCAAGTTTTAAATATTCAACATTTAATTTAAATACAGAATGACAACGATAAAAAAGCTTAGATTATACGGTTTTAAATCATTTGCAAAATTAACTGAGTTAGAATTTGGAGAAAATTTTTCAACTGTTATTGGGCCAAATGGAGCTGGTAAAAGTAATTTAAGCGATGGAATTTGTTTTGTTTTAGGAAGATTATCAGCAAAAAGCATGAGGGTAGAAAGAGCTTCTAACTTAATTTATAATGGGGGAAAAAGTAAAGATCCTGCAAAACAAGCAGAAGTTACAATTGTGTTTGATAATTCTAAAAATGAATTTCCAATTCAAGAGAAAGAAGTTAAAATAACAAGGATAGTTAAGCAAAATGGGCAATCTGTTTACAAGGTTAATGACAAGACAATCACAAGACAGCAAATTCTTGATTTGCTTGCTAATGCTAAGATAGACCCAGACGGCCATAATATTGTATTACAGGGGGATATAGTAAAATTTATGGAAATGCATCCTGAAGATAGACGCGAAATTATAGAAGAAGTAAGTGGAATTTCGGTTTATGAGGATAAAAAGCATAAAGCATTACTTGAATTACAAAAAGTAGAAGAAAAGTTAAAAGAGGCAGAGATTATTTTAACTGAGAGAAGTGCTCATTTACGTGAGTTAAAAAAAGACCGTGACCAAGCCATTAAATATAAAGATTCTCAAAAACATATCCGAGAAAATAAGGCAACTTACTTAAATATTTTATTAAATGAAAAAGAAAAAACAAAAAAACAAGTTGACAATGAGATAGAAAAAGAGAACTTGAAGAAATCTAAATTACAAGAAGAAATTAATAAAGTTAAAAAGGAAATTGAGGATAAAAGAAATGAGATTAAGCAGCTTAATCAAGAATTATTATCTCGTGGGGGAGAGGATCAGTTAGAACTTCATAGGAATATAGAAGATGTAAGAACAGAATTAACAAAAAGTACTACAAGATCAGAGTTCTTACAAAATGAACTCATCAAAATTAAGAATAGAAAAGAAACTTTAAAAAATAATTTAAAAGATGTTGATAAAAAAATAAATGAATTTGAACAACAAAAGAAAGAATTTGAAAAAAAGAAAATTAATTTAGAAAAGGATAAAAGCAAGGCGAAAGTTGAAGAGGTTGATCATTCTGCAAGAATACTTAATTATATTGTACAAAAGATTCGTGATTTTAATATAGAGGGAGTTTATGGGACAATAGAAAGTTTGGGGAGAATAGATTCTAAATACTTAACTGCCATGGAAGTTTGTGCAGGAAGTAAGTATAATGCAATTATAACAGAAGATGATCATGTTGCAGAATCATGCATTAATTATTTAAGAAAGAATAAAATCGGGACAGCTATTTTCTTGCCTTTAAATAAAATAAAGCCAAATGAACTAAGACCAGACTTAAAATCATTATTAAAGACGCAAGGAGTTCATGGATTGGCAATTGATTTAGTTGAATTTAATCCGAGATATAAACAAGCTTTCTTACACGTTTATGGTTCTACCTTAGTTGTTGATAACGTAGAAATTGCACGTAGAATTGGTATTGGAAGGGTAAGAACGGTGACATTAGAAGGTGATTTAATTGAATTAAGTGGAGCAATGATTGGCGGTTTTAGAAGAAAATCTAGTTTAGGGTTAACTGATTTAATGCAATTGGATAATGAAATAAGGAATCTGGGTAATCAACAAAAAATTTTACTAACTGAAAAAGACAGGACATTAGCAATCTTAAAAGAGCAGGATAAAGAATTAATTGAATTTGAAAATGAAATTAAATCATTAAAAGAAAATATTAATAAAAATAAATCTTTGATGGAAGAACGAGACAAATTAGAAAAGAAATTTTATGAGGAATTCAAGGATTTAAGCATTAAAAGAGATAAATTAAACGAGTTAATACAAAATAAAGAAATTTCTTTAATTAAGTTAGAAGAAAATATCAGGAATATAGAACAGGGAATTAATAATGTAGCATTAGAAAGGGCTAGGACTATAGCAGAATTAGAAGGACTACAAAAAGAATTTGAAGAATATAAAAATGAAAAAATAATGAAAAAAACAAATTTGCAGGAATTACTTGAAGATATTAAAAAAGCTGAAATTGAATTACAAGCAATGGGGAATGTAAATTTAAGAGCATTAGAGGTTTATGAAGAAATTGAAAAAGAATATGCTAAATTAATTGAGAAAAAAGACAAGTTAAATTTAGAGAAACAGGATGTATTCAATTTAATGAACGAGATTGAAGGTAAGAAAAAAGAACTGTTTATGAAAACTCTAAATGAAATTGATGATGACTTTAAGAGAATATTTGCTATGTTATCAACAAAAGGGCAAGCTTTCTTGGATTTAGAAGATAAAGACAATCCATTTAATGGCGGTTTAGACATAAAAGTTAGAATTTCTAGCAATAAATACTTAGATATAAAAAGTTTATCAGGAGGAGAAAAAACCTTAACAGCCTTAGCTTTCATTTTCGCAATACAAGAATTGCAACCTGCTTCATTTTACTTGTTAGATGAGGTAGATGCTGCATTAGATAAAACTAATAGCGAGAAACTATCTAAATTAATTTCTGGATATAGCAAAAAAGCCCAGTATATTTTAATAAGTCATAATGATAGTATAATTACAGAGGCTAATCAAATTTATGGTGTAAGCATGCAAGATGGTGTAAGTAAAGTAATTGGATTAAAAATTTAATTTATGACTACTTTAAAATAGTAATAAACCGAAAGGTTTATATACTGGTTAATTTAACTAATTTTATACTAAAGGGGGTTAATAATTAAAATGAAAGCAATAAAATCAACAAAAGGACAACCTTTGATTCAAGTACAAGTTCCAGAGATATTTCAATTACAGTACGATCAAGCTGGAAAAGAAGCTGTTAAGAAAGTTTTAACAGATTACAAAGATACAAGAGTAGCTTTAGATACCTTAGATGTAAAAGCTAAAGGTTCTGTAAGAGGAAGTAATATTTATTTTAGATTTGCTGTTGGAAATGCTTATAGACAAATTACACAAGAGAATATTCATCCTATAAATGCTAGGGAAAGTGAAATAGCTTTAGCAAATAATGTTTTAGTTAATCCTAGAAGTACTTATGAAGATTTAGGACTTACTGTATACCCAAAAGAAGGAGTTAATTCTAAATTATGGAATTACTTAAGAGAGCAACTTAAAGATAAAATTGATTTAAGCCAACCATTTATAATTACAGGGTTAATGAATGTTGTTAAGGATGAAAATTATGAAAATAGTTTAAGATTAGATTTAAATGAACTGACAGAAGCTTATAATGTTCCTATTTTAATTAAAGAAACCGGAAACTTTGATTCAGAAGATTTAGAATTGCAAAGAACAGGATTTCCAAGTGAATTAAGAGAAGGAAATAGAACTTTATACACTGCAAAAGACGGAGTCCGTAGGCTCTACCGCAATGGGAACTTGTACCTCGGGGCCGGGTTCGATGACTTGGCTTACTCGGTTGGCGTTGGCAGGGTGAACGTCGCAAAAAATTTTTCCAGTGGAAATCTAGAACAACTTGTTGATTACAGAGCAAAATTAGAACAAGAGAAAAGTAGAAAGTTAGAAGGTTTAAAACAAAAATACGAATCTTTAGTGAAACAAGTTGAAAGTATAAACCTTTAAATATTTCTTTTTATTTCTTATTTCTGCCTAGCTTTCACCGATAGGTGTTTAAAGTTTAGGTCACAAGTTTATCTATAGTGTGTTAATTTTAAAATTAACACCATGAAATTCAACATTTTTAGTTAGTAGCTATAAAAGATCCTTGGGAAAGTCTTTTGCGAATAATAAAAATGTGGTGCTCATTAATAGATAAGCTATACCAAGAGTCCGTAGGTTCAACCGCAACAGGAACTTGAACCTCAATGCCAGGAACGATAACTTGGCTAACTCGAAATTTACAAAAGTAAACGAGGCTGACGATGGCAGAATGACCTTAACTAAGCTAGGTTTCCTATTATGCAAACTTATAACAATCTTTATCCTAAAATTTATTCTTATAATAATTTAAAATTAGCGTATAAAAAAGCGAGAAAAGGCAAGTCAAAAAAAGATTATGTTACTGAATTTGAAAGTAATCTAGACGAGAATTTATTAAGTTTACAAAAAGAATTAATTAACCAAACTTATCTTCCCAAACCATTAAAAACCTTTATTATAAGAGACCCAAAATTAAGAAAAATTTCTAAATCAGAGTTTAAAGATAGAATTGTTCATCATGCCCTAATAAATATTATTGAGCCAATTTTTGATAATATTTTTATTTATGACTCTTATGCTAATAGAAAGAATAAAGGAAACTCCGAAGCATTGCTAAGGCTACAAAAATTTATCAAGAGAATTAGCAAAAACAATCATAAAAAAGTTTATTTTCTTAAAGCAGATATAAAGCATTATTTTGAAAACATAAATCATGAGGTTTTAACTAATGTTATTAAAAAGAAAATTAAAGACGAAAAAATTTTATTATTAATAAGAAAAATTATTGATAATGTTCCAGCAAGGGGGGGGGCGAACGCAGAATGGAATGCCTCTTGGTAATCTAACTTCACAATTCTTTGCGAACCTTTATTTAAACGAATTAGATTATTATATCAAATACGAATTAAAAATAAAATATTATATAAGATATGTCGATGATTTCATAATTTTTCATAATAATAGAAATATTTTAGAGTTTTATAAACAAGACATTGATAGTTTTCTTAAAAATAATCTAAAAATTGAATTGCATAATGAAAAATCTAAAATAATACAATTAAAGCAAGGAATTGATTTTTTAGGTTTTAGGAATTTTTATTACTTTAGCATTTTAAAGAAAAATAAAAGAAAAATATTAAAAAATAAATTAAATTTGATAATTCAAGAATATAAAAAGACGAGCAATTATGAAAGATTAATCCAAAGAGTAGAATCAATTTTAGCACATATTGAAAGTTGTAATACTTTTAATTTAAAAAGAAATTTAATAAAAAAATTAATTTATATAGTATTTAAGATTTAATTACCTTCTTCTTTTTGGTTTTTCTTCAACATCCTCTTCAAAGAAATCAACTATTTGTTTCC
>JBBSZH010000039.1:0-13035 GCA_038044845.1 Nanobdellota archaeon
ATTGTCTTAGCTGCTTTATTTTTCTTAGGTGTGTTTAATCCAAGAATTGCAAATACATGTCTTGCTCCAGCGCCTTTCGTATGTACTGATGTAAAGGTAAGTGGAACAACATTAACCTTGGTTGTAGGTGCATCTGGTACTTTTAGTGCTGGTCCAAGTATAGCTGGTGCTGGTGCAACTGTCAATGGTCAAGCATCAACAGCTGGTGGTGGAACAATAAGTACAATTATACCAACAGCGATGACATTTACAATACCTAGCCAAACAGTAGGATCAAGATTTACTGGCGTTGCAACTGTAGCATATACCCAAACCGGCGGTACATCACATACAACAACAATAACATTCTCTGGAACAGCAGAATAATTTTTTCTTTTTTTTATTCTAATGTTTAATTTTAAATTCTATAACAAACATCTTGGTTTAATGTTCAGAAATTTAAAAGATGATGAAATAGCTGAATTAAAAAATTATAAACAAGAAACATTGCATACTTTATTTGTTTTTTATCCGATTAACATTATCTTCTTAGATGATAAAAATAGAGTTATAGGGATTAAAAGAAACGTTAAACCCTTCACATTTAAAATCATTCCAAATAAGAAGGCAAAACATGTTCTAGAGTTTAAATCTGTAAATACCAAAAATATAAAAATAGGGCAAAAGATAAACATCTAATATGATAGAAATATTTAGCATTGGTGGTTATAGTGAGGTTGGCAAGAATATGACAGCTATCAAAATAGATAATGAAATTATAATTTTAGATATGGGTTTATATTTGCCAGCTGTTCTTGAATATGAAGAAGGTGATCCAAGGGATTTAACAACCCGTGACTTAATTAAAATCGGTGCTATTCCAGATGATGATGTACTAGAAAAATATAGGGATAATGTTAAAGCTATTATTCTTGGACATTGCCACTTAGACCATATTGGGGCTGCTCCATTTTTAGCAATGCATTACGATTGCCCAATTATAGGAACTCCTTACAGTTTAGAAGTCCTAAAAACATTATTAGAAGAGCATAAAGAAAAATTTGATAAAAGACTAAAACAATTAAATATTAACTCTCACTTACAAATTACCAAGAATATCAAAATTGAGTTTATCAACATTACTCATTCAACACCTCAAACTGTTTTAATTGCAATACATACAAAATATGGTATTATAATGTACGCTAACGACTTTAAATTAGATAATTATCCTGTTATTGGAAAAAAACCAGATTACGAAAGATTAAAACATTTAAGTGAAAAAGAAAATATTTTATTATTAATAATGGATTCTTTGTATTCAAATTTAAATGCAAAAACCCCTTCTGAAAAAGTGGCTAAAGAGATGTTAAAAGAGATAATGTTAGGAACGAAGAACGAGAATAACTTAATTATTATAACAACATTCTCTAGCCACATTGCAAGACTCAAAAGCATAATAGAATTTGGAAAAATGCTTAACAGGAAGGTAGTCTTTTTAGGAAGAAGTCTGTGTAACTATGTAAAGGCAGCTGAAAAAATTGGATTAGTGAATTTTAGTAAAGAAGTTGATTTAGTCGGATACAGATCTTTGGTAAAGAAAAAATTAAGGCAAATTGAGAAAGAGGGTAGAAGTAATTATTTAATTGTTTGTACGGGTAATCAAGGCGAGCCAGATGCAATATTAACAAGGATGGCAAATAAAAAAGATATTCATTTTGAATTCTTGCCAAATGATATTGTTATTTTCTCTTGCAGAACAATTCCTACAAAGATGACAATTAAAAATAGAGAAAATTTAGAAAAAAGACTAAAGCAGTTTCATGTGAGAATATTTAAGGAAATTCATGTTTCAGGTCATGCTGCCAGAGAAGATCATCGAGATATGATTATGCTACTGAAGCCAAAACATATCTTGCCGATACATGGTGGCAGAGAAATAACATCAGGATTAGAAACATTAGCAGAAGAACTTGGTTATAAATTAAATAAAACAGTTCATTTAGGTGATGACGGTAAAAAAATAGAAATTAGCTAGTTTTAAATTGCAATAAACTTGAACTGGTTTCTTCAATAATTTTTCCATTTATAGCATCTACCTTGATATTAATTAAATAAAAATCAGTTGTTACTAAACTAACATTCCAAAGTAATCTAGAATTTAAACTTTGCACTATAATAATTTCTTTAACAAATCTTTTATCTTTATATCGAGGCATAACTAATTTTACAACGTTATCAAAGGGAAATTTAATGTCTTTTAAATTTATTTCCTCTATTTTCTTTGAGCTTGAAAATATTTTTTGATTTTTACTAACTTCAATGTTTTTACCAACAATAAATGTCGTCATTTTATTTTTCTCAAGTAAATAATAATCAAATTGCCAATCACTTGATTTTTCCTCGTCCTTTAATAAAAAAACACTGCATAAATAAGCATCTTTACTTTTATTTTTCCAAGATTTAAATTTCTCAGAATTAATTAGCTGTTTATACTCCTGTATCATTTAATTTTCCTATCTTGAATTTCATTAATTATATTTTTTATAAAAATATCTATCTTTATACCAAATTTAACCTTTCCATCTAAGGTTCTTACTGCTAATGTTTTATTTTTTTGTTCTTTATCTCCAATCGTGATTGCATATGGGATTTTTCTTAATTGGGCTTCTCTTACTTTTCTAGGAATGCTTTCATTTCTATCATCTATCTCTACTCGAATATTATTTTCTTTTAACTTTTTTACAACTTCATTAGAAAATTTAAGATTCTTCTCATTAATATTCATTACAATTACTTGAACCGGAGATAACCATAATGGAAATCTTCCAGAGAAATGCTCTATTAAAATTCCAATAAACCTTTCAAAACTTCCAAATATTGCCCTGTGAATCATTACAGGATGATGTTTTTTACCATCCTTACCTTCATAACTTAAATCAAGTCTTTCAGGCATTTGATAATCAAGTTGTATAGTTGCCATTTGCCAATCGCGATTTAAGACATCTTTAATATGAATATCAATTTTAGGACCGTAAAATGCCCCTTCTTTTTCTTTAATTCCGTATTTTACTTTATTAGCTTTTAATGACTCGTTTAATGCTTTTTCTGCTTTATCCCAAACTTTCTTCTCGCCTAAAGCTTTTTCAGGTCTAGTTGCTAAAAAGAAATTTGGTTTAAAGTTAAATGTTGAATAAAATTTATTTACCAAACTTAATACTTTAGTAATTTCTTCTTTAATTTGATCTTCTCTGCAAAAAATATGGGCATCATCCATTGTTAATTGCCTTACCCTAAACATCCCCCCCAATGCACCACTTAATTCATTCCTAAATAATCTACCAATTTCACTTAGTCTAATCGGCAAGTCTTTATAACTCCTTAACTTTGAGCTATAAACAATAGTTGCTTCAGGACAATTCATTGGTTTAAGATAATAATTTTCTTTATCCAAGTTTAATGGAAACATATTTTCTTTGTAATGTTCAGAATGACCAGATTGTTTAAATAAAGCTTCTTTAATAACAATAGGAGTATTAATTTCTTTATAACCATTATTATCATGAATTTCTCTCCAAAATTTTTCTAATTCCTTAAAAATAATCATTCCGTTTGGCAACCAAAATGGGGCTCCTGGACTTACTTCATTAAATAAAAATAATTCGAGTTCTTTTCCAATTTTTCTATGATCCCTTTTTTCAGCCTCTTCTAATTTTTTTAAATACTCTTTTAACTCATCTTTCGTATTCCATGCAGTTCCATAAATCCTAGTAAGTTGTTTATTTTTACTATCTCCTTTCCAATAAGCTTGCGCAACATTAGTTAATTTAAAAGCTTTAAGCTCAGAAGTATTTTTTATATGCCCTCCCTTACATAAATCATAAAAATTACCGTGCTTATAAAACTGAACTTTCTCTCCAGGAATTTCTTTTAATAATTCTAGTTTATATGGTTCATTTTTAAGAAATTTTTCAGCTTCTTTTCTTTTCATTAATACTTTTTCAAAATTTAATTTCCTATTAACAATTTCCTGCATCTTTGCTTCTATTTTAGCTAAATCTTTATCTGTGATATTCAGGTTATCAAAATCATAATAAAAACCATCTTCTATACTTGGTCCAATAGCTAGTTTTACATTTGGATAAAGTTCTTTTATAGCTGAGGCTAATAAATGTGCACAAGAATGATGTAAAGCTTCTAAATCCATAAGATTACTTAATATTTAGGTTATTTAAAATTAACTTTTATTAAGTATTCATTAACACAAAATATTTAAACTAGTTGGCATATAAAAGCATTATGAAGAAACTAACTTTAATATTAATCTTGCTTTTTTTAATACCCTTTGTTAGTGCAGAAATCAATGTTTTAAACCAAATTGAACAAATTTATAATATAAATGAAAGGATTCCATTAAAAATTGTTGTAACCTATGACCAAGAGTTAGAGGGTTATGTTAAATCTAGCGTAATATGCGATAATGCAAAATTAGATTATTTTGTAAGCCCAATAACATTAAAAATAAGTCCTCAGGAGATTAATATTCCTGATCTAAGATTAACAAAGAATATGATTGGTAAATGTAGTTTAGAAGTTTCTTTAACTAATGACCAAGATATTTTACTCGATAAAAATGTTGTTAAAATATTTGAGGTGAGTGATAATTTAATATTAACTGTTAATTTGAATAAAGATAAACTTTCTCCAAATGATGAACTAAAAATGAATGGGGATATAAAAAATGTTAGAGGACAATTGCTTGATAAAGGCCAGGTCAAAATATTGTTGGATGATCAAGAGTTTAGCACAGAGTTAAACAAAGGAGAATTCTCTTACACCTACCAAATTCCTGCTGATGTTAAATCAAATTCTCACCCATTAAAAATAAGTCTAGAAGATGGTTACGGAAATAAAGCAAGTAAAGAGTTTAGTATTTTTATAAATCCTAAACCAACTATGCTAAAAACTTTGTTAAATAAAATAGACTTTTTACCAGAGGATAAAGTTTCTATTGAATCTTTACTTTATGACCAAGCAGATGACTTAATAGAAAATAATGCTGAAATTAAAGTGTTTGACCCAGAAAATGAGCTAGTTAAACAAAGTAATAGTAAAATAGAATTTACTTTAGATCAATATGCCTTGCCTGGAACCTGGTTAATTAAAACAAGCACAGATAATTTTAAAATAGAAAGCAAATTTAATGTTAAAGAAGTAAAAAAAGTTCAAACTTATGTTGAAGATGGCGTATTGTATGTTAAGAACGTTGGTAATGTTCCTTTCGATGATGAAATTCAAGTACAGGCTATTGGAGAAGATGGTAAGGAATTTACAAAAAAAATTAATATTGATCCAAAGGAAAGCAAAATAATTAAATTAAGTAATGAACTATTGCAGGGCAAATATGATTTAAATGTTTTAGCAAATGATCAAAAAGAATCTTTTGATAATGTCAGTGTACCTGAAAAAGATGATCCTTTATATTTAACAGGCAAAAGTGTAGAAACTGCAACAAATAAATTAATAGACCAGCCTTACTTAATAATTTTAATAGTCTTAATTATAGTATTAATTTTTTACTTTAGTATTAAAATTAAGAAAGATAATCGATTTAGAAGAGAGAAAGAAACGCAACTTGGTTATATGAGGGCTAGAGAAATAGAACAGGGAAAAATAAAACAAGGGATAAAACCAAGAAGATTTAATATAAATGAAAAAGAAGCTAAAGATTTTACAAACAGGATGCTAAAAAATATTGACAGGGAAAAAAGAAATAATGAAGATTATTTACGCAAGCCTCCTAAAGACGATAAACCTGGATTATTTGGAATGTTTGATTAATCTCTTTTTTAACTTAGAAAATAAATTTTTACTTTTCTCTTTTATTTCTGGAATATACTTTTCTAAGGGAATTAAGCTATAATCTTCTGATCTATTTCCATATTGATTAAAGAAGGTAAATGTTTGAATGTCATATCTTTTTTTAGCATTAGGATTTTTTTCATTACTGTAACCAAGCGTAACAATTGCGTATATCTTAATATTCTTTGGTATTTCTAATTCGCGCTTGATCATATTATCCTCAAATGCACCAACCCAGCAACTTGCTAATCCTAGACTAGTTGCTAATAATAAAATATTTTCAATAAAGGTTGCACAATCTTGTATACAATAAAGGTCACCTTTAACCTTATAGAATCTTTTAACGTATTCTTCATTTCCGCAAATAACTAAATGTACTGGTGCTTGTTTCATCCACGTTTGGTTTAAACTAGCAATAGCTAAAGAATGACGTTTTGCTTTATTTTTTATCACAATAATCTGCCATGGTTGTAGATTTCCAGCACTTGGTGCCAAAGAAGCATAATTTATTATTTTAGCTATATCTTTATCCTTAACGTCTTTATCTAAGTAATTTCTGCAAGAATATCTTTTCTCTAAGGTCTCAAGTAAATCCATTTCAAAAACTTTAAATGCTAGTAAATATTTAAACCTTGCTATGAAGTATTCTGAACTAATTAAGGTTTATCTTGAACTAGAAAAAACAACAAAGAAGCTAGAGAAAGCAGATATTATAGCTAACTTCTTAAAACACGTTTCAAAAGACGAGATAAAGTATGTTATTCACTTATTAGAAGGAAGGATTTTTCCAGAGTATGATGAAAGAAAAATAGGAATGAGCTCTAGATTAATAATTAAGGTAATTTCTGCTTCAACCGGCAATAGTATGTATGATGTTGAAAGGCTATGGAAAGAGACAGGTGCTTTAGGAAAAGTAGCTGAACAGTTAATGAAAAAAAGAAAACAACTAACTTTGGCAAGAAGTGAATTAACAATTAAAAAAGTTATTGAAAACATTCGTAAACTAGCAGAAATACAGGGCCAAGGCACAGTTGACAAAAAAATTAATTTGATAACAGAATTATTAAACTCGAGTAATCCAGAAGAAGCTAGATTTATTGTTGCAACAATATTAGAGGAATTAAGAGTTGGTGTTGCAAGTGGAATAATAAGAGATGCATTAGCTAAATCATTTGATGCTGATGTGGAAGAAATAGAAAAAGCTTACAATTTAACAACAAATTACGGAGAAGTAGCTGAGTTATTAAAAGAACATGGAATTAAAGCTTTAGAAAAAATTTCTCTTAAACCTGGAATTCCAATTAAATCAATGCTTGCAGTATTAGCGGAATCAATAGAAGAAACATTTGAAGCTTTGGGAAAACCAGCTCAATTTGAGTATAAATTAGATGGTTTTAGGGTTCAAATTCACAAAGATAAGGAAATTAAAATATTTACTAGGAACTTAGAAGATGTTACTAAGCAATTCCCAGATATAGTAAGATATGTTAAGGAAAATGTTAAAGCTAAGAATTTTATTTTAGATGGCGAATCAGTTGCATATGATAAAAAAACAAAAAGGCATCTGCCATTTCAAACTATTTCCCAGAGAATTAAAAGAAAATATGATATTTTTGAAATCGTTAAAAAGTTTCCAATAGAATTAAATTTATTTGATGTTATTTATTCTAATGGAAGAAGTTTAATAAATGAACCTTTACTAAAAAGACGTGAGATATTAGAAGGCATAGTGAAACAAAGCAATGGAAAAATAATTTTAACTAAAAAATTAATTACAGATGATGATAAAAAGGCTTCTAGGTTTTTTGAGGAATCTTTAAGAAACGGCAATGAAGGAATAATGATTAAAAATATTAATTCAAATTATGTTTCTGGAAGATATGTAAATGGTTGGATGAAATTAAAGAATATTCTAGAACCATTAGATTTAGTTATTGTTAAAGCAGAATATGGTGAAGGTAAAAGAGCAAAATGGATTACAAGTTATACAATAGCATGTAAATCAGGAAATGAATTATTAGAAATTGGAAAAGTTAGTACAGGGGTTAAAGAAAAGGGAGAGGGATTAACTTATAATGAAATGACTAGGATGATTAAACCATTAATTATTAAAGAAGAAGGTAAAGAAGTTAATGTTAAACCAAAAATTATAATAGAGGTTAGGTATGAAGAAATACAAAAAAGCCCAAGTTATACGTCGGGTTTTGCGCTCCGTTTTCCAAGAATTTTACGCTATAGGGGCAATGAAAAAACACTAGCAGAAATAAATACCATAAAAGACGTAGAAAAAATATATAATTCTCAAAGGGCTAAGAAATTGTAGTACAACAAGTATACATAAAAATCATAATCTTTATATATAAGAAAGTTTTCCTAGTAAGAAGTAATAACTATAATATACTCAATAATAATAAAAAGAGGGGGTAAATTTCCTAGGAGGGATAATTAAATGATTGTAAAAGAGGATTTTTTAAATAAATTACGTCAATATTTTGGCTTAAATTTATATGAGGCTAAAATTTGGACAGCTTTACTTTCTCGTGGTGTTTCTACTGCTGGTGAGTTAGCAGATATTGGTAATGTTCCAAGGTCTAGAGCGTATGATATTCTTGAAAGTTTAGAAAAGAAGGGGTTTGTTTTAATGAAATTAGGAAAACCAATTAAATATATTGCAGTTGATCCTAAAGAAGTTATTATAAGAGTACAGAAATTAATGAGAGAAAATGCAGAAGATCAAGTTAAAAATCTAGATAATTTAAGAGGGACTGATTTGCATAAAGAACTTGAGTTGTTACATAAGCAAGGTATTGAATTTATTGAACCGACTGATTTATCAGGGGCTATAAGAGGAAGGCATAATATTTACTCACATTTAGATTTAACAATAAGAAATGCTGAAAAATCTGTAACTTTAATGACTACAAGTAAAGGCTTACTAAGAAAAGCAGAAGCTCTTAAATCAGTTTTTGAAAAATTAAAAAGAAAAGGTGTTAAGATAAGAATAGCTGCTCCGATAACAAAAGAAAGTATACAGGTTGCAAAAGAGTTAAGTAAGGTGGCTGAAGTAAAACATGTTGATAAGCTAGGATCAAGATTTTGCATTGTTGATGGTAAGGAGTTAATTTTTATGTTAATGCATGACGACAATGTACACCCAAGTTATGATGTTGGGGTATGGGTAAATACACCTTATTTTGCAGGTGCATTAGAGAATATGTTTAATCTAGCTTGGCAAGATATGAAACCAATGAATTCAGTTAAAACTTAAATGAAACTAGAATTAAAATTAAATGGTGAAAAGGGAACTGCTGGCTTAACAATAGGGTTATTCAAAGAAAAGTTATTCGAGCTATTTAATGGATTTTGTGGAAGTGCTAAAATTTATTTAACAAAAGAACAAGTAAGAATAAATATAATAAATCTTTATAAAGAATGTCCTGGGATTCCGAGTGTAACAGAAGAGCAATTTAGAAAATTAATAATAAGTTCATACAAGCTGGGCTGTGAGATGAATAATCCAACAGATGAACAAATATTAGCTCAGATAAAAAGAGATAGAGAAAGACAATATAAACTTCTTCCAGTAACTGATCCCTTAAATGCAATTAATAATTATACGGGTTGATAATCAAATTTAATTTTTCTTTTCTTATTTCTTTATATAATTCGCTTAACTTACGACTTCTTTCATCTATAACTTGAGAAGGTAATTGTTTTAATTTACTTGCTTGAGTTCCTTGTCTAGATGAAAATTTACTAATGTTTATTACTTGAGGTTTAATTTCTTTAATCAAATTGTAAGTTTCTTGAAAATCTTTCTCATCTTCTGAAGGATACCCAACGATTATGTCTGTCGCAATGCTGATATCTGGAAATGCCTCTCTAAATTTTTTTACAATAAATTTAAAATTCTCGACACTATGAATTCTTTTCATATGCTTAAGAACTTTTTCAGAACCGCTTTGAACAGGAATATGAATAAATTTCATTATTTTTTCATTTTTATAAGATTTAATCAAAGGATTAAGAATTTTAATAACATGCCAAGGATTCATCATTCCTATTCTTATTTTATAATCTCCTTCAATTCTAACTAGTTCATTCAATAGTTCAGGTAAATTAGTTTTAATATCAAAACCATAACAACCGTTATCTTGGCTAGTTAAATATATTGTTTTACAACCATTATTTACAACTTCTTCCAACGCTCTTTTTATATCTCCAATCCTATATGACATTAAATTTCCACGAGCTAGTTTAGTTGCACAGAACGTACATTTAGAAGTACATCCTTGACCTATAGTTATGATACCAACACCTTGCTTAGATCTTATTACAGGAATTTTTAATCTATCCAACTCTTTTTTATCTGAAAATTCATCATGGGGGTTTTCTAAAATACTCGGGATTTTAGTTAAAGAATTTGTATCAAATACAGCTAAAATCTCGGGGATATGTTTTCTTACATTAATTGTTTTAGTTAAACATCCACCAACAACAACTTTTTTATTTTTAGAAATTTTTCTTAAATAATGCAATTCTTTACTCTGAGTTGTATTTTTGACTGAGCATGTATTTACAATTACAAAATCGGCTTCATTCTCAGAATTAACTAAATCATAACCTTTCTCTTTTAATAAACCAGCCATTGCTTCCGAATCTGACTGATTTGCAACGCAACCATAGCTACGGATAAATACCTTATTCATTTTATTCTAATTTAATATTTTCAATTAAACTTTTTTCATCTGCAATTAACGGATTTAAAACAGGCAAGTTACAAATTTTACTTTTTATACCATCTAAATTATCAATTTTAACAATGGCTTTACTTTCTTTACTTGGTTTTTCTACAATATTAATTCTGTTACCATAATTATATTTTTCTAAAATATTACGATTAACAGTTTTTTCTTTTATTATTTCCAGGCTACAACCTCTTTTCATCATTAATATTCCTGCCAATAATGCACCTTTAGAATCTAAAATCAGTGTTACTAAACCCTCGCTTCCAACTGGCAATCCCCCCAATGCTTCATAACGTTCATTAAATACGTATGCATAATCCATTACCTCAATTGAGATATTACATCCTGGTTTAAATAAATTAACTTTTGCTTTTGTATTTTTTATAATGTAATCACCAAGTTCTTTATTTAATTGTTCAGAAGTTAATGAAAATTTTTTATTCAGTCTTTTAGCAGATATCCTAAAGCTTCCTTTTGTATATAATTTTAAAGCTTCATTCTTAATCTTATTTAAATCTAATTCTGTTTTTATTGCTGGGCTAAATGAACTAATACCAAAAACATTTTTTAAACATAAACATTTATCATTCGTAGAAATCAAAATTCTACCGGAATAACGTCTTATAGAATTAAACTTTATATTGTTTTTATTCAAACAATCTTTAATATTATTAATTAATTTTTTCTCAAAATATCCTCTATTCTTGCCTTTAAGTCCAATTTCATTATATCTTACTAAACTTGTATCTATTTTCTCCATTTGTTTATCCAGTTATCAAATTTAAAATAAATTAAACAAGAACCAAATATTGTTCCCAGGGTACCAAAAATCTGATCTAGCATACTATCAAAATTAGCATTCTGAAAATAATCGAAAAACATTTGTGTTCCAAATATTTTATCATTAAAATACTGAAATTTTTCCCAAAATATTACGCCGAATAAGACATTAAAGATAAATGCGAAGATCATAATTTCTGTTTTTTTGATTTCTTTTTTTGTAATTTTATTTTTTATTACATAATAAAGTACGGCCCAAATCAATGTATAAAATATTGCATTAAAGAAATGAAAATAACTATCTATATCCCCTGGCATGTATTTTAAACCAAGGGGTAAACTAGCACCTGTAATTAATAATATTAAAATAAAAATTTCAAATAATCTAATTAAACTTTTATTATATTTCTGATTTATCCATGGTATTTTGTAAAGATTTCTAGGAAGAAGCATTAAAACAGGTACAAATATAATCCAAATAAAAGCTATATAATATTCTTTTTGTATTAATTTTAGGATACCTAAAATAAAAATTACTAATATAGCTAAGTTATAAATTAATTTAAAATATTTCATGATTATAGCTAAATAATTAGTTTTATAAATCTTATTTTAAACTAAGCAATCATGAAAAAAGTTGAGCATATTAAAATTAACAAGGAAATGAAGGTTAATGATCTAATCCTAGCTATGAAGAAATCTGGGGTGATGCAGGCTGGTAAACTAGCTTTAGCAGTAGATATTCTAGAAGAGGCAATTAAGGATAAAGAATGTAAGGTGTTTTTTGGATTAGCTGGTGCAATGATTCCGGCAGGAATGAAACAAATTATCCTTGATATTATAGAAAATAAATGGATTGATGTTATGGTTAGTACAGGGGCGAATTTAACTCATGATTTAGGAGAATCTTTAGGATATAGCCATTATCAAGGTCATGAAAGTATGAATGATGCTAAATTAAAAAAACTTGGTTATAATAGAATTTATGATAGTTTAATGCCAAACAAGATTTACCTTGGTTTAGAGAAATTTATTAATAAAAACTTTAATAACTTAAGTAAAACAACCAATATTAGAGAATTTTTAACTAAATTAGGGAAATTAGCTCCAAAAAATACAATTGTTAATGCATGTTACAAAAATAAAATTCCTTTATTTTGTCCTGCTTTAGCTGATTCTGGCATTGGATTAATGATCTGGGGACAACTAGCTAAAGGCAAAAAGATTAATGTCAATGCATTTGATGATTTAAAGGAAATTCTTGATATAGCTTGGACTTGCAAGAAAGCTGCTGTTTGGTATGTTAATGGAGGAGTTCCTAAAAACTATATACAACAAGCAATGCAACTAACTCCAAAAAATGCAATGTATGGTGTCCAAATTACTTTAGACAGGGAAGAGCATGGTGGAAGTTCTGGAGCAAAACTAAAAGAAGGTATAAGCTGGGATAAGATGAATGAAAAAGCTAAATTTGTTGACCTTAACCTAGATTCTACTGTAGCCTTACCTTTAATTACTGCTGCGTTAAAAGATAGATTTAAATAAAATAATGCTTTTCAAATAAATAAAATAGAGGGGTAATATGAAAAAGGGAAAAGGCAAAAAAAAGAAAAAGGAATATTATAACAAAAAAGAGTATTACGAAAAGGAAGAGGAAGAAGAACCA
>JBBSZH010000040.1:0-2967 GCA_038044845.1 Nanobdellota archaeon
TACAATTATTTGTTTTTAAAAATAAAGAAGAGGTAAAAAATAAGGAACTTTTAAATAATATATTAAACGGATTTATTATAGCTGGTGGATGGTAAAATGGATTGGGTATCATGTAAAAAAAACAGATTAGTAAAAGAGATTAAGGTAGATAGTAACTTAATAAAATCATTAATCAATTCGTCATTTAATAAAATTAAAACTCAAGAAACAATTAAATTAAATAAAGAAACAGCTACGTCTAAAATAAGTTTAGCTTACGATTCATTAAGAGAACTTTTAGAAGCTATAGCAATATCAAAGGGCTATAAAATTTATAATCATGAATGTTATTATTGCTTTTTAAAAGAAATATTAAATGAAAATTCAATTGCAGATGAATTTAATAACTTTAGAAAAATAAGAAATGATGTAAATTATTATGGTAAAGAAATGGATATTAATGAAACTGAGATAATAATTAAAGAGATGATTGAATTAATTCAAAAAATAAAACATTTAAATATATTAAAAATAGATGAAAAATAATTTAAAAAAAGAGGTGATAGCTTTTTGCTAATGTAAATGGTTGTAAAAGAAACATATAGCTTCTACTCTGAAAATATTCCAATAACTATAACTATTGAATCTTTAAAAAATGAGTTTGTTCTAGTTTATAATGTCTCAATTTCAAAAATAAGTCCGAATACAGAGATTATTTTAGATAAGATAAAAGATGAACTTTCTAGCAAAGTTAAATTAGAGATAGGTGATATTGCAGATTTAAAGAAATCTGAATTCATAAGGACAAGGTTTAAAGAAACAATTTTATATTTATTAAATAAATATTTGCCAGATTTACCAGATGATATTAAAGGATTTCTTACAACTTACTTAATGCATAAAAGCCTTGGTTTAGGAAAGATTGAATTATTGTTAGATGATATAAATCTAGAAGAAATTGCAATAAATAGCGCAGAAGAACCAGTATGGGTATACCATCATAAATATGGCTGGCTTAAGACAAATATAAAATTAGACAATGAAGAACAAATAAAACATTATTCCTCATTAATCGGCAGAAAAGTAGGAAGAAGCATCACCTTACTTACACCATTGTTAGATGCACAGTTAGAAACAGGAGAAAGGGTTAATGCAACATTAAACCCTATTTCAATAAAAGGCAACACAATTACATTAAGAAAATTTGCAGCTAAACCAATTACAATTACAGATATGATCAACCAAAAAACAATTTCTATTCCGGCTTCTTCATTAATTTGGTTAGGGATAGAGTATGAGTTAAGTGCTTTAATTTCAGGCGGGACAGCAACTGGAAAAACTTCTTTCCTGAATACAATATGCGCATTTTTTCAACCGAATCAAAGAATAATTTCAGTAGAGGATACTGCAGAATTAAAATTACCTAAGTATTTGCACTGGATACCAATGTTAACAAGACTACCAAATGTTGAGGGTAAGGGAGAAGTAACCTTACTTGATTTAATTATAAATTCATTAAGAATGAGGCCAGATAGAATTGTTGTGGGGGAGGTTAGAAGGCAAAGAGAGGCTGAAACTTTATTTGAGGCAATGCATACTGGTCATAGTGTTTATGCTACCTTGCATGCAAATGATGTTGAAGAAACAATTAATAGGCTTACAAACCCGCCAATAAATATTCCTAAAAATCTGCTGCCTGCAATATCAATGATAATAGTAATGTATAGGAACAGAAGAACAGGAATTAGAAGGATTTTCCAAGTAGCTGAAATTTTAAAAGATTCTAGTCCAAATGTTTTACTACAATTAGATTTAAAGCAAGACAAAATACTTACAGCAAACAGGTCATTAAGATTAATGCCGGAATTAGAATTACAAACAGGTTTAACAACGCAAGAAATTAATGAAAATTTAAGAGAAAAAAGTTTGATTCTTAACTGGCTTGTTAAAAAAAATATAAACGAGGTTAATGACATAGGAAAGGTTGTAGCAACTTATTATACAAATAAAAATGCTTTGCTAAATCTTATCAAAAAATGATAATACCCTTAATAGCAAGACAATTTCCCTATCTAAAAATCCAATTAGCTCAGGCTGATATAGAATCAAAACCCGAAGAATTCGTTAAAAAAACTTTAATTATAAGTTTAATCGTGACTCTTACGATAACTATTGCCTTATTAATGGTTTTTTACAGGTTAAACGTAAGTTTATTTTTTGGACTTGTTGCTTTTCCAATCATTTTTATTGGAATCTTTTATTTTTTAATTAACTCTCCAAGAGGCAAAGCAAATAAAGTGATTAGAGAGATTGATCATGAGATAGTTTATGCTGGAAGATTTTTATTGATTGAACTAAGCGGCGGTGTGCCATTATTTGATGCTATAAAAAATGTATCTGGTGCTTATCCTGTAATTGGTGGATATTTTAAACAAATTGTTGATAAAGTTGAAACTGGAAAACCAATAGATGTTGCAATCAACGAGGTTATGGAGATTACACCCAGTGCAAATTTTAGAAAAGTTCTATTTCAAATTGTTAGTTCTATGAAAACAGGCGGGGATATTGGCAGGGCTTTGGAAAGCATAACTGATCAAATAGCCAAAGAACAATTAATTAAAATTAAAGAATATGGTAAAAGACTAAATCCAATGGTGTTATTTTATTTATTAATTGCAGTTATAATGCCTAGCTTGGGTATAGCTGTTCTTACATTATTATCAACCTTTACAGGATTAACATTATCCTTAGCTAATTTAATTGGTATAAATACCTTAGTTGCTGTATTACAACTTGGATTTTTATCATTTATTGGGGGTTTAAGAAAAGGCATATGAAAGAATTCAGCTTAATTCCAGCAAATATAAAGGAAAAATTTGAAACTCAATTAATTAGTGCAGATATAAATGTAAGTGTAAACAAATTAATTACAAATTCTTTAATAATTGCTGCTGTATTAAGCATTATTATTCTATTATTTTTTAGAAA
>JBBSZH010000041.1:0-3489 GCA_038044845.1 Nanobdellota archaeon
GATGAAAGTGATATTTTAGAATTTCTTGGAGAGGATAAAGAAACTAAAGTAATTTGCATGTATTTAGAAGGATTAAAAGATGGTAAAAAATTTTTAAATATTGCTAAAAGAGTTTCTAGGATAAAGCCAATTATAGCACTTAAAGCAGGCATTACGAAAGAAAGCGATAAAGCAACTATCTCGCATACAGGAGCTTTAGTAGGAGAAGTTGATGTGTATTATGCTGCATTTAAACAAGCTAATATTATTCAGGCTAATTCATTACAAGAAATGTTTAATTTTGCTAGAATATTAGAAAAAACAATTCAAAGTAAAGGTGATAGGGTTCAGATAATAACAAATGGTGGTGGTTATGGTGTATTAAGTATAGATGCTGTAATTAAAAATAACTTAAAATTAGCAGAATTAGATAAAAAAACAATTACCTTATTAAAAAAACAACTTCCTGCTTTAGTTAGTATTGGAAATCCAATTGATTTAATTGCAAATGCTACAACAGAACATTATAAATTAATAATTGAAGCTTGTTTAAGTGATGATAATGTTGATATTTTATTATTAATTATACTCTACCAAAGTCCTTTGATTGATACAAGTATTATAGATATAATTACAGAGTTTAATGATCTAAAGAAAAAACCAATTATTGTTATTTCTACAGGTGGCGAATTTGCAGATATTTTAAAGAAATCATTAGAAGAAAACAATGTTGTTAACTACACATTTCCAGATGAAGCTGTTAGAGCAATAAAGGCTTTAATTGATTATTATTCTAAAAAGTAAATTTTATATGTTAACTAATCTTATTATAATAAAAGGTGATGTAAATGATTAATAAGAATTATAGTATCGTTTTTGATGAAGTTATACTAAAACAAATGAAAAAACTTGGTAAAAATCCTTTTCTAAAAAATCTTTTGACTAAAATGTTTGATAAGATAGAACTTCTTGGAGGGAATGCGGGTAATTTGATAGACTCAAGATTGCATATTTACGAGATTAAGAACATGAGGCCTCCAATGAGATTATATTTCAAAATTGTCGAACCCAAAAAAGAAGCTTACGTCTTTGAATATGAACTTAAAACTAGTCAAGAAAAACAAATTAAAACTATTGAAAAAATCAGAAAGAAAATTCTATCTTTAAAACCCTAAATCTTCTCTTGTATACCTCTTACCCTGATTTATGTTTGCTTCAAATTCTAATAATCTTTTATATAGATTAGACTTACGTAATGTTTTTAGTTCTCTTTGCATTTGTCTAAATTTATATTTTGGTACCTCTACTTTTTCCATAATATTTTAATATCGGTATTTATATATAAACTTTACTAAAATAAAGCCTTATACACCAGCTCTCTTAAATCTATTAAAGCATTAATTTATTGTTATTCTAAAAAATAGTTTTATATATAAGTATTTTCTGTTATAAGATATGGAAAACGGAGAAGAGAAAAGTGTATTTTTAGAATACTTTGGAGATTATCCATTAATGCGCGTATTAGACTTTTTAATAGAAAGTAGAGAGCTAGATTACAGTATGACTGAAATAGCTAAAAACTCAAATGTTGGTTGGACTGCTTTCTCAGAAATATGGCCAAAATTAATTGAAAAAAACATTGTAATATTTACAAGAAAAATTGGAAATGCTAAATTATACAAATTAAATACACAAAATCCTTGGGTAAAGGAGTTAATAAAAATAGATAACTTGATAACTAAGCTAGAAACTAATAAAATATTAAAACAAAAAGAAATGGTTGTTTAGATTGTTTTCTAATAAAATTTCCAGACAAAATTGTTATAACTATGTAATAATGACTTATTTATAAACCTTTCGGTTTTGATACTACTTATCAGTTATCATAGATTATTAAAATCTTAAACTAAATCTTTAAATACTAAATAAATTTCAAAATAATATAAGTTAATAGAGGTGATAATTTGCTAGAGTTTGATGAATTTGGTCCAGAGAAAGTTCTTCAAGTATATAACCCTAAAGTTGGTATGCATGGTTACCTAGTTCTAGACAATCTTTCACTTGGACCTTCTAAAGGTGGAATTAGAATGACGCCTACAGTTACGGTAGAAGAAGTTGCGTCTTTAGCAAGAATAATGACTTGGAAGACTGCTCTCGCGAATTTACCTTTTGGGGGCGGAAAAGCTGGAATAGTAGCAGATGATAAACAAATTTCAAAAGAAAAAAAAGATGAAATTATTAAAGCATTTGCTGAAGCATTGAAAGAATTATGTCCGAGTAAATATATTGGAGCTCCTGATATTAATACTGGAGAGCATGAAATGGAAGTTTTTTCTAAAGCTATTGGAAGTAAGAAAGCATGTACTGGCAAACCAGAAAAGTTAGGCGGAATTCCTCATGAACTCGGAAGTACTGGTTTTGGAATAAGTAAAGCTACCTTAGTTGCATTAAAATTTTTAAAAAAAGATTCTCGCAAGATGACTTTTGCTGTAGAGGGTTTTGGGAATGTTGGAAGTTTTGCAGCTAAATTTTTAATTAAAGAAGGCATGAAATTAGTTGCTGTAAGTGATTCAAAAGGATGCTTATATGTTAAGAATGGAATTGATTTTGATAAATTAAGTTATATAAAACAAAAAACAGGCTCTGTAATCAATTATTCTGGTGATAAAAAACCTTGTGGGCAAATAATTCAAGTTGATGCAGATGTTTTAATTACAGCAGCTGTTCCTGATTTAATTAAAATTGGTGATGTTGATAAAGTAAAAGCAAAAATTATAGTTGAAGGCAGTAATATTCCTATGAAAGAAGAGGTTGAAGAAATGTTTAATAAGAAAAATGTATTAGTTATTCCGGATTTCGTGGCAAATGCCGGCGGTGTTATTTCAAGTTATGTAGAATATATTAACGGAAGCAAACAAAAAATGTTTAAAATGGTTGAGGAAAAAATTACAAGAAATACAGAATTAATATTAAAACAATCTGGCAAATTAAAAATCAAACCAAGGGATGTAGCTTTAGAGATTGCAAAAGCAAGAGTGAGAAAGAAATGTACTATTTGTAAAATATAATGGCAACACAATTTTTTAACACAGTATTGTATGGCTCAATTGCCGGAATTGCAACAATTATCGGAATTTTAATTGTTTTGTACGCTAATAAATTTACTAAAAAATATTCAATTTACTTAGTAAGTTTTTCAGCAGGTATCTTAATTACATTTGGTTTGATAAATTTAATTCCGCAAAGCTTAAGGTTATATAAAGATTCATTATGGATTGTATTATTAGGAATTTTATTATTTTATTTAATAGAGCATTTTATTATGTTACATCCATTCCATGAACCAAGCCAAAGGATGCACGCAGTTGGTAAAACAGCTGCTCTAGGGCTTGGATTTCACTCCTTAATTGATGGAATTGTAATTGGGGCTGGTTTTGAAATCTCTCAACAAATAGGATTAATTTCTACATTAGCTGTAATAGCTCATGAATTTCCAGAAGGGGTTACATC
>JBBSZH010000042.1:0-2611 GCA_038044845.1 Nanobdellota archaeon
AGGCAATGAAATTTGCTCAGTTAGACAAAATTGTAAAAATATTTCCAAAAAAAGAGAATACAATTGTTGGTGAAAGGGGTGTAAAATTATCTGGTGGAGAAAAACAAAGAGTATCAATTGCAAGAGCTATATTAGCAGATAAAAAAATTCTTGTATTAGACGAGGCTACATCTTCTTTGGATTCACAAAAAGAATATGACATTCAAAGAGATTTGCAAGAGCTTATGATAGGAAGAACATCAATTCTCATTGCACACAGGCTTTCTACGATTATGAGGGCGAATAGAATTATTGTAATGGACAAAGGAAAGATTGTTCAAGTTGGTAATCATAATAAATTAATCAAACA
Organism: Nanobdellota archaeon; assembly: GCA_038044845.1. Taxonomy (GTDB): domain Archaea; phylum Nanobdellota; class Nanobdellia; order SCGC-AAA011-G17; family GW2011-AR20; genus GW2011-AR20. The sequence continues at coordinate 350 of JBBSZH010000042.1, forward strand.
AAAAGGATTATATAAAAAATTATGGAATCTACAAAAAGGAGGATATATAGAATAAGATAATTTTATTTTGAGTTTATAAAGGTACATTTTATAATATATAATCAATTTTTGTGCAAGTACACTATAATCTATTTTTATTAACTTTTAAATATAATTTCAAGAAATATTTTAAAAATGCTTCTTCACCTTTTCCTAGTGCCCTATAATAAGCTTTTCTTTTCTTATTCTCGATGATTAACATAGGATAATTATTATGCCATAAAATATAATTCAATAATAATCTTCCAACCCTTCCATTACCGTCTCCAAATGGATGAATTTGTTCAAATCTAAAATGAGAAATAGCAGCAAGTTCTACAGGATTTAATCTAGATTTATTTATGAAATTAATTAATTCGTGCATTAGTTTATTAACTTCTTGCCAATCTGGAGCTGTGTAATCTCCAACCCTAACTAAATAATCACGAAATTCTCCTGCTATGTCTTGTTTAGTCTCCAAAAATATATCTTCATGCCATTTTAATAGTAAATTAACGCTTATTTTTTCTTTTGATTTTAACATTTCTAGAAAGACTTTAGAATGTAATTCTGTTTCTCTTATATCACTTAGCGATTTATTTGGAGCTATTTTCTTCTCTATTATATCATGGGTTTCTGCTAATGTTATAGTACTTCCTTCTATAGCATTCGTATTATAAGTAAAAGCAATAGCTATTTGTTCTTTTTCTTTATCTTTTATGCTCTGGGGAAGTTTTTCCCATTCTTTTTGGAAATTCTTTTTTATATTTTCTAGTTTGATGTAAATATTTTTTTTAGTTTCTTTCATTAATTTTTCTTTAATTTCCTCTATGTTTTTTGGGATGTTCTTTCCTAGATATAATTCTTTAGTTATAACTTTCTTATCGCGATAAGAATGCTGTAAATAGTAATAAATCATATTCCCTTTCTTTCTTTTAATAATCCTCATAATATTATTACCATTACATTATATATAAATCTTTCGTTTGTATTTAATTTGTAATGGTAGATATTCATTGGGCAGGCATTTCCTTTATAATATCAATATGGCGGATAATACACCATTATCATAAAAGTTATTAAAATAATTCCTAAAATAATTAAGAAAGTATTTAATGTATTAATTTTTATTAATTATGAATCCCATCTTGAAATCTTTTTCTTATTTCATTTATTTTCTTTTCATTCAGTCTAAACAAGATTGACTTACATTTTACTAGAAATATGGGGGCCTGTTTAATCATTTGATTATATTGTGCATCTGGAACTGTTTTATCAACATAATATTGGGAGTCTATTCTTGCTTTTAGAGAATCCTCTACAAAATCGAGTTCTTCTTTGCTAAAATATTCTTTAAGAAACTGCTTTGCAAATTCTATTGTGCATGAATGTATTTCACATTTTATGCCTATCTTTGTAAGCAATGCATAAATGGAGAAATAGATTGTATAATATGCTGTTGATATTTTCCAGTCTTTTATTGTATTTATCCTCATAGATTCTAATGCTTCTTCTGCTTTTTTGATGTATGCTTCGGCAAGGTTTGAATTTGATTCTATTAATTTCAAACCTTCTTTCTTTCCAGCACACCATTTAAGTTTATCCATTTTTAAATACCATCCTAATAAATTGTTCTGCATTTAGGAATAGAATATGATTTTTTAATACCTCTTTAAGCAAGGCGTCGTTAGTAAGATTCTTTTCAAATGTTTTTAGGGGATAACATTTTATACTTATTTCAATTCCATATCTTTTTGAAATATTTTTTATTCCTTCATGGTTATATTTTCCAACTACAAAAATGTCTAAATCTGAGTCTTTGTTTATAGTTCCTTTTGTATAACTTCCAAAAATAATGCCAATTCCATCAATAAATGGATTTATTTTTTCTATTATCTCATTTATAATTGTGTTTTTTTCTAAGAAGGCTATTGTTTTGTATTGCTCAGCGAATATAATATACTTCTGACTTAAGCTGTTTCTTTTAAGATTATAAGACCTAATTTTTCCTCTTATTTTTGATTCAAGGATTCCTTTGTTCTCCAAATCATCTAGAATTAATTGAGAGGTTCTTGGGCTTATTTTAAGCAATTTTTCTACTTCCCTAATATAATATTCTCTATCAAATCCATTTGTAAATAGCGAAAGTGCTTGTAAATGGTTTTCAGTTATGTTTAATTTATCATACATATGTATGTTTTATAATACAATTAATATTTAAACTTTTCGCTATATTAGATATTA
>JBBSZH010000043.1:0-4538 GCA_038044845.1 Nanobdellota archaeon
TGCTAATAAAGAAAATAAAATTGCAAAAAAATAAATTTTGTAATCCTCATTTTTAAAAGATTTATATATAAAATATATTGAAATTAAGAATAAAGAATAAAATAAATTTTCAGCCATTATATAAGAAGTTAAAGCAAAATTAGCAGGTAATAATGAGATAAATATTGCAGTTAACAATGATTTTTTTTCTGATAAAAACTCTTTACTTAAATAATAAGCAGGAAATATTATTAATGATGATAATATTGAATTAATGAATTTTATTGCTAAATAGACTAAATTATTATCTTGAAAAATATGTGCGATTGATATCAAAATGGGATATAAAGGGTAGAATTGTCCTGTGAATATACCATGGACTTTAAGTGAAAAATGATAAAAGAAACTTTCACTCATTTTTAAATAATTATAGTCGTCCGCCAATGCTCTTGAAGATGGAATAAAATAAGATAATATCGTTTTAACTAACACAAATCCTAAATATATTAAGATTAGATTTCTTAAATCTTTTTTCATAAAATAAACTAATCAAGAAAATTTAAAAGCCTTCTTATTCAAAATCCATCTGCATTAATCTTATACGATGAGTAAATGCCTTTATAACCATAAGAACGATCATTATAATATAAATATAAAACATTATTTTTTCTTGTTTTAATAAAGCTCCGATTATTAACACTAAAAATGAAATTGTAAAACTCCCTAAATGAATCTTTTTTGACATTTTAAAACCAAAAGGTAACCTTACAGCTTTTAATTGATTGAGTTTAGGATCAATTACCTTACTCATAACAATAATCGCAACAACAGCAGTAAAAATTGATGCAAATAAAGCAAGAATTAGAATTTCACTGTCATTAGTATTGCCAAAATTACCTAACGCAATTCCAGCTATAGCAAATAGTAATAACATATGATCTGTTATATGGTCTAGCCATCCCCCCACCCTAGAAGTGATTCCTTTATATCTTGCGATTTCTCCATCAACTAAATCTAGAATGTAAGATATTGTAAATGCTATGGAAGCAATAACCGTTAGATTATATTTGCCAAAACCAAACAATATAGAGGCAATTATTCCTATAATTACATGGACGATGGTAACCTGTGTTGGGGTTATCTTAGTTTTTAATAACCACTTTGTTATGATTGTAGATATAAATCTGAATGGATAAGAAAATAAATCATTGTCCTCTTTCAATGCTTTTTTTCTTACCTTTTTTAACGACATTTTAATCTACTTATTCTATTAAAAAAGGTTTAAAAAGTTTACTAAATATGATTGTTTAATGATTAAAAAAACAGTTGATGAAATAAAAAAGAGTTATAATTCTCAAGATTATTATGATTTATGGAGAGACAAAAGTAAATATTATAATATTATAACCGAAATTACACAAAGATGTATAAAGGAAAATATTTGTTTCGCGTCTAAAGAAAAAAAAGTTTTAGATGCTGGTTGCGGCACAGGCAGAAATATACAATTACTGTTAAATTTAGGTGCTAAAAAAGTAGTCGGAATAGATTTAACACCCAAATTACTAAATTTTGCTAAAAATAAGTTTAAGGATAATAAAAAAATTCAATTATTTCAACATAATCTTGAAGAAAAATTGCCCTTTAAAAATGAATCTTTTGATGTTGTCATTTGTTGTAAGACCTTACCTCACATTAATAATATTAAACAAACTTTAAATGAATTTAATAGAGTATTAAAAAAAAGAGGGATTATGATGATAGATTTTTATAGTCCTTATAGTTTTAGAAGACTATTTGCGAATAAGGATTATTTAAGATACACAAGGTGGGATCCTATTTCGAGAATTAAAAGACGTTTAAAGACAGAAAATCTTGAGATTACTAAGGTATATGGGGAAAGAACTTTTATGATAACAGAATTTTTAGTTAATAATTTTGGTTTATATCGTTTATTTAGGTGGTTAGAAAATAAATTTACAAATAATAACTTTTTTAATAAACTTTCTGGAATTTATACTGTTGTTGCGAAAAAACCTTAAACAAAGCCTTTAAGAATTTTATTATCATATAATTTTATAAACAATGAGGGTAAAATGATTAAGAATTTTCAGAATGCTATTACTGAGAAAGATGAACTTCCTATTTTTGATAAGATTGGCCTAGAAAAGTTTTTTTTAGATGGTTATGACTCTGAGTTAGGTTGGAGTAGAAAACCGTTTACATCTGGTTTTGAAGAAGGAAAGTATAGTACAATTATGTTTAGAATAGATGAAAAAGGAGCTCGTTTTAACCCGTTTTATAGAAAATTGCAATCTAGAATCTCAATTTATGGTGATAGCTTTGCAATGTCTCGCCAGGTTAACGATGACGAGACAATCGCTTATTATCTTTCCGAATTAACCCAGACTAATGTTTTGAATTTTGGTGTTGGTAATTACGGAATTGACCAATCTTTATTAAGAATGAGAAGAGAATATGAAAAAAATAAAACAAATATTGTTATACAAGCATTTGTTCCAGAGCAAATACTTAGGGTAGTGAGTTATTGGAAACATTATTTAGAATATGGAAATCACTTTGGTTTTAAACCCAGGTTCGAATTAGAAAATCATAAACTAAGATTAATTCCCAATATCATGGATAATAAAGAGAAATTTAATCATTTAATCGAGTTATTGCCAGAAATAAAAAGATATGATTATTGGTATGAAAGAAAGTTTAAGAAGGATTTTGGGGCGATATATGATTTTGACCAAAGAATGGAATCAAATTTAAAGTGGAGAGTTAGATCTTATAAAGACGAAGAGTGTTTTAAAACATTTATTGCTTTAATAGATTTATTTAAAGAAGATTCTCAAGATAAAGGATTTAGACCTATTTTAACTGTATTACCTTATAAAAATGATATTTTATTTTCAAGAGAATCAAATAATTCATATTACAATAATTTTATAGAAGAATGTAGAAATAAATTAACCATACTAGATTTAATGGAAAATTTTATTAATCTAGACAACCTTGATTTATATTTCTCAGATAATACAAAATATGGCGGTCACTATTCAAAACATGGAAATAAATTAGTGGCCAAAGTAATCTTTGATAGATTAAAAAAAGAAGGGGCATTATAATATGACAGATAAGGAAATAAAAAAAGTGGTGTATACTTGTGTAGTTGCTGATTTATTTCACCATGGACATTTAAAAGCATTAAAATTTGCTAAGTCATTAGGAGATTTCTTAATATGTGGTATATTAACAGATGAGGCCGTAGAATCTTATAGAAGAAAGTCGATAACTGATTTTGAAGAAAGAAAAAATGTAATTGAAAATTTAAGTTTTGTTGATAGGGTTATCAAGGAGGAGAGTATAGATGCTACAAATAGTTTAAAAAAAGTTCATGAAGAATTTAAGGATGCGAAATTAATATTTGTTAGGTTAGGGGATAAATGGAAATCATTTCCAGAATATGAATACTTAAGTTCCATTGGTGGAGAGCTAATTAGATATACGCAACCAAATTACATTTCAGATTATAGGATATTAAAGAATTTATTAGAATCGTATAAAGGAAGATTTAAAGATTTTGAAGAATTTGTAAATTACTTTAAAGTTAAGGATTTTGTTTATTATGATTCAAAAAATATTAAAAGTGCGATTATATCTACCAAGGCCGATACGTTAAGATCACTTAATCCATTGTTAAAACACTCAAGTATAGAAAAACCACTTATTTTTACTTTAAAAGATTGGAAAGGGAAAAAGAATGAAATTTTACAAAGTATAAAAAAAGAATTTTCTCCAAAATTGATTATAATAAGAAGTTCCACATTTAACGAAGATACATTTGAATCTTCAATGGCAGGTTACTTTGATACAGAACTTAATATATCTTCTGATGACATTAAAAAAGTTGAAAATTCTATAAACAATGTTATAAATTCATACAAAGATAAAAGTTCACTAAATGAACTAAATCAAATATTAATACAACCCCAAACTACTAAAATAAATACAAGTGGTGTTGTTTTTACAAAAACTTTAGAAAACGGAGCCCCTTACTACACAGTGAATTATGATGATTCAACAGGTTTTAGTGATACAGTAACTAAAGGTTTAGAATATAAAACTTTAACAATATCTAAATCATGTAATCCGAAGAACTATCCACACCAATTCTACAAATTAATTAATGCAATACAAGAAATTGAAAAATTATTGCCAGACATCCCATTGGATATAGAATTTGCAATTAATAAAGATAATCAAGTTATAATATTTCAGGTTAGACCATTAATCATAAAATCAAAGTCTGATGATTTAACACAAGAGAATTTTGAAGAAATAATCGATCAGCTTAAAGAAAATTTTATTGAATTATCAAAAAGAAACCCCCATCTATTCGGAGATTATCGCTATTTTGCAGATATGCCTGATTGGAATCCTGCCGAAATTATAGGGGATAGGCCAAATTATTTAGATTACTCATTATACGATTATGTAATAACAGACTCTATTTGGCATCAAGCTAGAACTTCTCAAGGATATTATGATGTTGG
>JBBSZH010000044.1:0-1337 GCA_038044845.1 Nanobdellota archaeon
AACGGAAAACTAGCTTTAAAATTTATAAAACAAAAAAACATTAAGCTTATAAATACTACAAAAAGGCTTTATGTTGATGATTTATTATTACAATTAGATAAATCTCATATAATTGCTACAAATGATAAAGATTTAAAACAAAAATTAAAAAATCATCCTATTATCACATTAAGACAAAAAAAATATTTAATAATACAAAATGTTTTATGAAGTTACTTTAAAAAGCCATATCAGGGTTCCGCCAACTAGCTTTAATATGGATGTAGAAGATGCTGTAATGCAACAATTAAATGAAGCTTTCCAAGATAATATTTCTAAGGATTTCGGAATTGTTATTGCAGTTTCTGATATTATTGAAGTTGGTGAAGGCATAATAATCCCAGGTGATGGTGCAGCGTATTATGATACAGTATTTAGGTTACTCGCATTTAAACCAGAATTACAAGAAGTTGTTTTAGGAAATATAAGCGAGATTACAGATTTCGGTGCCTTCATTAACCTAGGGCCAATAGACGGAATGATTCATATTAGCCAAACAATGGACGATTTTGTTAGTTTTAGTAAATCAAATGTTTTAGCAGGAAAAGAAAGTAAAAAAACATTAAAAACTGGTGATGAATGCAGAGCAAGAATTATTGCTATTAGTTATAAAGATCTTAGGAATCCTAAAATTGGTTTAACAATGAGGCAGTATTTATTAGGAAGTTTAAACTGGATAAAAGACGAATTAAAAAAGAAAAAGGAAAAATAATATGAAAAAAGTTTGCAGAAAATGTAAAATATTTGTTGAAAAAGACATATGCCCAATTTGTCAAGGCAATCAGTTTACAAATACTTGGAAAGGCAGAATTACAATTTTAAATGCTGAAAAATCTGAGATTGCAAAAAAACTTGAAATAAAGAAAGATGGAGAATATGCTATTAAAATAAGATGAAAATCCTAAAAGAAGAACAACATGATTTATTAAATAGAAAACAATTAGAAATTGAATTAGATCACGTTAATATGAAAACTCCAACTAAAGATGAAGCTTTAAAACAAATCTCAGAAAAATTAAAAGTTAATCCTGAATTAGTAAAAATAAAGGCAATTTTTACTAGGTATGGTGGAAATTCTTCTAAAGTTATAGCTAATGTTTATAATAATTTAGAGAGCTTAAAAGCAATTGAAGAATTTAGAAAAAAACAAAAAGTAAAGAAAGAAAAGAAAGCCCCTATTAAGAAAGAATAAAATGGCAAAAAAGAAAGTTAAAAATAAAGTTCCTAGTAAAGTCTGGAAAAAATATAAATTACAAGGCAATAAATTAATTAGAAGCAAAACATGCCCTAAATGTGGT
>JBBSZH010000045.1:0-1001 GCA_038044845.1 Nanobdellota archaeon
ATCATTTTGTTGGTAAAGATAATATTCCATTTCATACAATTTTATTCCCAGCTGAATTAATTGCTAATGGAGACTATAATTTACCATACAATGTTGTTGGATTACAATATTTAAATTATGAGGGGGGGAAATTTTCCAAAAGTAAGGGTCATGGTGTTTTTTGTGAGAACTTGCCTAATTCTAGTTTAGATGTGGATTATTGGAGATTTTATTTAACATTTGTAATCCCTGAAACAGCAGATACAGAATTCTTGTGGGGGGGGTTTCAAGAAAGAGTTAATAAAGAATTAGTTGGAAATTTTGGTAATTTTATTAACAGAACATTAACTTTCATTTATAATAAAAATAATCGTAAAATTCCAAAAGTTAAAATTAAGGATAAAAAATTTATTAAAAAAATTAAAGAGAATAGCAAAGAGATAATTGATGCTTTTGAAAATGTTGAATTAAGAAAAGCCTTAGATTTAATATTAAAATTAAGTGACTTAGGTAATAAATATTTTCAAGAAAAAGAACCTTGGAAGAATAATGATAAAGAAACTTTATTCATTTGCGCAAATTTATGTAAAGATTTAGCTTTACTTATCCAACCATTCATTCCAAATTCTTCAAAGAAAATATTAAAAATTTTAAATTGCAATGAGAAAGATTTTAGCAATTTAAGTAAATTTAAGTTCTATAGTAAGATAAATAAACCTTTCTTACTATTTAATAAGTTGGAAGACAAACAAGTAGAAAAATTAAAAGAAAGTACATCAAAGGTAAGTAAATTTTTTAAAGAATAAAATGTTTATACTAGATGAAAATAAATTAAAGATGATGCATACTTTAATGAGAGAGAAAGGCGTACATAATGTAAATACTTCTATGTTCTCTGATCAACAAAGAAAAGTAATTTATGAGGGTTATGCTGACCAATTTTTTATGTTTAATGGTTTAGGATTTATGGTTAATTGTGTTATAAGTTATGCTTTAGCTAAAAATCTTGGAATGGTTAATAA
>JBBSZH010000046.1:0-1247 GCA_038044845.1 Nanobdellota archaeon
AGATTGTTCTTTAAATGATTTTTCTCCAGACCATATCGGACAATTTAATTTTAAGGCTAATGCAAAATATGCCACATCTTTTAATTGTTTACATAATTCTTTTGCCTCGGATATTTTATCTGAAAAATATTTTAGTGATACAAATTTGATTCTCGATTTTAATATTTCGACAAATTTTTCAAATTCTTCATCTGGCAATCCGGATATATCTTTTATTTTTTCTTTATTATTTTTTAATTCAAATAACAATAATTCCGGGGCAAGTATCTCAAGTTCTTTTGAAAATATGAGGTCTACTTTTTTAGAATTTAATTCTCTGCCCTTGGCAATTATTGCAGAAAATAAGATATTAGCATCTATTACTAATTTCATTCATAACAACCCTTTTTTCTTTAAGTCTTTAACCATTCCTTCGTTAACCCCATCAGCAAGTTCTTTAGCACCTTCTTCAGTTAATTTAGATTTAGACACTATTTTTTTAAATTCTTTTAACCTTTCCTGTAGTTTAAGTTCTTCAACAAGTTCTTTATTAGCCAATTCAGACCAATTTATCCAAGACAATTTCTTCATTTCTGATTTAACTTCATCTGGTATTGCAAACGTTAAAGACGACATTTATTTAACCTCCAATCCATTTATTTATTCAAATTTTTTAAATTGTTTAACTTTAGATATTATAATTTTTCTTAATATCTCGGACCATTTAACCTCTGGGAATTTATCCATTTTTTCCTTTACCTTCTTTGATATTGATAGGGTTATTGTAGCCATTTTAAACCTCCAACTTAATTATGTTTATAAACGTAGATACGTCTGTATTTATAAAACTTTCGGAGAATAAAAATGTATAAAAAACAAGTTAAAATAAAAGGAAAAAAATACAATTATTATTACCATAACTTTAAGGTAAATAGAAAAGTAAAGAATATTTGTCTCGGACATGATAGAGAAGAAGCATTAAAAAAATTAGATAAATTAGTAAATAAAGATTTAAAAATCGGATTAATCAAGAGAGAATTATATAAAATTAATTTTGGTAATTTTAACAGAACATTAATCATAATCTTAATTTTTGCTATATTTGCAGGATTATTTTATTATTTGAATCCTGAAATTACTGGTTCAGCAGTTTATAATAATAACCTAGCAAATATAAATGAAATAATTGGAAAATTTAAAATAAAAGAGGTTTTAGCAATATTAATAAGTTTAGAATTAATATTTTTTGGTTATAATATTTATAAAGA
>JBBSZH010000047.1:0-3560 GCA_038044845.1 Nanobdellota archaeon
TTAACAATATCTTGAGCAACTTTAATTAATCTTCCAAGAGGAGCATTAAATGTTTGAGAAAATCTATCTTGTTTTAATACACTATCTCCTTTTGTAATAGTAATTGGGTAATTCACATTAACAATTGTATTATAATCTAGAATAGAAACATTAACGTTTAAATTACCTGCTTCAACATTAAATCCAGCATCCCTTATCTTATTTAAATCAACACACTCACTTATTTTATTTTTTAAATATGTTGTAAGCTCTTGCTCAACAAATTCCTTCATAAATGGTTTTTTATTGTAACATGAAGAATATTCTGTTGTAAAGCATGAATAACCTACTTTATCACAGTCTCCTGGTTTTTTACAATTCCAGTTTTGATAAAATCCTGGATTCACCTCCCCCCCTTGTTTTCCAACTAAACTGATTGCTTCTATCCCATTTTTATCAATGCAATCTTGAACAAATGTTTTCAATGGCTCTATTGAAGAAGTATCAAATTTAGTTTCTTCTTTAGTCTGTATTCTTAATCTTTCACCATACAAATAGAATACCAATGCCAATATAACCACAATCAATATTCCAAGAATAACAAATACTGTAACTTGCCCTCTTTTATGCATAACAATTTTTAAAATAAGTTAATATATAAAATTTTGCTTTTAATTAATCGTTAGCAACTCTTGGGGCTAAAATAAACTCAAGCAACATTTTATCTGTAACTTTATAAGTTGCTTTTAATGGGTAATCTTTATTAAACTGTAAAACAACTTTATCTGTTAATTTACTTCCCTTAATTATTTTCTTTAAATATTCTACCGAGTATTTAGCTTTAACCTTGTCTTTTGTATCAATTAATGTTTGATTATCTTTTAGTAAATCAACCTTTGCAGTAGTTAGATTTCCCAAAGCTTCTATCGAAAACTTATCTGGTTCAATAGAAAAGGTAACTGAATCACTTACTACACCTATATCTTCAATAGCCTGGTCGAATAATATCGTGCTAGTTTCAATTTTTAATGGAAACTTTAAGTCAGGAATTTTTTGTTGCTTTTCCTCTAAATTAAGCAAGGATAAGTGAAATGTTCTTTTTGTATCTGATTTAATCTCTAATTTGAGCTTATTGTCTTGTAATTCTAAACTAATTACATCAGTTGGATTAGTCCTTCTTAGTATTTGTTTCAAATTATCTAGATTTAAAGAAATTTCTACTGGCTGCTTAACATCATACTCGGTAAATGCAGAACTTAATAACTTAAAAATTACCATAGAAACATTTGCAGGGTCCATCGCAATTAATTCAATCTTATCTTTATCAATCCTAAAAGTAGCTTCATTTACTAGCTCGCTAATAATCATTATTGGTTCTTTAAAATATTTTAGTTCATTTAGCGTTAATTTCATTTTTCTTATTAAATTAAAAAGGTATTTATTGTTTTTGGTTTAAAATTAATTTAAGTTTATTGTATAGTTGTTTATTAACATCACTTAAATCCTGAATCAAATGAGCTTGTAATTGACCATTAATATAATGCCCAAAAACCCTGACAAACGTGTTTAAGACTAAATTAGTTTCAATAATCACTGGTAAATTCCCTGTATTATCATTTATTACAATAGAATTTTCATTCTTATCAACAATAAAACCAGAAATAGCTACTTTAGAATTATCTTGCAATTTATTAATAAAAGTTTCTTTATAAGCTTGTTGCATAAGATTAAATTAGAGGAAAAATAAATAAAGCTTTCTAGTAGCTCCGCCATTGATGACTACATTTAGCGCATCTAAAAAACATTGTTTCTGCTTCATCTGATGCCCTGGTTTGTGCTAACCAATAATAAGCTTTATTGTGACCACATTTTGGGCATTGTGCATCTGTTTTAGGCAAGGTTTCAATTGTTTTATCTATTATTTCTAATTTCTTTGCAACCTCTGTTTTCTCCCCTATCTTCATGGTTTTTTGACTTCTAGGAGCGTAACCACAGCCAGTACAAACTATTCTTTTTGGGTCATCTTTTTTTGGAGCAAGAATGCTTCCACAACGAGAGCAAAATAACATTTTAACCTCCTTTAAAAGCATTAATGAGTTCTGTAAATCCTATCTTAATCCATCCAAGATAAGGCAATTTAAAAAATGCTTTTCCTATTATATTCTTTCTTTCTATCTTTGTTTCACCTAACTGCGAATATGATTGGCAATTTGTTTTATAATTATCCCCTTTAGTCTGGTAAGTATTATTATTTATATTAATTACCCTATGAATTATTGGGTTATTTGAATTTCCTTTAAAAACAATTATATCCCCTTTCTCGAAATCAGATGCACCTTTTAAAAATATAATATCCCCTTTATTAAAGCCATTTTTTATTTCATAATTTTGAAAATCTTCTTTATTGATATTATAACTAGAATAACATGATTTAGCGTTTTCCCACCATTTTTCAAAATCTTCATTGTGCTCCATGCTTGAAGAAACAACTGCAACAACAGGATAAGTAGTTTGAAGTATTAAACCTAAGCCTGGGTAAACAACAAATTTAACTAAGATGAATGCTATTGCAATATTAACTATCCATGATAATAAGGAATCATCATGCCATATAAACTTCCAGATTTTTTTAAAATTCATTTCACTTCTTATAATACGACTAAATAAAAAGGTTTCTATTAACTAAAAATACTTAATAATATCTTCTCTATTCCAACCAGAATCTAATAATGATTTCATAACCTCTTGCTTACTAAAGCCTTGTGAAAGTGCATTTTTAATATAATTAAAGAGATTATCATTATTTATCAAGCTAATAGCATTTTTTATTTGAATTAAATTATAACCTTTATTATTTAAATATTTTATAATACTTTCTTTAGTATAATTTTTTTCCATTAATGATTTAATTAATTGTTTTAATTCACCTAAATTAAATTTAGCTTGTTTATTCTCAATAATTTCTTTAGTTACTTGAGTTTTCTCAACACCAGGAGCATTTTCCATAAACAATTTATTTATATCTTCATCTAGCATATTTGGTTCTTGTTCTTTATTTTTATTGGCTAACGGAACATTAAATTCTTTATTTAAGTCAATTATAGATTTTTCAGCTGCTTGCGAGATTTCTGGAATTTCAACCTTAGCTTTTCTTTTATCCTTTATTAGTTTATAAATAAAAAATCCACCAACCATTAACAATATTAATGCAACTATTATAATTATTAGGGTAGTTAAAGAGAGGCTAGTTAAATCTTGGAATACTTTTGCATCAAAAAGCACGTATCCTGTTGGTTGTGTAATTATATTGCCTTGTTGTAAAAATAAGAATACTATAAAAATAAATACAAATGAATAAATTATAATAACAGAAATATTTGTATCATCTCTCATACTTATAACCAAGATTTATTATTTAAATAAGTTTTGTTTTAAAAATTATCTTTTAATTCCTTAAGCTTCTTTTTTAAATCAGAAACAGCATTTTGTAAAGCTTTTCTTGGATCTCCTTTACTTAGTTCAACAAGCATAACAGGATGACTTATTAAAGGATGCTTAACATTATAAGCTGAAATTTCAAC
>JBBSZH010000048.1:0-1686 GCA_038044845.1 Nanobdellota archaeon
AATTATTTTTTCTTTTTTAGTTTCTTTTTTCTCTTCTTGTATTTTTAATATTAATAAAATTTCATTTAATTTATCTTGACTAACTTTTCTGGTTTGCCATGTTAAATTGATATTATCATCTTTATAACGTGGAATAATGTGTACAATTACATGTTCAACTTTTTGTCCTGCATTTTCTCCATTTGCAACAAAAATATTTGAATCAGCATCTAATTTTTCTTTCATTTTCTTAGCAATTAAATTAGCCAAGTCAAATATCTTAGAGTTAACCTCATAAATATTTTTAACATGAATTTTAGAGATTATTATCACATGTCCTAGATTAGCAGGATTTATATCTAAAACAGCCAAAAATTCATCATCTTCATAAATCTTGTAACTTGAAATACTTCCTAGCACGATTCCACAAAATAAACATTGCTGGGTTTGATGCTGTTTTAAAAACTCAATTTGTTCTTTATTTAATGTTTTTAAGAAAGCTTGTAATTTTGATGCTTGTTCTTCCCTTGGAAGTTTAATAATATTATTTAATTCCTCTATTTGTTGATTAGTTAAGGGATTATCCAATTGCCCTCCTTACATCTACAACTTCAACTGATTTAACCCCATCAATTACATTAATTTTATCCTCTAATTCTTCTGTGCTTCCTTTATTTTCATCCATAACAAAAGTTATCTTTAACGCCTTTAATCCAAACGCAACCGGCTCTATTTCTTTTTTAACTTGAGTTTCTCCTGTATATTCTTTTATTTCCTTCACAACCTTATTTTCTAATTCATTTAAATCAACATCTATCGATTCTGGCATTACTTTCATTGTTATAACTATATTAACCATTTTAATTTGGACCTGAAAAATTACAACTCGGGCACACATATCTAGAAGCTAACTCGCGACAATGTCTACATCTTGTAATATCATATTTAAGACAATTAGGACATTTAAAGCTTACACTTCCGGACTCGCTGATTTCTTTTTTACATGATATGCATACTAATTTTTTATCCATGAACAGTTTAGCTTAAATAAATATTTATAAATGTTTTGTATTAATAATATCATGATTTCCTTTATCATTCCAGCTTATAATGAAGAAAAGTATATAGAAAGGACATTAAAAAATATTCCAAATAATTTTGAAAAAATAGTTGTTTGTAATGGTTGCACAGATCAGACATATAACCTTGCTAAAAAATATGCTAAAGTTATTAATATAAGTGAGAAAAATGTTTCTAAGGCAAGAAATCTTGGTGCTAGAATTGCAAGTAATGATTTTTTTTGTTTTTTAGATGCTGATACAAGATTAACTAGAAATGCTTTCAACAATTTATTAAAATTGGTTGATAAAAATGTGGTTGGAACATTTAGGGTAAGGTTTAACTCTGATACAATTTCCTCTAAGATCCATAATACAATAAAGAATATTCTTCCTTTATTTAAAATCCATAATGCTTCTGGTGTAATTTTCTGCCATAAAGATATTTTTAATAAAGTTAAAGGTTTTAATGAGAATATTGTTAAAGGGGAAAATGGTGATTTTATTAAAAGGGCTAAAAAATATGGCAAGTTTTACTTTTCAAGACATTATTCTATAACATCTGCAAGAAGATTTGAAAAACTTGGCTATGTAAAAACCTTCTTATTTTGGCTAAAGGAATATTTAATTGGAAATAAAGAATACCCTG
>JBBSZH010000049.1:0-1947 GCA_038044845.1 Nanobdellota archaeon
GGAGGAGTATCAGCAGTATGTGGAAACAATATAACAGAGTCTGGTGAACAATGTGACGATGGAAATATAATAATCGGAGATGGTTGTAGTTTAACATGTCAAATAGAAACTACCCAAGTATGTACCAATGATTCTGATTGTGGTGTTGGAAAAATATGTAGTGCTAATGGAGTATGTATACAAAAATCATGTATAACTAATTCTGATTGTTCAGTTAATGAAGAATGTGTTAATCAAGTTTGTGTAAGTTTAACATGTAGCTCAGATCTCGACTGTACTTCAGACCAGTATTGTGATATATACACTAAAAAATGTTTACTAAGACAACAAAAAGAATGTACAACAGATTCTGATTGTCTAAGTTCTGAAACTTGCAACACTGTAACAAGTAAATGCGAGCCAAAAATAGTGGGAGAAAAAGAATGTACAATAGATTCAGATTGCTTAAGTTCGCAAGTATGTAATATTAATACGAATAAATGCGAATCAAAAACAGAAGAGAAAAAAGGGTTGAGTACTTTATTCTGGGTGAGTTTAATCATAATAATTTTAATAATTGGGGTTGGTGGTTATTTCGCTTATAAAAAATTCTTTAAGAAAAAAGAACCTAAAAAACCTTCATATTTTATGGAGGAAGAACCAAAAAAAGAGATTAAGGAAGGTTATCAATTACCCAGAAAAACATCAAGAAAAACTAATGTAGAAGAGTCATTAGAAAGGGAATTAGATAAATCAATAAAAGAAACTGAAAAATTGTTAAAAAAATAAGTATATGATTAAAAAAATATTAATTTTATTACTAATTTTATTACCTATTATAAATGCCCAAGATATTGTAATTTCACTTTCAAAAGATAATTATCATCAATATGAGACCTTACAAGCAGAAGTATTCATTAATTTGTCTCTAATGGATAAAATAACTGCATCTAATTTTGCTTTAATTAATAAAGAAAATGAAATTATTCCAACATCAATTTTCTTAGAGGAGATCTCAAAAGACCATTATTTTATTTACCTTGATATACCAAAATTAGATAACAACACATATTATTTTTTAGTTAAAGATGTTAAGTATATAGATATAATATTAAAAAAAATTTCAAAGTCAAAAGAATTTTATTTAAGCAACATTAGTGGTATTTCAATATACCCTGGAATTTTTAATAAAATAAATCATACTATTCTAAGAATAATAAATCATGCCGACCCAATAAATATTACTTTAAAAGCTGATGAAATTAACTTAAGTAAAAATTTATTTTTAGACAAGATACTTAACATTGATTTAGCTATACCAAAGAATATTAATAATTTTAATATAAGGATAGATTATGGGGATAGATTTTATTTGATACCTATTATCCCATATAAAGAAACAAATATTAACATTGGTCAAGAAGAGGTTGAACCCTTAATTATACCTCGACCATCTAGCGATGCTATAATATTATTGAATTCTAGTTTTGGTACGTATTTTAATAATAAAATTATTTTAACAAAAGATTCTTCACCAAAGGGCTATTTCTATATAAAAAATAAATGGAGTCTTCCAATTGATAATATACAATTTAAATTAACCAATAATCTAAATCAAATAGCAAGAATAAATTTAAGTTTTATCCAACAAATAAATCCAAATGAAACATTGATGCAGTATCTTTGGGTAAATGAAAACCAAAATTCGACTAGATTAAAGTATTCTGGTAATATAGAAGTTAAATCTGATCAAGGCACATTAACCTTATTACCTTTAGAGGTAATATTTTTAGAAGAGAGAATTGAAAATGTTACAAAAGATAATATAATTAATTTAAATAAAACATTTAATAATACTAAAAAAGAAGTTGTTAAAGAGGAAGATAAAAAACAAAATAAATCTTTAATTATAGTATTTATATTATTAATATTAGCTTTATTGGCAATTTTTCTTTATTTCATCTTTAA
>JBBSZH010000050.1:0-7472 GCA_038044845.1 Nanobdellota archaeon
TAGATTCTTATTTTGCATAGTTATCTTTATAATTATAGTTTTTTAAAGATTTGCAAAAGTTTAAAAATTAATTAATTAAAGTAATTCTATGCCAAAAAAACCAAGTATAAATGTTTTACTAAGAAATCCTAATGAAATTTCAATATGGAAGAGGGGATTTGCATTTTTAATAGATTTAATCATTATTGAATTTATAGTTAATTTAACATTTAATAATTATATCCAAAAAACAATTGGGGATAATAAAGGAATTATCGAAATGTATCAATATATTAATGCAAATTATGACTTATTCTCTGGATTTTTATTAACAATAAGCATTATAACTGCAATAATAGCATTAATTTACTTTGTATTATTGGAATGGAAACTAAATCAAAGTTTGGGAAAAATGATATTTAAAATTAAAGTTTATCCAGCCAAATTAAAATTTTGGCAGGCTTTAGTAAGAAACATTCCAAAGGCTTTATTCCTAGTTAATTATGTTTCTTGGGTATTTCTATTTGATTTAATTTATTTAACATTTACAAGACAAAGATTTTTTGATAAATTAGCTAAAACTTATTTAGTTAAAGTTAAATAATTTTTCTTATATATTTTAATTATGAAAACTAGAAAAGGATTAATAGAGAGATTAGGAACAAGAGAAGATGGAGGATTTCCTTTATATGATTTAGAGGAATTAGAAAAGTTAATTAAAGCTGGAAATGATAAAAAGGATTGGTATTGTTCTGGTAGAAAACAGAAACAAGATAATATAAATTATTGTGTATATGCATTTAATAAAAATGATAAATGTAGTAAAGATTGTAAATTTTATAAAAAACTATATTTTTAAACCGAAAAATTTATAAGATAGCTTTTTAAACATTCTCAAAATACATAACTATATTTACGGGGGTTATTAAAATGGCACAACAACCAATTCAACCAATATTCATATTACAAGAAGGTACTCAAAGAAGCACTGGAAGAGATGCCCAAAGAAATAATATAATGGCAGCTAAGGCAGTTGCTGAAACAGTTAGAACTACTCTTGGGCCGAAAGGAATGGATAAGATGTTAGTTAGTTCTCTTGGAGATGTTGTTATTACGAATGACGGTGTTACAATATTAGAGGAAATGCAAATAGAGCATCCTGCTGCTAAAATGATTGTTGAAGTTGCTAAAACACAGGAAAATGAAGTAGGAGATGGAACAACTACAGCTGTTGTTCTTGCTGGTGAATTATTAAAACAAGCTGAAAAACTAATTGATGATAATGTTCATCCTACTGTAATAGCTCGTGGTTATAGATTAGCTTCTGAAAAAGCACAAGAATTATTAAATGATACAGCAGAAGAAATAACTGAAAAAGATGA
The DNA here is from genome assembly GCA_038044845.1 of Nanobdellota archaeon. Classification (GTDB taxonomy): domain Archaea; phylum Nanobdellota; class Nanobdellia; order SCGC-AAA011-G17; family GW2011-AR20; genus GW2011-AR20. The sequence continues at coordinate 1,362 of JBBSZH010000050.1, forward strand.
GGGATTATTAAAAAATATTGCAACTACAGCAATGACTGGAAAGGGTGCTGAAGGAGCAAAAGAATTACTCTCTGAATTATGTGTTAAAGCTGTTAAACAAATTAAAGACCCAGATGGAACAATTGATTTAGACAATATTAAATTAGAAAAGAAAGGCGGTGGTGGAGCAGAGGATTCTGAATTAATACAAGGAATTTTAATTGATAAAGAGAAAGTGCATTCTGCTATGCCAAGAATAATAAAAAATGCTAAAATATTATTATTAGATGCTGCTTTAGAAATAAAAAGTCCTGAAACAGATACTAAAATACAGATAAGTACACCAGACCAATTGCAAGCTTTCTTAGACCAAGAAGAAAAAATTTTAAGGAATATGGTTGATAAGGTTCTCAAAAGCAAGGCTAGTGTTGTAATTTGTCAAAAAGGAATTGATGATATTGCACAGCATTATCTAGCTAAAGCAAATGTATATGGTGTAAGAAGAGTCAAGAAAAGCGATATGGATAAATTAGCAAGAGCAACTAACGCAAAAGTTGTAAGTAATTTAAATGATTTAAGTGAAAATGATTTAGGATATGCTGGAGTAGTTGAAGAGCAAAAAGTCGGGGATGAAATGATGACTTATGTTAAAGAATGCAAAAATCCTAAAGCTGTAACATTATTGGTAAGAGGTGGAACAGAGCATGTAATAGCTGAATTAGAAAGGGCTGTAAAAGATGCTCTAGGAGATATTGCCGCAAGTTTAAAAAATAAAAAAGTTGTTGCTGGTGCTGGTGCAATTGAAATGGAAATTGCAAAAGGATTAAGACAATACTCTAATAAGTTAAGTGGAAAAGAACAGTTAGCTGTTTTAGCTTTTGCAAATAGTTTAGAAATAATTCCAAGAACATTAGCAGAAAATGCTGGTTTAGATCCAATTGATATGCTTACAGATTTAAAATCAAAACATGACACAAAAGAAGGGAAATGGTTTGGAATAGATGTCATGAAAGGAAAATTATTTGATGCTTGGAAATCAGGGGTTATAGAACCATTAAAAATTAAAACCCAGGCTATTAAATCAGCATCAGAGGTAGCTGAATTAATTTTAAGGATAGATGATGTTATAGCTGCTTCTGGTTCAAGAGAAAGCATGCCAAAAATGCCACAGGATTATGGCGGAATGGAATAAGTAACATTTATATATTAATTTTATTATTTATTTTTATTAAAAAAGGTGATATAATGGCTAAACAAAAAAAAGAAAAAGCTCCTTCTGCTTTACTGCAATTAAATATTGAATTACAAAAAAAGAATATTGAATTACTAGAAGCTATAAATTCCTTAACTCAAAGAATTGATAACCTAGTTAATATATTTGAGGAAGCTGCTAAGAATGTTGCAAATATTGAAGAAGATAGGAAAGTTAAAGATTTGGCAAATAAGTTAGAAGAATTATTAGAACAAAATAAGTCATTAGCAAATGGTTTATTGTTGCTTGAAAGATATATTAGAAGTAAGTCATTAGAAACAAATAAAAGATTATGAAAATAAAATTTATTCTTGATAGATTTAAAGAACAAGATAGAAAACAGTTAGAATTAATAAAAAAAATAATTAATGAAAAACCAAGTAAAGTTGATAGAGATGCTTTATTTTTAAGAAAATTTACATTAGCAATTTTACAACAGTATAATAAAGATGTCGTTAAAGAAAAAGGAGAAATTAATTTAGAGCGTAATTTACCAAGAACCCCACAAAAAATTAATTTGAAATTTAAAGTACCACAAGCTCCTTCTCCAATAAAATTAAATATTAATCTAGAAGCACCAAAGAAATTTTAAAAAATAAAATTAAAACCAAGTAATTTCTACTTGTTCAACCCTCCAATTAGGATTAATATCAATTTCGTATAATTTTAAACTATCATAATATTTTTTATTTGATTTATATTGCAATAATCCTGTATAAGCTATCATCGCACCCTGATCTCCAGAATATTTTACAGGAACAAAATAAAATTTAGCTTTTCTTTCTTTGCACATTATATTAAGCATTTCAATTAATCTTTTATTAGCTGCAACTCCTCCAATGAGCAAAGCTTCTTTTTTATTAACATGTGCCATTGCTCTTTCTGTAACCTCTGTAAGCATTGAGAAATAAGTTTCTTGTAGACTATAACACAAATCCTCTTTTGAAAAACCTTTTTTATATAATTCAATTGCTTTAGTTAATATGCCAGAAAAACTTAAATCCATTCCTTTAACAACATATCCTAAATCAATATATTTTCCATTTTTAGCTAGTTCTTCAATTTTAGGGCCTGCTGGAAATCCTAGTTTAATTACCCTTCCAAATTTATCTAGTGCATTTCCAATTCCAGTATCAAGGGTTTCTCCAAAAATTCTATAACGCTTGGCTTCATAAGCTATAACTTGCGTATTTGCACCTGTTGCTAATATAAATACCGGATCTTTTGCTTTAGTTAATAATTTACCAATTTCTAAATGTGCTATAAGATGATTTACCTGAATTAATGGAATATTTAATTTATTAGCCAGTTCTTTAGCAAATCTCATTCCTTCTAAAAGACAGGGTGGCAAACCAGGTCCACTTGAAAAAGCAATTATATTAACATTTTTTAAATCAAATTCTTTAGTTAATCTTTTTAATAATTCTGGAAATATTTTTTTATGATGCAAACCCGCTTCTTTTGGAATAATTCCTCCGTCTTGTCTTGTATACATATCTCTAGTTTCAAAAATAATTTTACCTTTATCATCAACTATTGCTAAACTCGCTGTATGCGCAGTTGATTCAATTCCTAATGAAATCATACAAAAAGATTACTTTTTTAAATTTAAAAAAGCTTCTGAATTTGATGGAAGAAGCATATGAAGAAAAATTACGCAATTATATTAAAGAAAATAATATTAAAGCTAAGCAGATATTTTTTAATAATTTAGTTGATCATAAAGAAAACGTTCTTAAAACAATTAAGGAAAAGGAAATTAAGTTTAAAGATATAGTTAAAACAGTTGTATTTGTTGATTTGAATAAAAATGAAGAATATGGAAATAGCGTAATAGCGATAATACCTGCTGAAGCTAGAGTAAATAAAGATAAACTAAGAAAGGTAAGTAATTCTAAAGTAAAGATTGCTAGTGCTGAGCAAGTTTTAAAATTAACTTCATATCCTGCTGGCGGAGTTCCCCCTTTTGGATTTAAAGCAAGATTTTATTTAGATAAAAGTTTATTAAATAAAAATAATGTATATGCCGGCGGTGGAAGCATTAGAACTTTAATTAAAACAACCATTAAGGAAATTCTGAAAACGAATAAAGCTGAGATTGTTAACATTTTAGAGTAGTTACAAACAGAAAGATTTAAAAACCATTATTTCTATATTATTTTGGGGTTAAAATGAAATTACCAAAATTCACAATATTATTTTTAGCATTATTTGGAGCAATTTTTCTAGGAACAATTATCCATGAAAGTGTTCATTTAGCACAAGCTAAAGAAGTTTATTCAATATGTTATGATGTTAATCAAAAAAGCTTTGCCCATATTGATGGAGATTTTGAAAATAAACAATATGCTAGTTTAGAAATTCCTGCTTATGTTATTTCAATATTAACTGTTTTAGTATTAATGGTATGTATTTTTATTGATTTCAGGTTAAGGCAAAAATCATAAAACAAAAAACTTTATAAACCACTAAAATTCAATCATCTCGGGGTTAAAACTATTATCATAAATTAGATTGGAGGAAAATTAAAGAATGGCAAGAGCAAAACCACACTTAAATTTAATATTTGTAGGTCACGTAGACCACGGTAAGAGTACTACAGTTGGTAGACTATTATATGATTCTGGTGTTATAGATGAACAAACCTTAAGAAAATTAAGAGAGAAGGCTCAAGAATTAGGAAAAGCTGGTTTTGAATTTGCTTTTGTAATGGATCAATTAAAAGAAGAAAGAGAAAGAGGATTAACAATTGATTTAGCTCATAGAAAATTTTCAACTTCAAAATATGACTTTACAATCATAGATGCTCCTGGACATAAAGACTTCATTAAGAATATGATTACTGGTGCATCACAAGCTGATTGTGGAATTTTAGTTGTTGCAGCTGGTGAAGGTGTAATGGCACAAACTAAAGAGCATATATGGCTTTGTAAAACTCTTGGAGTAGGACAATTAGCAGTTGCAATAAATAAAATGGATATGATTAATTATGATCAAAAGAAATTTAATGATGTTAAGGAAGATGTAAGCAAGGTATTAAAAATGGTTGGCTATAAATCAGACCAAACTCATTTTATTCCAATAAGTTCATTAAAAGGAGAAAATATAACAAAGAAATCAAGTTTAATGTCTTGGTATAATGGACCAAGTTTAATTGAAATGTTTGATTTATTTAAAGAGCCAGAAAAGCCAACTCAGCTACCATTAAGATTACCAATACAAGATGTTTATAATATCACTGGAATAGGAACAGTACCTGTGGGAAGAGTTGAAACAGGTGTAATGAAAGTTAACGATAAAGTAATTATAACACCTGCAAGAGAAGGAAAGGGTGTTACAGGAGAAGTTAAAAGTATAGAGATGCATCATGAACAAATGCAACAAGCAGAACCAGGGGATAATATTGGATTTTCAGTTAGAGGCGTAAATAAAAAAGATATTGCAAGAGGAGATGTTCTTGGTCATGTAGATAATCCTCCTACTGTAGTTACTGAATTTACAGCTCAAATAATTGTATTAAATCATCCAACTGTTATGACAGTAGGATATACACCAGTATTCCATGTACATACAGCACAGGTTGCATGTCAAATTATAGAATTAGTAAGAAAATTAGACCCAGCTACTGGTCAAACATTGCAAGAAAAACCAGATATGTTAAAGAATGGCGATGCAGCTATTATAAAAGTAAAACCAAGCAAGCCATTAGTTATTGAAAAACAATCAGAAATTCCACATATGGCAAGATTCGCTATAAGAGATGCAGGAAATACAGTTGCAGCTGGAATGTGCATCGATTACGTGAAAAAAGTTATGACTTAATTCTTTTATTTTTTATTTTAATAAACTTTATAAACCATTAACTTAACAAAGTTTTATGCCAAAGACAAGAATAAGTTTAGCAAGCAATAGTATCGATGATTTAAATGAAATAACTAAAAGCATATTAGATATAGCTGAAAAAACTAAAACAAAAGTTTATGGTCCAATTCCCTTGCCAACAAAAAGATTAAAATTAACAACAAGGCAAAGTCCTGATGGTGAAGGTAAAGCTAGTTTTGACAGATTTGAGATGAGAATTCATAAACGCTTAATTGATTTAGATGCTAACGAACGTGCATTGAGATTAATCATGAGGGTTTCTATACCTGAAAGTATACAAATTTCTATTGGGGTTATTGAATAAGTTTATATATAATTAAAAAATTTTATTTCTTAAGCCGAGATCGCATAACCTGGTATTGCGCAAGATTTTATAATGCGAACCTGGAACTAGGTAGAAAGCTTGTGCCCGCAAGGGCTTGAGGGTTCAAATCCCTCTCTCGGCGTTTAACTTCAAATTAAATTAAAGTTATAATAATGTATTTAAATAAGCTTGATTTACTAGAAAATATGAAAACCAAAAATTTAATTTCAATTTTAATCACAATAGTTTTAATAGTCGTATTAATATTGTATTTTATTAACAGCAAAATAGAAAAAACAACTTTAAATGTTTCCGGTACAAGTAGAATAGATGCATTAGCAGATGAAGTTAGTATTTATGTTGGAATCGAGACTTTAAAAAACACAGCTGAATTATCAAAAAATGAAAATTCTGTAATAAGCGAGAGAGTATTAAAAGAGCTAGTATATTCCGGAATAGATAAAAATGAAATTGAAACCTCCTCATACAATATTTATCCAGAATATAATTATGATAATGGTAAACAAGAACTTAAAGGTTATAAAACAAGCAATATATTAAAAATTAAAACTAAAGACTTTGGTAAAATTGGAAGAATTGTGGATATAAGTATTGATAATGGTGCTACATTAATACAAAGCATAAATTTTGAATTAAGTCAAGAAAAACAAAATGAAATTAAGCAAGAAGCTAT
>JBBSZH010000051.1:0-2033 GCA_038044845.1 Nanobdellota archaeon
CCTGTTCTACTAACAATTAACTTCTTTGGGTCATAAAATGGATTAGTCATTTTTACTCCTATAATTACTAACAATTTTCTCTAATATTTTTGGCATGAATTTCCATCTTGCTGTAAAATATTCTTGATTTAATCTATCATCTAATTTACCTTTTTGGGCTAATGAAACAGCTTCTTCTAAAGCATCTAATCTAGTTAAATTACTGCCTTGAGGTTTATAACTTAATTCACCATTAATACCTTGAATAATAGCATCTAAAGCTAAGTAAGGATTACCATAAAATTGAGTATCTACTTTAGCTGGATTTAAAACCCCGGAATATGGTGTAATCAGCTTAAATACATCTAAACTTAAATCCTTGTAATTAATATCTTTTGCTTGTTTAGCCTCTCCAATTAATGACAAAGCTCTTATTAATTGCAACGCTGTTAACTGAGTTCTTGTTGATATAGGAAATATTAAATCATAATCTGCTCCTTTTTCATGTCCTAGATCAACATTAGGCCAAATATTTTTAATTTTTCTTTTACTTTCTCCTGGTACATTTGGCAGGTAATCTAAACCATGTTTAAAATACCATGAAATCATATATGGGATTAAGCTAGGGTCATGCTCATTAACTTGTTTATTTAATTCTTTTATAATTTTAATTTTATCTTTTCCAGAAGTTTCACTTACTCTAGGATCTCTTTTCTTAGTTGTAATATCAAAACTATCTTCTGGCGTTACTGAGAAATTATCTATATCTAGGATTAAATGCATTCTATCATTTAAAGCACGGTCTGTTTGATGTGCTCCTAAATATCTACCATTCCCAAGATTACCAGAAGCTAATCCTAATGAAAAGCTATCTCCTATTTGATATTTTTTACCATCTATTTCAACGTAACCATCAAATAAGTTAAATAATTGATTTTGAACAGCAGGCAAACATCTGGTTAATTCATCAACAACATAAACATTGTATTTTAATTTTTCTGTTAACTCGCGTAATTCAGCTAAATTTTTAACTTTTTTAATATCTGTTCCCATTGTTGCGAATAATGCTCTTACATCCATATCATCTCTACCAAGTACAAAGATACCTTTATTTCCAAATAAGCTTAGAACATCATTTTCAATCTGAGTTTTACCCTCTCCTGTTTCACTTACTAAAAATGTATTAAGTTTACCTATAACAGCAGATTTTATTAAATCCTCTATATAAATTGGCTTGCCCCCAATTTGCATTACAGGATTTGTATTAATATAATTACTAAAATTTAGTTCCTCTAATTTTTGCTCTAAACTTTTATTCATTTTCAGCTCCTTTAACAATATTAATTTTAACTTCGACAATTGTTTTTGGTTTTAATTCTTGCTGTAAAAAACTAGGAATAACTATTACAGCTTGCTTGCCATGTTTTGCAATTCTCTTTGTTATTGTATATGTTTTTTCCATTTCATATATTAATTTTATGTATATTTTGTTACTATATGGTAGATATAACTAATATATAAAGCTTTCGCTTTATGACTATTTAGAAGTAGTTACTATTTTAATGTGTCCAGTCTATTACAGCTCCAGATTTACCAGTAAGATAACTATAACATGTTAAAGCTGCTTTACATCCTTCTCCTGCTGCAGTAATAGTTTGTTTATATGGGATTATTGTTACATCGCCGGCTGCAAATAAACCCTTTGTTTTAGTATTACAATATATGTCTGTAATAATTTCATTTTTCTCATTTACATCGACTAAATGTTTCACGAAGTCAATTTTATTGATATAACCTATTTCAACAAAACAACCATCTAAATTAATTTCTTTTAATTCATTATTATTAATATTTTTAATGATTAATGAATTTAAATTTTTATCACCTTTAAATTCAACTGGGATATGTTCAAGAATAATTTCTATGTTTTTTAATTTTTTAATTTTATCAATTAAAATTTGCTCTCCTCTAAATTCATTTCTTCTATGAATCAAGTAAACTTTTTTAGCATATTCACTTAAAATTAAAACTGAATCAAGAGCAGAATTACCCCC
>JBBSZH010000052.1:0-3380 GCA_038044845.1 Nanobdellota archaeon
TTATTAATCTATCAACTTTATTAATAAATAAAACTGGCTTAACTCTTTCACGTAAAGCTTGCTTAACAACTGTTTCTGTTTGAGGCATAATTCCTTCTACTGCATCAACTAAAATAATTGCGCCATCTACAGCTCGCATTGCTCTTGTAACATCTCCGCTAAAATCAATATGACCAGGTGTATCAATTAGATTAATTAAGTAATTTTCACCTTCAACATCATGAATCATTGAAACATTAGCTGCATCTATTGTAATTCCTCTTTCTTTTTCATCAGCTCTAAAATCTAAAACAAGTTGCTTTCCTGCTAACTCTTCTGACATCATTCCTGCTCCAAGCAATAAATTATCAGAAAAAGTTGTTTTCCCATGATCAATGTGAGCAGCTATTGCTATATTCCTTATCTTTTCTGGCTTATTCATTAACTCACGAATTTGCTCTGCTATTGTTCTTTCTACCATTAAGATTTTTCTAATTAAAGTATTTTTAAATGTTTTGATATTAAAGAAATATTTTAGTTTAACTTCTTCTTCTATGTATTTTTTTATAAATCTTATATAATTCTTCATCCTTCTTCCTTATGTAAACATTCATTATTTTAACAAAATTATCTGGATGTAAAAAATTAACGTAGTCAATACCAAACCTTTTACATATCCTCTCATCACACCAGTCAAGACCTTCTAAAAGGTATAAAGCAAATTCCTTTGCATTTTGATAAGTTATAGAATCAGATTTTTTTAGTCTATTCAAGGCATCTGTACCTTCTTGTGCTATGGCTTCTGATAAATATTTTACTAAATACTCTATCATATTTATTTAATTATTTTAAATTCTTTACCCCTACATAAGCAAATTAATTCTTTTGGAATATCATTTGCTACGTAAATCATCCCGCATTCCTTGCATATAATATCCATCTTAACCCCCAACCTCTAATTTTATTGAATTTTTGATATTTATAAATGTTACTATTTTAGAATAGTTATAAATAGAAAGCTTTAAAAATAAAAGAAATCGGTTAATCATATGAGCTTAGATGCTATTGCAGAAGACGTTAGTAGAAAATTAAATTCAGTTATAGGTAATTCTAGTTTAATTGCATTGGCTCTTACTGGGTCTCGTGCTGCCGAATACAGTAATCACAGTAGTGATTATGATTTCTTTGCAATCTATGATTTAGATTTAGCATTTAGTTATCATGATTTCTTTATAGAGAACAAGAAAATCTCCGTAAAAATCGAGGGTAAACAAAAATTTGAAGAGAATATAAAAAGTCATTTAAATCAATTTACAGAACAAGGAAGTCTTGTTTGGTTGCCATATAAACCATTTATGGGGGCAGATTATTTAGGAATTATAGAATCTGAGGCAAGGTCTATATTAACCGATCACTTTATCTCTAATTTGCCTTATAATAAATTAGTTAAAGTTTCTCCAGAAAGAATAGCAGAGTGGTCTTTTATAAAAGAAGCACTTATATGGCCAAGCTCTATAAATAGATTAAAGAGAATTGCCGAGCTGGAATGTAAACCTTTAGAAAAAGTTATTCCAAAATATGTCCAAACTCTCAATCAAAAAGGATTTCATCTGGCTGATGGGCAATATATCTTAAAAAATTCTTGTAGTAAAAAAACAGATGAAAATTCTTTTATTAAGAAACTGTTACAAGATGCCGCTCGTTATAGAAATAAAAATATACCTAATTTAAGAGATTATTTTGATGGTTTGTCTTTTATGCTATTGCAAATACCAGAATTAGTATCAAACCTTTTCTATACATTTCCAAAATTTGAAGAAAGAGAGACATATTTGGATTATGTTGGACCAACTTTAATAGAATTTTGTAATTCTAGAGCTTATCTCGAACCATTTAGAAGAAAAATTAAAGATCTAAAGGAAAAATTATTAGAATAATTATCTAGATGAATCAGCTTGTCTTTCTAATTCTAATTTTTTAGCAATTGCTGTACTTGTCTGATCTAAATTATATGCTTTAATTATTTCATCAGCTAATGCATCTGTCATATTTATTTTTTTATTAAATGATTTTTGATAAGAACCTTGAACAAATTGCCTTAATGCAATATCAATTCTTCTTTGAGGAGCACATTCAACAGCTTGTGGATATCTTGCCCCGCCGTATTCTATTGAAATTATTTCTTCACGAGGAGCAGCATTTTCTAACGCACGAATAAAAACTTCAACTGGATTTTTCTTTGTTTTTTCCTCAATTATTTTAAAAGCATTTTCAACAATATCATAAACCTTTTGGGACTTACCTGACATATGACCAGAAGTTGTTTTATGCTTCTTCCCACGATGCCCAGGAATCATTAATTTATTTATTAATCTTTCAACAATATTATTTTTATTTCTCCAGAACCTGGTTTTAACATATTTTCCACCAGTCTTAGGAACTAACACAGGATTTAAATTAATATAGCGTTTTAATCCAGGATCATTAACTTGAATATTAACATTCCATTTATCAAAAACCATAAACTCCATTTTATCTTCTACCTTTCTCTATTCTACCTTTTAATAAAGCATCTAAACTTTGATCATTAACCTTAATAACCTGCCATCTAATCCCTGGAATATCACCTTTAGCTCTTCCTTGTTTTCCACCAATTGCTTCTATAATAACTTCATCATGCTCATTAATAAATTTAATAGCATTATAACCAGGGACAAATGCTGTAACTTTTCTTCCATTTTTAATTAACTGGGTAACAACACATTTTCTCATGGCTGAGTTTGGCTGTTTAGCTTCTCTTTGTGTTTTCTCTAACACAATAGCTTTAGCTTGTGCAGCTGCTTTTAATGGATCACTTCTTTCTTTTAATCTTAATACCCTTCTTAAATACCAGTAATCCTGCCATCTAGCATTCTTTCTTCTAACTCTAAGTTTTCTTCCTGCACCCAATCCTTTGCTTTTGTTTCCCATTTTATAATATCTTTATTTTTAAATTAAAGTAATTCTTAACTAAATCATTAAGTTCATTTAAATTTTTCCTTTCTCTACCTATTAATAAACCTTTAGTTTTTCTATCCCTTTCTTTTATCTCAATGACATCATCATTTAATGTAATTTCATTGACTTTAATTGGATATATAAAGTTACTAACAAATTTAATTGGATCATCGTTAAACTCAACTATCTTTAGTTTCTTGTGCATGATATTTTCAACCATTTTTATATTTTTTCCTTTCTTGCCAATAGCTTTTCCTAATTCGCCATGCTCGACTATGACAATTAACCTTTCCTCATCTAATATATTTTTAACTTTGCTATTAGTCAAGTTTTCAAATAAATTTATTTTTTGTATTTTGTCTTTATTTAATAACATGTTAATATCCTAAAACAGAAATAGAAAA
>JBBSZH010000053.1:0-2660 GCA_038044845.1 Nanobdellota archaeon
TTATTTCCAAAGAATTCAATTTCATTTTTATTACCAATGCATTTATTTGCATTAATAATTATTTTTTCTGTTAGTTTTATCATATCTTTATAATCAACGTAAGTTTGATAAAATTCAATCATGCTAAATTCAGGATTGTGTGTACTATCAATGCTTTCATTTCTAAAATCCTTGCTTAATTCATAAACTCTATCAAAACCACCAACAATTAATCTTTTTAAGTAGAGTTCATCAGAAATTCTTAAATATGCCTCACGTTTTAAATCATTAACGTATGTTTTAAATGGTTTTGCAGCAGCCCCGCCATATATTGGTTGTATAACAGGGGTATCTACTTCAATATAACCCTCTTTATTTAATGTATCCCTAATTGAATTTATCATTTTGAATTTCTTAACAAATATATCTTTTACCTCTGGATTAACAATTAAATCCACGTGTCTTTTTCTATACCTTTCTTCAATGTCTTTTAAACCATGCCATTTATCTGGTAATGGTCTTAATGACTTGGTTAACAATTCTAATTTCCTTACAAGTATTGTAATCTCTCCAGCCTTTGTTCTAAAAATAGTTCCATTAATTCCGATTATATCACCTAAATCAAGTAAATTAAACAATTTAAATTCTTTTTTGCTAATCTCTTTTTCATTAATAAAAAATTGAATTTTACCCTTATAATCTTGAATATGGCCGAAAGCAATCTTACCCATTGGTCTTAAGGTCATTATCCTCCCTGCTGAGGCTACCTTATCATTTGTTTTTCCTTCTTTCTTTAATTTAGCGTATTTTTTAAGAAGTTCATCAGAGAAATTTTTTACTTCAAATTTATATGGATAAGGATTAATCCCAAGTTTTTCTATTTTCTTTAATTTTTCTATCCTTTGTTTTATTAATTGTTCTTCTGGTTGCATTTTATATTATTCTGAATAACGATTATTTAAAACTTTTCTTATTTAAAATTAATACTTTATAATTCAAATTTCCGCATTTTACAATTAATTCTTCTTTAATATTAAAATTGTATAGTTTAGCATATTTTTCAATCAATTCTGTCTTTGGCGTTAATAATATCATTCTTGCATTTTTCTTTAAAATATAATTAGCTTGATGAAATAATTCTTTTATGATTTTGTCAACAAAATTTACACTTTTTGTTTTGCTTTGAAACAAGGGTTTTGTAACAATTAAATCAACTGAATTTTGCTTGAATAAAGTACTTAACCATGTTAAATCATTTTTATATAAATTTAATTTTACTTTAGCAACTTTACTATTAATACTTGCATTTTTGATATCTTGGTTTAATCCATAAAGCTTTTTTCCACCTATTAATCCAGCTTCAATTAAAATAATTCCATCTCCACAAAAAGGATCTAATAATACCTCATCTTTTTTAAAATTCGCAATTTTCAATAAAGAATATGCTAATACAGCATTTAAAGAATCTTTACCCGCCCTTACTCTATAATTTCTTTTTCCCAAATTTATTGGATTTTTTCCAAAGAAACAATACTCATTAATTATGTCAACATAAAATATATTATCTGGTTTATTTAAATTAACTTTGTAACCTTTATTATAAATTATCTCGCCGATATTTTGCCTTATTTCCTGGGAATTAAACATATGCTCTCCAATTCTAGAACAATCAACCCTGAAACTACCTTTAAATTTTAATTTAATCTTAGAAACATTTCTATAAATTTCATCTTCATCTTTAAACTTAAAATAGGTAATATAATCATAAACAATTAAAACGCTTCTTAAATTTTTATTTTTAGTAAATAAAACTCTTCCAGGAATTATTACTTCGCCACTACATTCTTTTGCTAATATTTTTTCTAATCCAATTAATGTGGTTGCTATCCTCATCTTAATATCCTAAACTTATCCTCACCCTTATGCTTCTCTTCTTTTATTTCTGTACTCTCAATATTAGAGAGTAAAGAACCCTTCTTACAAAACTCTAACATCTTTTTTATATTCTCTTCTTCGCCTTCAAATACTGCCTCTACCTGCCCATTATCTAAGTTTCTAACCCAGCCCCTTATTCCATATAGCAAAGCTTTAGTATATATACTATCTCTAAAACCAACGCCCTGCACTCTTCCAAAAATCTTAACACGAACCCTTTTCATAGAATTAAAGTAAATAATTAATTTATAAAATTATTTAAAAAAAGAAAAAAGATTAGCTTTTAGCTAATCCATAAACCGCCTTTAAAGCAACGATTACTGTAGCAGGAACAATTAATGCTATTATCGCATCTAAAACACTTCCTAAAACAGAAATAGCACTTAAAACATTTTTACCAAAGGCACTTACAATCACCAATGCTAGAGATGCTAATAAAAAGCTGCTTGTTTCACGCCCTGTAACATTCAACAACCCAATTACTAATCCTAAAATAACAAGGATACCTAACCATAACGGGCTTAAGGTTCCAAACAGACCTATTAAAACAGCTATTACTACTCCAATAATAAATGCCCAAGAACCTACACTTCCTCCTTTTTTTACCATTAATTACACCCCCTGTTTTTATTAAAATTATTTAATTATAATCAATCTTATTAATATATAAATTTTTTGTTATTATAAATAAGGTTTCCTTTTTGGATATAAATCACGTTCCATGAATACTTTGTTTACTTTAACAA
>JBBSZH010000054.1:0-1554 GCA_038044845.1 Nanobdellota archaeon
ATAATAAAATAAAACTTCATTATTCCAAAACCAATTAGCTTCTTTAATTTTCCAACCTTCACTAGAAACTTTATCTCTAACATAATTAAATAATTTTAATAATTTGCTTCCTATAACATCTTCTTTTCCTTTTAATGGTTCAGCCTCTAATAATATTATTTCATCTTTATTATATTTTTTCTTTAACTCATTTACATTAAATTTTTTCTCAATAAAGAATTCTTCATGCGGATGTTTTAAATACTTTTTACATAAATTAATAAACTCCTTAAATCTTTCTTGGGATAAAGAAGCAGCTGCATTTCTATTTGGCTGAACAGGATCAATTAAAATTAAACTTGAGAATTTATCTTTATTTAAATTATTAACAACCTCTTTTTTATCTTTGTAAAACTTGCTTAAATCAATTACAACGGGCTCTTTCCAGTTACTAGCTGCTTCAACTAAGTTCATAAATCCATTATAATAAATTGTTAATAATTCAACAACATAACCAGAAAATCCTTTTTTATAACTCTCTGCCCCGTATAAATTATTAGCCTTTAAAAACGCCTTTGTCAATCTAACTTGTTCTGAATCTTTATTATTAGCTTTAACCCACGTAACATGTAATGGACTAACATCTGTTATATTAGCAGCTTCTTCATGTTTTTTTATATCTAACACAGGAATAATCTCAAATAAATAACTTCCCTGTTTGACTTGCAAATAATCCCTTGATCCATGAATTACATCATATTTAATATTTTTTAATTTATTTTGCAATATTTTACTTATATCTTTTTTTACATAGTTTTTTGGAAATTTAACAAATATATCAACGTCATGATCTCCTGCTAACCATGAGTCCTTGCCCATGCTTCCGCCAATTAATAACTCGCATTCTTTTAATCTTGGCTTTATTTTTTTTAAGAAACCATTAATTACCTTAGAAACACTTTCACGCTCTTTTTTACTTGGACTTAAGTTTTTAATGATATCCATAAAATTAAAGAATTAAGTTAGTATTTAAATTTATTTTTTCTTAATAACTACATTTTTAGTTAACATAGAATTAGGGATATAAACCATATCTCCAGATTTAGTTCTAACCTTAGTTTCGATTAATGAAATATTAATTACCTCACCTTCTATGTCATTAACTTCAATTCTTTCACCTGGTTTGATATTTCTTTTCTGATGCAACATTAATCCAGCCACTAAATTTGGGATGAAATCTCTTACAGCTAATACCATAAATACAACTAATACAATTAAAATTATTATTAATATTATATTCAGTATAGCTGTTTGTAATCCTAGTTGATCTAATGCAAAAATAATAGCAACAAAATAAACAATAAACTTAACTATAGACCCTAGAACCTGCTCTAATGGAATTTTAAACCTTGTTTGTTCTTTTAATAACCTATCTAACTCTAATTCATGCAGTATCTTTCTAATTAAATTTCCGAGAAATCTCCCTATAACTAATCCAATTAATAAAATTACTACAGCTGCAATCAAATTTAAAGTTAAATCTGATAATCTTGAAGATAATAAATCTAATCGAGA
>JBBSZH010000055.1:0-6561 GCA_038044845.1 Nanobdellota archaeon
GCTTCTTGTTGTACAGGTTGAACAGCTACTGGCGTTACACTAGCTTCTTTAATTACTTTTTCAACATCAACATTTTCTAATGCACTTACTAATGCTTTAACCTTAGCTTCTTCTACATGTGCACCCGCAGCCTCCATTACTTTTTTTACATTAACTTCATTTACTGGTTTGCCTAATTTATTTAACAATAAGGCAGCATGTATGTATTCCATATTATTTTCCTCCTATGATCATTAGTCCCACATACTTTTATGTTTTGGTTTTTCTTGCTCTTGAATTTTTTTATCTTGTAACTCGCGCAAGATGCTTTGAGCTTTTTCCTCAACCTCTTTTGAATATCCTACAAATCCCTCTCCTTTTTTATCCTCTTCTTCTTGAACTTCTTCCTTTGCTTTGATCTCTTTAACCTCTTCTATTTCTTTTTTTAAAATTTCCTTGCTTGCTTCTATTTTTAATTCTCTGCTTAATGCTAATGCATCTTTATATCCTTTGGTTAACATTAATTCTATATTATCCTTGCTGATATAACCGATTTCTTCTGCTAATGTTGTAGCTTGAGCATAAGCTAATTTAATTTTATTAATGTAATCCTCTTGGCTTACATCTAAAACTGATTTTTCATATAATATGCCCTTGTCATAAACTGCCAATATATTAAAACTAATCTCGATTGGTTCAATGCCTAATTTTACTAATACTGAAGCAACTTCTGGTTTTATTATTTCTCCTTGTTTTGCAATTAATTTATCTTTTTTAATTACAACTTTTCCTTGCTCAACACTTGTCTGTAATCCTATTGCCCCTAATTCACCTATAAATGGTCCTGGTGTAAAAGGGGTTGGTCCAGAGGAGATTGTTAAGTCAATCGGAGCTAGTTGCCCTGGTTTTGCAGGGGCATTTGTCCTATTCTCTTTTATTAATTTAAACAACTTAAAAGGCTCTTCATTACTAAAAATTAATGCAGGAATTGATTTTTCAAGATAAGGTTTTAATAATGTTAAATCTTTTTCTTTTAATTCATCTATTGCCCTTATTATCAATCTTTTTTTAGTAACCTTGATTTCTATTTTCTCCCTTAATTTATTTCTAATAGATTGTAAATTAGAGCTTGGTAAACTAGTTAAATCAGCTACACTAATAACCCTATATTTCTTCATTAATTCTTTTAATTGCATTACTTCCTGGATTTTTTTTGGATTTACGTGAGTCATTTTTATACCTTTATCGGATTGCTCATTGTTAATTTTAATATCATATTTTTAAGATTACCCTCACCCTGGGGCAATGCCTTTATAACAGAATCATAAATAGCAATTATATTCTCGGCTAAATCTTCATCCTTCATTGTTTCATTTCCAACATATGTTTTTAATATTGGTTCATTTTTCGTTTTTAATCTAACTGTTTTTTCTAATTTCAATTTTAATTCACTTAAGTTTGATGTTTGTGTAATAACAGAACCTGATTTAGGATTTGGCATCTTATCTCTAGGGCCAAGGGTTTTACCAAATACCTTAGCAACATCTGTCATTAAATTAGCCTGCGCAACAAAATAATCAAATTCTTTAACTAAATTTTTTAATTCTTTTTTATTATCATAATTTGAAAATTCATCTCTTTTGATTACCTTATCAAATATTTTAGCTTGGTCCTCTATCTCTTTTCCAACTAAAGCACAAATTTTAAGTTTTTTTCCGGGAGCATGGGGCAAGTTAACGAATAAATCAACATTTTCGTCTGAATTTTTAATATTCAAATTACGCAGGTTGAGAACCAAATCTATTTTTTGTGTAAAATTTCTTTTAGAAGATTTTTCTCTTAATTGTTTTAATGTTTCTAATATTTTCTTTTTATCCATTTAACCCTCCTACATTAAGTAGTGCTTTCGGGATAAAAATTAGCAAATTAAGACATTTATAAAACTATCTTTTTACGAAAATAAAAAGGTTTAAATAATTGATTTACTGTGTTAAAGGATATTAAAAAGGAGATGATATAATGGCAATTAATAAAAGTAAATTAGCTCTAGTTCTAGGTTCTTTTGTTGCATTGTTACATTTGATCTGGTCTTTTTTTGTTGCAGTATTTCCAGGAGCATTACAGAGCTATCTAAACTGGGTTTTTAAGATACATTTCTTAACACCAGTATACACGATAACAAGTTTTAATTTTGGTAATGCAGTTTTATTGGTTATTTTAACCTTTATAATTGGTTATATCTTTGGTTGGTTATTTGCAACAATCTGGGATTTGGTTGTTAAAAAATAAATTTCTTTCTTTTTTTATTTTTCACAACATTTATAAATAATTTTTAATTATTGATTATAATGAAAAATAATACTTTTAAAAAATATTCTAAGTATTTATTTATAGGGATATTTTTAATAATTACTTTATTGGCATTTTTGGTTGTCAAATCTTTTGTAACTTCGATATTAACAAGCATTGTATTAGCATATTTATTTTATCCCTGGTACAGAAAATTAACTAATCTAATAAAGAATAGATCAATTGCTGCATTAATAATGGTTATTTTCTTAATCATTATAATTATAATTCCAACATTTTTTATTATCAATTCTCTCGTAAAAGAATCTTTACCTTTATATACTTATATTAGATCAAATCAATTAAATTTAACACCGGAAATACAAAATGCATTAAATAAAATAGTACAATATATATTAAATGAAGCATCTAACCTGGCGTTTACAATCCCCAAATTTTTGTTGCACGCATTTGTTACTTTGTTTTTATTTTTTTACTTTTTAAGAGATGGGGAAAGATTAATTCAAGACATAAAATCTTTAATACCTTTAAATGAAAGACAGAAAGAGCATGTTGTTAATGAATTTAAGAATGTCACATATGCAATTGTTTATGGTCTAATCTTAGTTGGTCTGATTATTGGAGTTTTAGCAACGCTTGGCTTTACATATTTAAAATTTCAAATCCGATACTATGGGGCCTAATAACTATATTAGTAAGTGTTTTACCTGGAATAGGGAATTGGATTGTTTGGTTTCCGGCTGGTGTAATAAAAATAATTCAAGGGGATTTATTTAATGGAATTGGGTTGTTAATTTATGGGTTTATATTTATAAGTGGGGTAGAAGCAATATTAAAACCAAGATTTATTGGTAAGAAATCTAAAATACATCCAGCTTTAATTGTTCTAGGTGTATTTGGGGGCATTCAACTGCTTGGATTTATTGGGTTATTCTTTGGACCTTTAATCTTAGTGATATTTATAACATTTTTAAAATCAATTTTAAGTGAAAGATAAATTAGTTTCTTTTTATCCATGATATTAATGAGAATGCACGAGTTTGTTTTAATTCAATATTCTTTTTAGTTATATAAATATAATAAATTGCATCTAAAATTAAATGCAAAACCAAGCCCATACTAATTAATATCAAATAAAAATTATTAGAGATAATAGTTAATAAGATAAATAAAATAATAAACTCAATTGTATGAAAAATATGAAGCTGGTCCTTTAAAATTTTATTTTTATTTATATGCATTCTATAAGAATTAATCAAGCTAGGATTTTTTGTTTTTATAATATCATATAAATAATGATCTACATCAATAAAAAATCCAAAAATAAAAATTAGTAAAGAGTAATAACTATAAAAAGGAAATAAAATTAAACTTAATATTATGCATGATAAAAGATGATATTTTAAATCCATAACTTTTTTAACCTGAATAAATCTTATAAATCTTGTGCTGGAGTCGCATAACCTGGTAGTGCAGCAGACTTTTTAAGGCTGTGTCTCGAAATTACCAAGAAAACTGCGGTCCTTTGGACATCGAGGTTCAAATCCTCGCTCCAGCGGTACTTTTATCTGTTCAAATTGTGATGCTTACTTTAATGAATTTGAAAATGGTTATAGATGTCCTAGTTGTAATGCTAACTTTTCACATTTATTTGAAGAATATCAATGTTAAAATTGTGATAGAGATGTTAGATATAAGCAAAAGAGATGTGGCGGATGTGGGATTAATTTGATTTGGGAATAAAAATTTAATTAAATAAACCGACTTTAATATTGTGCAGATTATTCATCTAATAAAAAATAATACTAAAATAAAAATTAAATAAAGAGCTAATAAACTAATTCCTTGCATCAAGCGGGCGGACCAGTTCTTTCTTATATAAATAAAAAATAATATTGTCATTACAAACATAAAAGGCATTAAATAAAGCAAAGCAAGATTACTAATCTTAATTGGATTTATTATCCCACTTATACCAATAATTAATAAAAGGTTTGAGATATTACTCCCAATTATATTTCCAACTAAAATTTTTTCTAAATTTTTTCTTGCAGCTGTTATTGTAACAAATAATTCTGGTAAAGAAGTCCCAACTGCTATTAAAATAACTCCAATTATTTCTGTAGGAACCTTAAAGAACTTGGCAATGTTTATCGCACTTGGTATCAATAAATCCGCTCCAAAATATAAACCAAGAATTCCAAGTAATATAAATAATATACTTTTAGTTAAATCCTTTTTTAATTCTCTTTTTGGTAATTTTTCATAATGTATTTCTTTCTGTTCTTCTTTAGCTCTGAATAAATGTATTAAATAAAACGTAAATATTATTAAGAATAAACTAGCATCTATAAATGAAATTATCCCGTCTATGCTTAAGATTATAAATAAAATGGTTATCGCCACTAAAAATTTACTATTCTTAATAAACATTTTTTCTTTTGTTTTTATAACAAATAATAGAGCCCCCATTGCAAGAATTAAACCAATGTTTGCTATATTGCTTCCTACAATATTTCCAATAATTAATCCAGATTCTTTCGAAAATGATGCTGATATAGAAGTGGCTAATTCTGGTAATGATGTACCTATAGAAACTAATGTTAACCCGATAACAAATTCACTAACCCCAATATGTCTTGCTAATTTAGCCGAGTGTTCTACAAAAAAATCAGAACCATTTATTAAAATAACTAATGAGAGTATGAATATTAAAAAGTCGTATAATACCATGTTTAGAGAATATTTTTTATATATATAAAGATTATTTTTAACTCCTTAAAAACTCATTTTAAAGTGCAAAGATTTTTTATCCCAAAATAGTCCGTTTTTTTCGAGTTATACTGCAAAAAGGTCGCATTTTTTGGAGTTATATATATCCCAACGCTACTTTTATAAATTATTAAATTAAGTTCTTATTATGAAAGCATTAGTTTTCTTCCAAACTTTCAACAATAGCAGCAAACGCCGGTCTTGTAATAAATACGCCAATTGAAATTCCTAAAATTGTTGTTACTGCAAACCCTGTAAATAAACCAGCACCAGCCCAAAATAATGGAATCATTGAAGCAACACCAACTGCATAAGCAACAAATATGATAAAGAAAGCTCTTTTGATTTGTTCTTTTAAGCTTAAAAATTCCTCTCTCTTTTTTCCGGATAATATTTCATCAACTATTACAATTTGATCATCTACACCAGTACCAACTGCGGCAATTATACCTGCGATAGCAGCTATATCAATGTTATATTTAATTAAAGCAGCTATTCCTAAAATAATTAAAACTTCTGAAGAAGAAATTATTATAATTGGTAAAGCAACTTTTAAATCCCTATACCTAATAAATATAACTAATGAGACAGCGATTATTGCAAATAATATAATTGAAATAGCATTCTTAGTAAATTGTTCTCCTAAAACAGGGCTTATTGTATCAAGCTTTACAATGTTTAATTTTGTTGGTAAACTTCCAGTGATTAATACAGTTTGTAATTTATTCATATTTTTAGTTGCATCTTTAATCGCATTATCCCTTTCTAAACCTAAACCAGGCCCTGAAATTTCAATGTCTGTTGCAGCTTGGCCCTTTAGACTTGTACTAATTTGTAAACTATCAACTAATTTATTATCTAAATAAAGGTCTAACGGCTTACTCAAATAATTTCCAGAAGCTGTTAAATTAGCTTCTAATTTAGAGGTAATTTCAGCATGTTTTTGAGCTGCCTCTTGACTTAATGTTATTTGAAATGCAAAAACACATTGATAACCACTTGAAATCTGATCACATTGCCTTATTCCAGCGCATTTTCCATCTTCCCTACACACAAATGTTATGTCTTTCTTGCCCCCAATAAAAACAGTATCATTTCCTATCTTAGCTTCAAATTTACCCTGAGATGCAATTAAATCTTTAACCTCTTCTTTTGATGCACCGGCAATTTCAACAACAATAAAAGTATTCCCGCTTAAATCATTGCTTTGTCTAATTTTTAAGTCACTTAATCCATAAATATTTAATCTATTCTCCATTGTAGAAATTAAATCTCTAAGCTCTTGATCTGTTAATTTCTCTTCTGGCTGCAATACAACCCTTGTTCCGCCTTGTAAATCTAACCCTCTTCTTATATTGCTTGAAGAAACTTTTTCAACTGTTAATCCAATATCTTTTGCTTTTAACATTACATAATCTTGCTTATCTGTTTTAATTCTTATTATACTAGTTTCATTAATGCTATTTAATATTTTAGAATAATCCTCTAATGTTTTAATAT
>JBBSZH010000056.1:0-16869 GCA_038044845.1 Nanobdellota archaeon
AATCAATAAAATCTTTATTTTTAATTTTTTCTGGTAAATAAACATTAGAAATAAAGGTAATACCTCGAGAGCTTAATGCCTGAATTTCTGCTTTTGATCCATATTGCTTCATTGTTTTAAATTCCTTTTGCCATTCTTTATTATCCTTAAACCATTCATATTCAGAAAGTTGCTTTAATCTTGCTAAATCGTGCTCTTTTAATTTAATAAAATGTTTTTTTAAATCATATTTTTCAATATCGTTAGAGGTTATTCCTAAAAATCTTACACCTGGAATCGCTAACCTTTCTGAAGCATGCGCTAAATTTATGCTTCCATATTTTATAACAGAGTAAATGTAGAACCCATACGCATCATAATCTGTAAGAACATAAATTGGAAGCTTAAATTCTTCATACAATCTTTGCAATAATCTTCTTATTCCCCTAGTAGTTTGACCTTGCGAACTTATTAGAATACAATTATGTTTATCCCAAAATTTATCCTCGTTTAATCTTTCCCATACAGCTGCTTTTTCCATATAAAGAATATACTCAGCATCAACTTTCTTAAATTTAATATCCTCAACATTACTAGGAATACTCCAGCCTCCACTTCCTAATTTATCCCATTTTATTATATCCCCCAAGTCTTCAATTGTAACTTTGCCAACAATAGAACCATTTTTATTTGCATTAATATGTAATTGTTCTCTAGAATTATCGGTTAATAACTCTAAATCTTCTATTATATCATCACTTTCACTTTGATCATCTACGAGATTAACATTTGTATTGGGAATAGTACGCTTAGCCATATAAAATATGTCCCTTAAACTTGCATGCTTATTTTCTTCTAGCAGATTTTTACTTATCGAAGCTACCTCAACTGTTTGTAAGAATTTTTTAGCATGAGCAACATTGAAGAAATATCTTGTTGAAGTTTTATCACCTAACTCCAAAGTTCTTGTTTTTGGATTAAATACAACATTGCTTAAAGCTCTAATCGGAACAATTATATTTGGATTTTTATTTTTCTCTATATCCTTAATCACCTTTAACCCTAATCCTTTTAAATTTTCTATAGATTTACTTTTCTTTGTCATTTTCAGCCTCTAATGTAGGAAGTTCTTTTTTTAATAATTTTTGTAATCTTTCTTGCAATATCTCTTTTTTGTAACTTGTTAAACTTGATAATGAATTAGCTAGCTCTGGAATATATTTTTCAAATAAATTAATTTTATTGCGTTGTTCTGCTGCTCTGATATGCTTATTTATATAAATGCTTAATTTTCTTCCGCATTCTTGCAACGCTAATTTAATCTCCTTAATAATTTCATCATAATGGGCAATTGCTTCTTTTGCCTCGCTTGTAAATGGGACCCATACACTTGCCATATGAATCAAAATTAATGCTGGTCCAGTGGGTAAATTATTTCCTGATTGTTGCAATCCATAAGGTTTCCAATTAGTTTCAGCAATAGCTTCTGTAATTGCACAAGCACCTTGTTGATAGAGTAAAGGAACCTTATTAGCCAGCCTCATTAATCTTACTTGTGCTTCTTTATCTAACTCGCCCCCATAAGCAATTCCAACTTCAATAATAAATGGCATTCCTCTATAAACACTTGGTGATCTAGAAATTGTTGCATAAAAATCAGCTTGAATTTCCTTCCTTAACCCTTTTTCAAGTAATTCAGCTGTAATAGGACTAAGGCAATCGCTTGACGGGGCCATTATTTTTGTCTCTTGTAATGATTTAAATAATAATTCAGATTGTTTATGATCAAGTTGTTTTGGTTTCATATCTGCTCTTAATTTTGCTTTGCTACAAATTTCTTGTGCTGTCTGTGCTCCAATCCTAGAAAAATCGCTTTGTAAAAATCCTTGTAATGTATTTGCGCGAGTATCATGAAGCATTTTCATTAATTGCCCAAGTTCAATACCATAGGGGTGCGGCTTGATTTCTTTAGCTTCATGAGGCAGTTGTTCAGTTACCCTTACATATTGAAATTTCTCTTTTTCAGGATTTATATAAGTAAAAGTAGCATGGGGGTTTACAATTGCAGTTTGTTTAATATACTCATCAACACTTTGTTTTCCTTTTAAATATCTTCCTTCAATTTCTAATTCAACCTTAGTTCCATTTTCTTTATCCCAATTTATTTCTTCATCTTTTATTATATGCGGCTCATTTTTCTTTGTATCAATTTGTAATTCAAAATAATGAGCTGGTTTTTTGGGGCTAATTCTAGAATAAATCTTAATTGGCTTACCTGTTGTTAGTTGTGAATAAAGAACAGCTGCGCTTATACCAATCCCCTGCTGTCCACGATTTTGTTTTAAAGTATGAAATTTACTTCCATATAATAATTTACCAAAGATATTTGGAATTTGTTGCTTAACTATACCTGGGCCATTATCTTCTACAATAACTTTAAATCTGTCTTCTGCAAGTTGATTAAGTTCAACTTTTATTTCAGGTAAAACCTTCATTTCAGTACATGCATCTAAAGCATTATCCACGGCCTCTTTAACAACCATCATTAAAGCTCGTGTAGGATTATCAAAACCAAGTAAATGTCTATTCTTTAAGAAAAATTCTGATATGGAAATTTCGCGTTGTTGCTTTGCTAATTCATATGCTTTTATATTATCTGTCATTTTAATTATAGATTTTATTTATTTTCTTTTGCTTTTCTAAATAAGAGTAAACATTGCCATGCTCACTTCCCTGTAATAAATTTATAATAGCGTGTCTTGCAATATTAAGATTAATTTGACCTCCAATTATGCTTACTGTTTTTCCATAAATAGAAATCTCAACATTCGCTAATTGTTCTATTAACTTGCGAGCCTTTCCTTCTCTTCCAATTAATCTTGCCTTTACCCTTGTTAAATCATTTTTAGTTTTTCTAGAGAAAATAGGGATATTAATTATTTCAATATCTTTGCCTTCTTCCAATAAAGTTAAAGCAATATCGGGATTAAAACCTCTGCCTATGGCATTTATAATCTTTTTTGCTAAATAAACATCCAGTCCATTATCACCATTAATAATAATATCACCTTCTTGTGAATTTATTTCTAATTTTGTATTGGTTAATTTAGAGATTCTTCTTTTTGTTTCTCCCTTTTTCCCAATTAAAATTGCAATTCTTTCTTTTGGAATTCTAATTTCGTCCATATTAGAATTCTTCTTGTATCTCGGTTTCTTTTATATAACCTTTCCTTTTTAACCAATCTACTTGATTTGGTTGATATTTAAATATTATGTCACCTTTATCATTATCAAATTCCCATGGTTCAACCAATAATAAATCACCTTCTCTAATCCACAACTTTCTTTTTAATCTTCCAGGAACTCGGCATATCCTTGTTTTTCCATCTAGACACCTTACTCTCATTCTACTTCCGCCCAGTCTTTGCTCTATAAAACCAAGTACTTCTTTGTTTCTTGGTACTCTAATTCTAAATTCTGGTTGTTCTTGGTTAAATTCCATTTTAAGAAAAGAGATTTAAATTGTTTTAT
The DNA here is from genome assembly GCA_038044845.1 of Nanobdellota archaeon. GTDB lineage: Archaea > Nanobdellota > Nanobdellia > SCGC-AAA011-G17 > GW2011-AR20 > GW2011-AR20. The sequence continues at coordinate 3,511 of JBBSZH010000056.1, forward strand.
AAATCTTTTGTAATTTTATTCAGAATTTTCATCCTTTTCAATTAATCTAAAACATATTGTTGTGCGATAAACCTGTTTGCTGGTCATTCTGCTTGTTTTATACAAACTTCTTGATCTCTTAATTGTTCCGGGAAATCTTTGCTTTAATTTCCTTCCTAACTGTACTAAGAAATATTTATTTGTCAAATAGAGATCAGTTCCAAACTTTTTATAAATCTCCCTAGAAATAAAAACATGTCCTGCTTTCTCTATCTCATTTTTTACGTATACTAAAATTTCTTTATTATTTGGCCTTATTTGTAAAATTCCTTCATAATATCTTGAGTTTGTATAAATCATATTCCAAAAACTATTGCATGGGGGATATTTTTAATTTTTATTATATTCTCTTCTTCAATAATTCTATTTTTAATTGCTAATTTTACAGCATCTTTTCCCACAATATTAATATTTTTAGCATTTCTTAATATTTTCACAATTTTCTCTTCATCCATTAATTCTCCTTTGTAAAATCTCTCTCCTAAATCTAACTTTAAATTATTTTCAGAAAAATTCTTGCCAATCAAATTTTCATCGCATATTGCAACTACTTCATTTTGTTCTGTTTTATTTATTTTTAGATAAATCATATCTTTGTTCTAACTGGATTTTTTGCTCCACATGCAGTACATTTCATCATTGTAATGCGCTCTTCTTTTTTTAAAACTGTGTCTGGTTTCTTGCAAACAGGACAAAGTACAAATTCATTTGTGTATTGTTCTATCTTAGCATTAATTAATGAGGATGAGATTTTTCTTCCCAATATTAATCTCGGACCATCTATGCTACCTGGGCTAGCTAATTCCCTTAATAAATATTTTAATAAATGGTTTTGATCGCGATTTAATGTTTTAGCGATCATACTAAAATTTGATATTACTGTTTTATTACCTTGTATATGACCTGTTACTTTAGGTAGTTCAAAACGTTCTGTAGTTTGTTTTATCTCAGGTAAATTAGCCTTTGCCCTTTCCAATAGCTTCTCATAGTTTTCCATAATTTCGAATTAAGAATTAAGTTTTTAAAGGTTTTTATAATAATAACCTGTATCTTCCTTTAACCTCATAAACCTGGCCTTCTTTTATTAATTCTTCAAGTATTTTATTAACTTCTTCTAAATTAGAATGCAATTCTGTTTTAATTTCCTCTAACGCAATTCCTAAATTTTCTTCGTTCTTCTCAATTAAATTTAATAATTCGTTTCTTAAATTACTAGAAGCAAAGTTTATTTCTTCATAAGTAATTTCTGGTTCTTTTTCTTTTTCCAATTTAATTTCTTTAGGCTCTTGTGGTAATCCATATTCCTTAATTAATTCCAATTTCCTTAGTAATTCTTCGTTTGGAGAAACTTTTTTAACAATTTCTGGTAAAATATAAACCTCGTCGTTATATCTCTTAATTTTACCAATAACTAAAACAATATCTCCAATATTTATGTTATCCAAAATTCTGGTATCTTCCCTCCAGGTTTTTAATCTAATTTGAGCAGAACTATCATCTATTGTTATTGTAACATAAATTTTATCTTCATTTTGAAATTTATTTACAACATTTGCTATAACATTAATTCTAGAAATTTTTTTATCATTTAATAAAATATAATTTGATTCAAATTCTCCAGTTGTAACTACGAAATTATTTTCTCTTAAATCGTTTAACCATAATTTATGCGCAATTAATCTGTTAATTTGTTCCATTATAATCTGCTTACAAAGCCCCTACGAGGTTCAAATATTTCAGCTTCTCTTTTTAATTGTTCAATTACTTCTTCAACCTGTGCTTCATTAATATTTTGTTCGGCTGCTTCTGTAATAACATCTGTAATTGGAATCATTTTTCCAAGTTTATTCTCTAATCTTTTTATTATTTCACGTATTGTAACAATTCTAGAACGCTGGGATGCTGGAAGTCCTGTCGCTATTCTATCTATATCTATTTGTCCTGTTTCATAATCAAAGCCAACTTGCATTAAACAATGTTTTAATAATTCAATAGCCCTTTTCGCATCTTCTCGAGTAACTTTATCTGATAACCTTACCCTAGCTGAGGCTTCTGCTAGTCTAACTAAGGCTTCTAATTGTCTAGCACTTATAGGAATTGGCCTTATTTCACTTTCTCCCACTTGTGCACTATTTCTTAATCCAACATAAAATTCTTTTATCTCTTCTATCGCTACATTTGTTAAGTGGGGAATAACTTTTTGTCTTGCATATGAAAGATATTTTTTTACTAACTGTGGAGGGATTTCTGTTCTTATATCCTCTGGATTTTGTTGTAAATTTAAAACATGACCTGCGATTTTTTCATCTAAGTCTCTATTTGGTAAATCTCGGATAGGAAAAATTAAATCAAATCTATTAATTAATGTTGGTGGTAAGTCAATTTGTGCAGCTATTGGCGTATAAGGATCAAACCTTCCGAGTTTAGGATTAGCTGCCGCCAAAACAGTTGTTTCTGCCCTTAATGTTGCTTGTATGTTTGCTTTTGAAATACTAATCCTTTGTTGCTCTAATGCTTCATGTAATGCATCTCTATCTTCCGGATTCATTTTATCTAACTCGTCTATAACAGCTATTCCTCCATTTGCTAATACTAATGCTCCTGCTTCTAAAGCCCATCCTCGTAAAAATTCATCTTTTACAACTGTTGCGGTTAAACCTGCTCCAGTAGATCCTTTTCCAGAAACTAATCTTCCTTTAGGCGCAATCTTAGAAATAAATGTAAGCATTTGACTTTTTCCTGATCCCGGATCACCAACTAATAATATATGTATATCCCCTCTTGTAGTTGTACCATCTTCCTTAAGTTTCTTTACACCGCCCATTAATTGCAATACAAATGCCTCTTTAATTTTTTCGTGACCATATATACTCGGGGCCATTGATTTAACTAATTTTTCAAATATTTTAGGATCCTGTGATAATTTTTTTATTTCTTTTTCATCTGTCTCATCTAAATCTAGTTCTCCAAATGATTTTTCAATTGGTTCAATATTATTTGCTTCTATCATTAAATCATATCTAATTGATTGTGCACCTGTTCTTAAAAAAATTGGAACTTCTTTTACAATTCCATAAACAATAACCTTACTTCCAGGGGTTGTTTTTTTCTCCATTTTTGGCTCTACTAAATCCTCTCTTAAGAAAACACTTAATCTCTTTGGTTGTTCTCCCCCTTCTAAAGATTCTGGAATTTCCTCCAGCACTAAACGTTGAGCATCAACCAAATCCTTACTAACCAATCTAAATCTTCCTCTTCTGCCACACGAGCATCTTGTTGGTTCTTTAAATCTTGAATCTAACTGTAACATTGTAATTGTATTGCCACAAGAGGGGCATTCAAATTTCGCAGAGGTAACTTGAGGACGTACATCAGAACTTTGTCTTACTATCCCCTCTATAATCATAAACTTGTTTAAATGGCTGCTTCTAATGTCTCGAACAAAGACAAATTGGTCCCTTGGTAGATTATAAAGGCGAACTCTGAAGTTTTTTAATTGAAAATCAAAACTATCAATTGCTAATTCTGCTGCTCTTATTGTTTCTTCCGGTTCCTCGAGTAATTGATCAGCTAATTCGGGGTCAAACTTCGCTAGTTCTGCAAAGTCTATTTTTAATACATTAATGCCACGAGAAACTAAATGATGCAAGGCATCTTCATAATTATAACTAAAAAATTCTTTAAAGCGTTCAATTTGTTCTGTAGCATCAACATGCATTTTATCTTAATTTTCTTAGATTTGTAACCAGTTTAGCAACAGCTTCTCTTAATTTAGCTTCTGATCTTGTCCCTGTACAAACTATTTTTCCATTGCTAAATAATAAAAACGTGGCCCTTGTTCCGGGTAATTTATAAACTAATCCTGGGAATTGTTCTGGTTCGTATTCTGTATTCTCTAGCTTCATTGCTAATGAATTAAGGTTTAAGTCCATATTAATTGTACCAGAAGCAACCATATTTTGTATATTAATTTTTGGTTTTATTTTAATTTTTATTCTTATTTTTCTTAAATTTTCAATTATTTTACCTATGCTTTCTTTAACTTTGGTTATGGATTTAGCACCAGTACAAACAACCTTGCCAGAACTAAAAATCAAAGCTGAAGTTTTAGGATTTTTTATGCGCATTACCAAACCTGGAAATTGTTCTGGATTATATTCTGTGTTTGGTAAAACCTCAGCAAGTTTTATTAAAGGAATGTCGTGTTCTAAACTTGTAGAAACAACAATATTTTGTATTTTTATTTTAGTTTTATTTCTAGCCATTAATAAATGCACCCCCCATTTTAATAGTTTTATTTATAAAGGAATAGAAAGATATATAAAGGTTCTTTATAAATAAAGTGTAATTACTTAAAAATAATTAAATCTTATTAAATCCGACTTCAAATTCTTTATCTTTAATTTTAAACTTCTCAGAATTTTTAGCATTAAATTTCTTTACTAATTTAGCGTTTGTTAATTTCTTAATTAAATTTAAATCTAAACCTTGCTTAGATTCTAAATATAATTTAACTTTATCTTGTCTATTTAATTTAGCTTTCTTTCTTAAATCTTGTATTCTTCTCAAAACTTCTCTTGTAAATCCTTCTTTTTCAAGTTCAGGTGTCAACTTGGTATTTAATATAATTTTAAATTCTTCATCTATTGGTTGCTTTTTAATTATTATTTTTTTGCAATTAACTTGTAATTTAATTAAATCTTGTAAATTTTTAACTGCATTCAAGATAGCTTCATTTTTTGTTAATATTGTAATTTCGAGTAAAGGCCATCTTACACCAATTTGTTTTTCATTTCTTTCGCTTAAAATTCCTTGTATAACATTTTTGGCGTGATTCATATTATCCTCTAAAACTTTCTTAATCATTCTCTTATCTGCTAATGGCCATTCTGTTAAATGAACATTTTCATTTTCAACATTTTGATAAATAAAATCAGAAATATATGGGGCAAATGGTGCTAATAATTTACTTAATCTTTCAAACATATAGTTAAAAACATAACCAAGAGTGGCATCATTATTATCTGCTCTATTCCTTATTAATTTAATATAACTTCTAGAAAGATCTTCATTTACGAACTCTATAAATAAAGTTAGGCACTTATGATAACTATGCTTTTCTAATTCTCCTGTAACATCATTAATTAAGCTATTTATCCTAGATATTATCCATTGATCTTCTAGTTGTAATTTTGGCTTATTTGTTGATTTAAGGTTTTTAGAATATTGATAAGAATTCCATAGTATAGTTAAGAAAGGCGTTACTTGTTGATTTACCAATTTTACACTAAATTTCTTATCATCACCTGGTTCGCTAATACAAAATTGTAATCTTGTTGCATCTACCCCGACTGTATTAAACATTTCCCGGGGGTTTATTATATTGCCCTTACTTTTACTCATCTTTTCTCCATTTTCATCTACAACAAGTCCTGCACAAACTACGTTTTTATAAGCATTTTTTCCAAATAATAAAGTTCCAAGAACATGTAAGGTATAAAACCACCCTCTAGTCTGGTCGATCGCTTCTGCTATGAAATCGTAAGGAAAACTTTTTTCAAAAATTTCTTTATTTTCAAAAGGATAATGAAATTGAGCGAATGTTGCTGAACCAGAATCATACCAACAATCAATAACATCTGGTACTCTAATCATCGCCGACTTACACTTATTGCATTTAATTTTAACTTCATCTATTTCTGGTTTGTGTAAATCAACTTCTTTTTTCATTCCAGATAAATCTTTTAATTCTTTTATACTTCCGATTACAATTTCATTTTTACATTTATTACATCTCCATATTGGTAAAGGAGTCCCCCAGAATTTTTTTCTCGATAATGCCCAATCTTTTGCTCCCTCTAACCAATTACCAAATCTGCCTTCTTTAATATGCTTAGGAATCCAATTTATTTTTTCATTATTCTTTAATAATTCTTGTCTTATAGAAGAAACTTTAATGAACCATGATTTCATTGCATAATAAATCAAAGGAGTTTCACATCTCCAACAAAACGGATAAGTATGGGTATAATTTTCTTTTTTAAATAAAATTCCTTTTTTTTCTAAATATTCAATAATTTTAGGGTCTGCATCTTTAACAAACATTCTTTTAAAATCGCTTACTTCGTTACTAAAATGTCCTGTCTCATCTATCGGCTTTACAAAATCAATTTTATTTAATTTACAAACTTCGTAATCATCTTCTCCAAACGCGGGGGCGAGGTGAATTAAACCTGTTCCTTCTTCAGCAGATACAAAATCAACTAAAATAATCCTAAAAGAATTTTTTAGATTTTTAAAATAAGGAAACATTGATTCATATTTTAGGCCTTTTAATTTTTCACCTTTAAATTCTTCAATTATTTTTGGATTTTCAAATAATTTATTAACTAAACTTTTTAATAAAACATATTCCTCATTTCCTTCTTTTACAACTACATAAATCAAATTTTTATCTGCTCCAATTGCTAAATTACTTGGTAATGTCCATGCAGTTGTTGTAAACGCAAGTAGGTATCTATTTTTATAATTTTTAAGTTTGAATTTCACATAAATCGCTGGCTCTGTAATATCTTTATAGCCTAAAGCAACTTCATGAGAGCTTAAAGGTGTTTCGCATCTTGGACAAAATGGAACAACCTTATGTCCTTCATATAGCATTTTTTTATTATATAACTCTTTTAATGACCACCAAACACTCTCAATATATTTATTATCTAAGGTAATATAGGGATTTTCGAGATCAATCCAAAAAGCCATTTTATCTGTAAGCTTATTCCATTCTTTAATATAAGAAAATACACTTTCTTTACAATGTTTGTTAAACTTGCCAATACCATAATTTAAAATATCTTTTTTTGAGTTTAACTTTAATGATTTCTCAACTTGAACTTCTACTGGTAAACCATGACAATCCCAACCTCCTTTTCTAGGAACTGTAAATCCTTGCATGTACTTAAAGCGACAAAATAAATCTTTGAAGACACGGGCTTCAACATGATGCAATCCAGGAGGCGCATTTGCTGTTGGTGGTCCTTCTAAGAATGAATAAAGTTTTTTATTTGGATCATATTGCAAGCTTTTCTTTATTTCCTTGCCTTGTTTGTTCCAAAACTTTGTTATCTCTTCTTCAACATGTTTAAAATTGTACATAAGAATAAGCCCCATACTGCACTTTAAATATTTTTCTAGAAAGTAAAAAGCAAAGTTTTATAAATAATAATTCTAAACAGAAATTAAACATTGGTCAGCTACTTCTCGTAGTTTGTCAATGTAATAAATAGATAAGGAGTGTAAAAAATATGTACAATAAGAATAGAAGATTTGGTGAAAATAGAGGGGGATATAGTGGGGGAGGAAGAAGCTTTGCCCCGGTTAATGTTGGAGATGAACTAGAGTTAAAGATAGAAGCAGTTGGAGAAAAAGGGGATGGAATTGCAAAGATTAAAGGCTTTGTAATCTTCGTGCCAAATGCCAAACAAGGGGAAACTGTAAAGGTTAGAATAACTAAGGTATTAAGGAAAGTGGGCTTTGGAGAAATAGTTGGTGCAGGAAGTTCTGTACAAGAATCTGAAGAAATTAGTGAGGGTTCGGATGAGGAAGCTCAAGAAATAGTTGATGAAGTAGAAGAAGAAATAGAAGATTCTGAAGAATTCTAATCATTATTTCATAATTATCTTATTTCTTTTTTTCTTTTTTATTAACATAACTTTTATAAATATTATTAGTTTAGTTCTATGAATGAATGATATCTGGATAGAAAAACACAGACCTAAAACCTTTGATGAAGTAGTTGGGCAAGAAATTATTGTTAATAGAGTAAGGGCAATGACCGAACAAAAAAATATTCCTCATATGCTTTTTACGGGTCCGCCCGGAACAGGAAAAACAACAGTTGCATTAGTTATAGCTAAAACATTATTTAAAGATAATTGGAGACAAAATTTTCTTGAAACAAACGCCTCTAGCGAACGTGGGATAGATGTTATAAGAGAAAACATTAAAGATTTCGCGCGTACACGACCAATCGGGGTTGATATTCCTAAAATTATTTTATTAGATGAGGCAGATGCATTAACAAGGGATGCCCAAAATGCTTTAAGAAGAACAATGGAGCAATATTCTGAAAATTGTAGATTTATTTTATCAGCTAATTACTCAAGTAAAATAATCGAACCAATACAAAGCAGATGTGCTATCTTCAGATTTAAACCATTAATGCTAGAAGACATTAAAAAGGTTGTCAAAAAAATTACAAGGGAAGAGAAATTAAAAATCAATGATGATGTCGTTGAGTTAATTTATAATGTTTCTGAAGGAGATTTAAGGAGAGTAGAAAATATATTACAAAGCTGTGCTACAATAAGCAATGAAATTAATGAAAAATTAGTTAATGAAATTAGTCTAACTGCAAATCCAAAAGAAATTAAGGACATAATTGAATTAGCTTTAAGCAAAGAGTTTCTAAATGCCAGGAATAAATTATTGGATTTAATGTTAAAAAATGGTTTCTCTGGTTTAGACATTATTAAACAAATACAAAAAGAAATCTTAAACTTAAAAGTTGAGGATAATAAAAAACTAGAATTAATTGATAAATGTGGCGAAATAGAGTTTAGATTAGTTGAGGGTAGTGATGATTTTGTGCAGCTTGAATCTTTTTTAGCTTTTATGGGAAGATAAGATGGAAATTATAAAGGATGATAGAAAAAAACAGCTTTTTGGATTGATTATAAATTTATGTAATTTAATTGAAAAGGAAAATTTCAAAGAATACTTCAGGCTAAAAGAAGGTTTTAACAATTTATTAAGAGATATATTTGGATCACGGCTTAAGCATGGAAGTGAAGCCTGGGAGTGGGACAATGCAAGAAATGGTTTAGATACAATATTTACATTAAACTCTGTTTTTAATGGTGATGAGTATGAAAAAAGGAAAAAAGAGCAAATGATTAAAGCATTAAGAAGAATTGAAGAACTTAAAAATTATTTATAAAATGTTAATTAATAAATACAAACCAAAAAATTTAAGTGAGATACAAGGTCAAAGCATCCCTTTAGAAGAATTACAAGAAGCAATTCTAAAAAAACAACCAATATTAATTTACGGAAAAGTTGGAACTGGAAAAACTGCAAGTGTTTATGCCTTAGCAAAAGCATTAGATTATGAAATTTTAGAGGTAAATGCAAGTGATTTAAGAAATAAAGAACAAATTCAAAATGTTGTAATTAATAATATCAAACAAGCTAGCTTATTTGGTAAAGATAAAATTATTTTAATAGACGAGATTGATGGGATTAATGCAGAAGACAGGGGCGGGTTACAAGAGCTATTAAAAGAAATAGAAAATAGCACTTACCCTATTGTTATTACAGCAAATGATCCTTGGAATTCAAAATTCAGTGCATTAAGAAAAAAATGTAAATTAATTGAGTTTAATAACTTAGGTATTGTAACAATAATAAAGATTTTAAAGGAAATCGTAAAAAAAGAAAATTTAAATTTAGATGATTCATTATTAAGGCAAATTGCAATGAAAAGTAGGGGGGATGCAAGGGCTGCAATTAATGATTTAGATTTAATACTTTTAGATAATATAATTGATTTAGATGAACGTGAAAAAGAAGAAACTATTTTTAATGTATTAAGAACAATTTTCAAAACTAAGGACTTAGATGCATTAAAGAAAATATTCGATAATTCTAAAGAGGATTTAGATGAAATATTTTTATGGATAGATGAGAATTTAGCTAAAGATTATAGTGAGGGAGAGCTCGCAAAGGCATATTATTATTTAAGTAAAGCTAATATTTTCAAGAAAAGGATAAATAAACAACAATATTGGAGATTTATGTATTATCAGAACTTATTGATGAGCTTCGGGGTTGCGTTAAGTAAAAATTATCCAAGTAGTAAACTTACAAATTATACTAGAACTCAAAGATTATTAAAAATATGGATTAATAATCAAAAAAATGCCAAAAGAAGCGATGTTATTAAGAAAATTTCACCTAAATTGCATATTTCAAATAAAAAATTAATAAAAGAATTGCCTTATATAAGACTAATTTTTAAAAATAATGATTTAAGCGAGAAATTTCAAATAGATAAAGAGGAATTAAAAAATTTATCTTAAAATTTCATTGAGTTTAATCTTTTAATCCGTTCTCCAACAGGCGGATGTGTTGAAAATAAATTAAATAAAACATTCCCTCTAAATGGATTAGCGATAAACAAACTACTGGCTGCTTCTGAACCAAAATTTAAGGGATGATGTTTAACAGAATTATGTATTTTTTCTAATGCCTTTGCTAATGGTTTTCCGTCTTTTACTAATCTAGCTCCTGTTTCATCTGCCAAATATTCTCTGCTTCTTGAAATAGCTAGTTGAATTATTAAAGCAATTATTGGAGTTAAAATAGCTAAAACAAGTAAACTTAGTAAATTTCCAGTACCGCGATTGTCATCTCTGCCACCACCAAAAATAGCTGCAAATTGTGCCATTCTAGCTAAATAAGTGATTATTCCTGCAATTGTAGCAGCAATAGTTGCAATTAAAACATCCCTGTTCTTAGCATGGCTAATTTCATGTGCTAAAACTCCTTTTAATTCTTCTTTTGTTAACAAATCTAAAATTCCCTTTGTGCAGGCTACAACATAGTTACTCGGGCCACGGCCAGCACAGAAAGCATTTGCTTGCTCTGTTGGTATTAAATAAATCCCTTTTGGTTCTTGTATATTAGCTTCTTTTGCTATTTCTTTGATCATTAAATGAAGCCATGGCAATTGTGATTTCTTCATTTCTTTAGCACGATACATAAATAAAGCTATTTTATCTGAGAAGAAATAAGCAACCCCATTCATTAAAACGACAAATATAATTGCAAAAGTTAATCCTGTTTTACCAAAAAAGCTTCCTATAAATAACAATAAGCCAGTTAAGATTCCAAGCAATAATACTGTTTTAATTTGATTAATCATTTTAACCCTAGACCAAATAAAAAGATTTATATCTTTAAAAATTTTTTGATTATGAATGCCATATGATATTATAATTGGAAGAACTGAAAAAGAGCAAAAAGAGCTCGGTGATAAAGGATTAATTTTTTATGGTAAAAGCTATGTTAAAATGGGTCAAACAAGTTCTTTAAGTAATAATATTTTAATTGATGTTGCTAAAGCTCACACAATTCTAATTTCTGGTAAACGTGGCGCTGGTAAAAGTTATTCAATTGGGGTTTTTGCAGAGGAAATTGCTAATTTACCTGAAAGTGTTGGTAAGAATTTGGCTGTTTTAATATTTGACACAATGGGAATATTCTGGACAATGAAATATCCTAATTATGCTCAAATAGATGAATTAAGATTATGGGGGATGGAACCTAAAGGATTGCCTGTAAAGGTCTATGCGCCAAGTGGAAAATTTCAAGAATATAAAGAAAAAAAGATTGCTGTTGATTATAGCTTCTCAATAAAACCAAGTGAACTAACAGCAGATGATTGGTGTAATGTTTTTCAAGTTAAGATTACAGACAATATCGGAGTTTTAATTGAAAAAATTTTAACTAAACTAAAATTCGATTATGATCTTAATGATATTATTTTTGAAATAAGAAAAGACAATACAATGGATCAATTAACTAAAAGTGCTACTGAAAATAGATTCCAAGCTGTAAAAAATTGGGGTTTATTTGATATAAAAGGACTTCAAATTAAAGATATTATAAAAGGAGGTCAGGTAAGTATCCTAGATTTAAGTGCTTATGATGATTGGAATATTAAAAGTTTAGTTGTTGGTATAATTAGCAAAAAATTATTCAATGAAAGGGTTACGGCAAGAAAACAAGAAGAAACTCAAGAAATAGAATATGGCCAGCATTATTTAACTTTTGAACGTGAAGAAAAATTAGAAATGCCTTTAGTCTGGATATTTTTAGATGAAGCTCATGAACTATTAGTCAAAGAAGGGACGAATGCTGCCTTGCCATCTTTAATTCAATTATTAAGAGAAGGGAGGCAACCTGGAATTAGCTTGGTTATGGCAACGCAACAGCCAGGTGAAATTCATCATGATGTTATAACTCAAAGTGATATTGTAATTAGTCATAGAATTACTGCAAAACCAGATATTGAAGCTTTAAATACAATAAATCAAACTTATTTAACTTCTAGCATATTATTTAATTTAAATAATTTACCAAAAGTTAAGGGTGCAGCTATTATTTTAGATGATAATTCTGAGAGGATTTATCCAATTAAAGTTAGACCAAAAATGAGTTGGCATGGTGGTGAAACTCCTTCAGCAGTTAAGGTTAAAAGACAAATGCTACAAATATGATTGACAAGTTTACTTTTAGATCCAGACAAGAGGGTTATAGAGCAAGAAGTGTTTACAAGTTACTTTTCTTAAACAGAAAATACAGAATAATCAAAAAAGGAGATAAAGTTCTTGATTTAGGTTGCTATCCTGGATCTTGGTTACAGGTAATCAGACAATTGAAAGCTAATGCTATTGGTGTTGATGTAAAGCAAATTTCAAACATTCCAGATGTTAAATTTATTTTAGGTGATGTAAGAGAAGAAAAAATAATCAGAAAAATAAAGTCTTTAGGAAAATTTGATGTTGTTTTAAGTGATTTAGCACCTAAAACTTCTGGAAATAAATTACTAGATCAGGAACGTTCTTTAGAATTAAGTAAGGTAGCATTTAATATTGCTAAAGATGTTTTAAAACCAAAGGGAAATTTTGTTTGTAAGGTATTTCAAAGTAGAGAATTTGAGGAGTTCCTAAGTAAAGTTAAAAAAGAATTTTATTTTGTTAAAGCAACTAAACCAGAAGCATCTAAAAAGGAAAGTAAAGAAATGTATATTGTTGCTTTGGGTTATAAAGGTTGAAAATCTATACAAATTCGAGAAACATAAGGAGCATAAGCACCACATTTTACATTATTTAATATTTTAATTTTTTTAAAAACTTTTTTTATTTTATTAATACTTTGTTTAGGAAAATCTTTTTCTTGGCTAAAATCATAAAAATGTATAATTGTACTTTTTTTAATTTTATTTTTTATTAAACTTAAATATTCTTCTGCGTTTTTGGGAGCAGGCATAATTATTCTATCGAATTTTAATTTAATTCTTGGAATAATTTTTTTAACATCTCCTTTAAACAATTTAATATTTATAATTTTATTTGACATTAAATTTTCTAATGCATATTTATGCGCTACTGGATTTATTTCTATACCATAGATCTCCTTAGCTTTTGAATTTCTTGAAATAACAATTGGGTAAATTGCTATTCCAGAGAACATAACTAA
>JBBSZH010000056.1:16969-28577 GCA_038044845.1 Nanobdellota archaeon
GCTATATTTTATTTATTTTTAATACTATTCTTTGGATGGATTCTAACTCAATTTATATTAATAAATCAAAATAGTTTAATAATAAATAACAATGAAATTACCGGACTGGCTTTGCAAATAGATCCTGTTGGAAGTCTCGGATCTATATTCAATTATGAAATAAATTTGGGCGGAGATCTTTTACCTATGTGGGCTTTATTAATAGCATTTGGAATAATAATGAGTATTATGTATAATGCTACCGGCCTTTTAAACTTCTTTCAAGGTGAAGAAAGAAGAGGTTCTCGCATTATTATATCTTTAGGAATCACAGCGGCTGCTGTTTTTGCCACTTCTATTGTAAAATCGGTTATTATTTTAGCTTCTTATGTTGGATCTCTTGGTTCAATTGTAATTTTACTTTTAATTGCTGGGGTAATTTACCTTTATACTCATCAAACTTTGAGAGACAGAATAAGAGAGGTATGGCCTCCGGGGGGTGGAGGCAGAGGAGGAGCTGGACAGGTTGGTGGAGGCGGTGGTCAACAAGCCCGACAACCCCAAGCTCAAGCACAAAGACCTGGTTTAGTTAGAAGAGGTGAACAACAACCTCAACAGCTGGCACAAAGACAACAAATTACGGCTCAACAAATCAAACACCGTTTATTACAAAATTATTATATACGGATGCAAACTGCACACCAACAAACATTACGAGAAATTAATAACGCTAACCCGAATTTAAATAATATTACAGGATACTTAACCATAATTAGAGATGGTTCAAGAGGGGTAATCGCTGATTTAACGAACTCTGCTTTAACTGGTGCTGTAGTTAATCAGGTAATAAGTTTAGCAAGAAGTATAAATACAAGCAGCGATAGAATGTTAAGGATTAGAGATGTAAGACAATTGAGCATTAATTATAGAAGAGGCAATAATATGAGCAATTGGATAGCGAATTTAGGCAGAGCTATAAATAATTTATAAAATGTTTCCTTTCAATTTATTTAAAAAGAAAGAAGAAGTTCCTTTAGATGAAAATACATTACCTATACAACAAGATTTACCATTACAAAGAGATCTTTCAGGGATAGATAAAGAAGATTTAATTTTAAGTAAGTTAGAAACAATTAATGCAAAATTAGATAATATTAATGAGAGATTAAAGAAAATAGAAGAAATTGCTAGTTCTTAATTTATTTACCTTTACTTAAATAAGGGCTTACAACCGGTGCAATAAAAGGCCATATATATGGAGAAAGAACAACTAATGCAGCAACAATTAAACTATGCGCCCATGTTTGTTTTAATCCTTTTGAACTTCCAATTGTTGTTCTAACTACAGCTGATGCAGCATGAACTTTTATTAAAGTCAACAAACCAATAAAAATTCTAAAAACTAGAATATTATTCAAGTAAGGAATATTTTGTAAGAAGGTTAGATTGGCATAAACAAATTCCGCATTCATTGTTGCAAATACAGCCAACATTGCCCAGAATACAGAATGCAAACCATGGCTTAACCAATGACTTCCTCTAAAATTTTCATCTCTGTGAACCAAGATTAATTCATATAAACCAATAATAATGCCCATTACTAATGGACCAATATATTGCAGTTCTGCCATTGATTTACTTCTTACTTTAGTTATATTTAAATATTATGTTTTTTTAATAATCATGATGAAACCCTGGTTGCATAAAGTTGAGGTTCTGGTTGACAAATCAATTCCCTATCTGGTCTTAATTTTACTAATTCTAATTATTTTAGATGTATTTTATCATGAAAAAATATTGCCTTATGAAAATCAGATTTTGGTTTTAGATTACTTTATAGTTATCATTTTTATTATGGACTTAGGCTTTAAATATTATCGTGTAAAAAGTGCTAAAGAATTTCTTAAAAAATATTGGATTGATATTATAGTTGTAATTCCATTCTTCTTAATATTTAGATTAGTCGAGGAGATAATGTTATTAACGAGGGTTAGTGGGGCTTTAGGCGAAAGTCAAACATTTTTACATACCGGTGTTGAAATTGGAAGAATTGCTAAGGAGGGTGGAGAGGAAGCTAAGGTATTAAAAGAGATTCAAGAGGCTACCAAACTTGAAAGAACGGCCAGAATTGCAAGAATAGTAAGACCGGTTGAAAGAGCTCCTAGAATTTGGAGAATGTTACATTTCTATGAAAAACCTTATAACAAAACTAGAAATACTTAGCTAAATTTCCTTGTTCATGGTTTTTTTTAATATTAATAATCCTATCAATGTTTTTCTGAACTCTTTCTTGATTAAATTCATGCTCATCAACAAGTAATTTCATTATCCTTTCAACATCTGGCTTAACCCATTTAAGTTTGTAGTTTTTAATAATAGGCATATTTTTAAAAACAGCATAAATTTTTTTCCAATCAAAATCTGCTTTTGCCTCTTTAAATAATTTATCAAAATTTTTATATTGCTTAACCAATCTTAACGCTGTTTTAGGTCCTACTCTTTGAACTCCTTCATTATAATCTGTTCCAATTAATATTGCTAAGATAATTAATTGATCTTGTTTAATACCAAGATTCTTGAGGACTTCTTTTAATTCAATAACTTCTGGTGAAATATTTATGTAAGCACCAGATGAAATTCTTCTTCTTTGTGAAACAGTTAAATTACGAACTAATGCAGGTGCATTATAAAGCAAGGCATCATAATCGCTGGATCCAACATAATCAACATCTTCTCTTTCATTCATAAATGCACATTGTGCTTCTGCCTCGCTTGGAGCTTGTATTACTGGTAAACCTAATGCCTGAATTAATTCTTTACTTTCCTCTATCATCTCTCTTTTTAATCTAATGCTTTGTTTAGAATAACGTAACATCAATTCCTCATTTTGCTCTTCTTTCGCTTCTTTAAATTTTTTTTCTGCTAATTGTTTTCTATATTCTCGTTCTTCTTGTGTTTTAATTTTTAATAAAGGGGGTTTACCATCAAATGCAAAACATAATTTAATATTTTGTGCCATTAAATTTGTTACTCGAGTAATAATTCCTTGTAGATGTGAGGTGATTCTTTGTTTAGAATCCATTAATGGGGTGCCGTCCTGCTGTCTTATAGAACTTAAAAATTGATAAAGCGTTTGGGAAGCATCTACTGCAATCTTTTTATTTTGTAAATCTTTAAATGAAATCTCTTTTTTTGGAACTAATTCAGATATTTGTAAACCCATAAAATTAATTATTTAATTATCTTTATAAATGTTTATAACGAAAGATTTTTAAAAGTATATTATTGAGTATGCTCGTATTAAAATGAGTAACCAAACATACATGCATAGGCATCATAAACCATTAGAAAGATTAAACATTAACAATCTAATAATCGAAGAGGAGAGAGATAACCAGATAAATCAGTATCCTACAAAAAGGTTAAGAATAAATTATGATATTACAGAAAGAGAACGTGGTGAGGTCTTAAAATTATTTGGAAATTATAAAAGGGTAATAAAGTACAATGAATTTTTCTTTAATAGCCATTTAGATAGGAGTTTATATCTAAAAGCTGCAAAGGTAATTGCAGAGGGAAAAATTGGATTAGAAGAACTTATAAGTTTTCAATTAGAATCGTCTAAAGAAAATTTTGAATATGTTCCGATAAATGAGAAAAGATTAGTACGATCTGGTTTTTCGATTAATGATTTATTAATCCAGAATTAGAAAAATTTATATTAACTTCAGTTTTTTAATTCTTAATGATAAAAAATCTTATTCTAGATCATAAAGGAGGTTATTATAATTATAAAGTTCATGATTTAAAAGTTGATAAATTATGTAATGATTTTGGCTCATTAAAAGATTATTTAAACGAAGTATTTAGGAATTGTCCAAACGAGTATTTTAACTCTGGTCCTAGAAGTTCTGGATTAAGATTTAGGTTGCATAACTTAAATTTGCATCAAATCTTAGGCCATGAGATAAGTGATTTAACAAGACAGGCTTTAGAAATAAATAAAGAAAGATTTAAAGAACAACATCCAAGGGTACAAGTTTTTTTATTAGAAAATGATGATAAAACAATAGCAATAGAAATTCCGATATGGATTTATCCAGAAGAATTAAAGCAATTTACAAACGTATTTAAAACTAAATTACCATTAACAGGGCATATTGATATATTAAGAATAGAGGATAATAAAATTTGGATTTGGGATTATAAACCAAATTCAATTGAAGAAAAATATGCAGCTACCCAAGTTTACTTTTATGCTCTAATGTTAAGTCAAAGGGCTAAGATTAATTTAGAGGATTTTAGATGTGGTTATTTTGATCATAAGTATGCTTATGTGTTTAAGCCAGAATTAAATTTAATTAATATTAATCCATTATTCAAATTTTTATAATAAACCTTAAAAACATAGAAGATATAGTATAATTTATGGATAATAAGGGGGTTAAAATTAGTTTTTATCCTATTGATGTAGATTTTAATACTCAGGGGATTATTAGAATTTTTGGAACTACAATAGATAGTAAAAAAATCTGTGTTTATGATGAAAGTTTAAAACCTTATTTCTGGGTGTTTAATGATAATATTGATAAGACAAAAAAGAAAATTGACAATTTAATGTTGGATGAAGATTTTCAAATTTTAAATACAAGCATTCATGACAAAAATTATCTAGGGAAAGAAGTTAAAGCAATTAAGGTTGAGGTAAATAATATAAAAGCACTTAAAATAATTGCAAAGGAATTAAAGCAATCAGGATTAGAAGTAAAAGAAGATGATATTAATTTTGCAAAACGTTATTTAATTGATAAAGAAATTACTCCCTTAACCCTAAGTGAAGTTTTTGGAGAATTAATTAAAGATTCTAGGTATGATATTTGTATTAAAGGAGAGGTTAAACAAAATAGCCAAGATTTCTATGATGATTTAAAAGTTTTAGTTTTTGATATTGAAGTATATGGTTCTTTAGGGGGTATAGAAAAAGTAAAAAATGATCCAATATTAATGATTGGTTTACGCGGAAAAGGCATTAAAAAAGTAATAACATGGAAAAAATTTAAGGCTCCGGATTATGTTGAGTTTGTTGATAGCGAGGCAGAAATGATTGAAAGATTTAAAGGGTTAATTAAAGACTATAAACCAGATTGCCTTGTTGGTTATTTTTCAGATGGTTTCGACCTTCCTTATATAAAGGCCCGCGCAGATAAATATCACATCATATTAGATTTAGGGTTAGACGGAAGTCCAATTAGCTTTAGGCGCGGATTAGGAGAAAGTGTTGCAAAAATTAAAGGGATTTTGCATTTAGATATATTAAAATTTATTAAAAAAATAATGGCTGGAAGTTTGCAGCTTGATTCTTATAGTCTAAATGTAGTTGCTCAAGAGCTTTTGCGAGAAAAAAAGAAAGAAATCAATATTAATGAGATAACAAAGGCGTGGGATAATATTAAAGATTTAGAAAAATATTGTGAATATAATATCCAGGATACAGAATTAACATTAAAGATATTTGAAAAGATATTTCTTAACATAGCAGAGCTAGTAAAATTAGTTGGAAGTTCTATGTTTGATATTTGTAGAATGAGTTATGGTAAATTAGTTGAGAATTATTTAATTAAAAAAGCAAAAGAATTTAATGAAATTGTTCCAAATCGCCCAAGCCACGGTAATATCGAGGAAAGAATGGGGCTTACATACAAAGGTGCTTCTGTAATGGAACCCAAGGTTGGCTTATATGAGAATATTATATTTTTCGATTTTATGTCTTTTTGGCCTAGTATTATTATCACAAAAAATATAGACCCAGGAACATTTAATAAAGAAAAAATGGGTTATAAAACACCAGAAATTGTTGATGAAGAGGGGAAAAAAGTTTATTATTATTTTAATTCAAAAAAAGAGGGTTTTATTCCAAAGGTTGTTAAAGATTTGATTATTAGAAGAAATAGAATCAAAGAAATTTTAAAAAAAGAAAAAAATCCTGTATTGGAAGCAAGAAATTATGCCCTAAAGACAGTTGCTAATTCTACCTACGGAATGTTGGCATTTTTTGGGGCAAGATATTATTGTAGGGAATGCGCAGCTAGTATAACTGCTTTCGGCCGTGAATATATTAAAACAACAATAAAAAAAGCTCAGGAAGAAGGATTTGAAGTAATTTATTCTGATACAGATTCGCTCACAGTTGCATTGGGAGGAAAAAGTAAGAAAGCTGCATCTGAATTTTTAAAAAAAATCAATGATGAATTACCAAGTTTAATGGAGATTGAAATAGAGGATTTTTATCCTCGGGGTATTTTTGTTTCAAAAAAAGGGGATATTCAGGGTGCGAAGAAAAAATATGCATTAATTAATGAAGAAAATGAATTAAAAATAAGAGGTTTTGAGACTGTAAGAAAAGATTGGAGTTTGATCGCTCGTGAAACTCAGTTAAAGATTATTGAAATGATACTAAAAGAAGGGAAATATGAAGATGCATTGGAGTATGTTAAAAAGGTAATTAAAGACATAAGTGAAAGAAAAGTTAGCTTAGATAAAATGATCATTGGAGTACAACTTAAGATGCATTTGGAAAGTTATAAACAAATTGGCCCACATGTAGCTGTTGCTCGTAAAATGAAAGAGAAAGGTTATGATGTAAGTCCTGGTGCAACAATTTATTTTATTATTAGCGATGAAAAGGGGATGATACGAGATAAAGCTGAGATTCCGGATGAATGCAAGGACTATGATATTAACTATTATATTGAAAATCAAATAATTCCGAGCGTAGAAAAGATTTTTGAAGTTTTTGGAATTAAGAAAGAACAATTATTAATCAAAGAACAAAAACATTTGGGAGAGTTTTGATGGATAACTGGGAGAAAGCAGGAAAGATAGCAGCACAGGCATTAGAATATGGTGCTAAATTAATTAAAGTAAATGCAAATATAAAAGAGGTTGTAGAAAAAATTGAAGATAAAATATATGAATTAAATAGCAGACCAGCATTCCCTGTTCAGGTTTCTATAAACGACATGGCTGCTCATTTTACACCAAATGACGAAGTGATTTTTTTTAAAGAAAATGATGTTGTTAAATTAGATGTTGGTGCTCATGTTGAAGGTTGTATAGGAGATAATGCAATTACAGTTGATCTGGGAAATAATGAGGATTTAGTAAAGGCCTCTAAATTAGCATTGCAAGAAGCAATAAAGATTAGCAAGCCAGGAACTAAGTTGTATGAAATTGGTAATATAATAGAAAAAACAATAACTGAATTTGAATTTAAACCAATTAGAAATTTATCAGGACATGGAATAGATATTTACGAAGAACATTCTGGTTTTACAATCCCAAATTATAACAATAATGATCAAACAGAATTAGAAGAAAATAAGATTATTGCAATAGAACCTTTTGCAACAGATGGAATCGGATTAGTACAGGATGGAAAATTATCTAATATATACAAAATCGTTAATATAAAACAAGTTAGAAATGACTTAACTAAGGAGATATTAAAATTTATTTTACAAGAATATAATACGTTGCCATTTGCTAAAAGATGGTTGTTAAAGAAATTTCCAGGTTTTAAAGTTAATTTTGCTTTAAGAATGCTGGAAAAAGATAATATCTTGCATCATTATCCACAATTATCTGAAAAAAGTCATGGACTAGTAAGTCAACATGAGCATACATTACTTGTAAAAGACCAACCTAAAATACTTACTAAGGCAGATTAAAAAGATTTATATAAATCTAATTTAGATTAATAATATGGAAAAAATTAAGGATATCATGGGCAAGAGGTTTATTGCATTTAATGAAAATTCTTCTGTTAAAAGTATTGCAAAGAAAATGGGTGAGCTAGATTTAGGGTGCGCAATTATAGTTAAAGGGGATAAGCCTATTGGAATTATAACTGAAAGGGATATAGTTAAGAGAGTTGTTGCTAAAGATTTGGATGTAAATAAAATAAAAGCTAAAGATATTATGACAAGTCCTGTTAAAACTATTGATCCAGATGCTAATATTTATTATGTTGCTAAGATAATGGATGAAAAAGGCTACAAAAGATATCCTGTTGCTAAAAATGGTAAG
The DNA here is from genome assembly GCA_038044845.1 of Nanobdellota archaeon. GTDB lineage: Archaea > Nanobdellota > Nanobdellia > SCGC-AAA011-G17 > GW2011-AR20 > GW2011-AR20. Next base: position 25,034 of record JBBSZH010000056.1, read on the forward strand.
TTTATTGGATTAGTAACTCAAACTGATTTAATAAATTACTTCACAGAACAACGAAGAAAGTTTGTATTAAAAAATTTAAGTAAAAAATTAAGAAAAAAATATTTATGAAAGAATTTTTGAAACCAACAATTGTAAACATTATCTTATTCTTGATACTGATAATTATTTCGACGTGGTTTTCTAGTAATCTAACATATGGTTATGGTGGATGGCCATTATATTTTTGGCCGATAAAGAGTCTTGGTGATGCTGGATTTAAAATATTTGAAGTTGCTCCGCCATTCTCAATTTTGAATTTTATTGCGGATATAGTAATTTGGTATTTAATCTCTTGTCTAATAATTTTCATTTATAATAAAATTAAAAAGAAAAATAGAACTTAACCAAAATAATTTGGGATTTCTTTAGTTAATCCAGCCCTTGCATTTCTTAAATAAGTTTCTTCTATTTCTTTGTATTTTTCCATTAAATCAGGAGAAACACTTGGGTTAACTTTTCTGAATGCTGTTTCAAAATGTTTTTTAGTAACTTCTTTGGCATTTATATTCTCCCTTAAGGCTAATATCCCGGCTTCTCTGCAAACAGACTCCAAATCTGCACCAACACAACCCTCTGTTGTCTTTGCAATTTCATCTAGATTAACATCCTTTGCCAAAGGCATCTCTTTAGTATGGATTTTTAATATTTCCAATCTCCCTTGCTTGTTTGGGGGGGGTATTAATAATAAACGATCAAATCTCCCCGGTCTTAATAATGCAGGGTCTATTATATCTGGCCTATTTGTAGCACCAATGATAATAACATCGTTTAATTCCTGTAAGCCGTCTATTTCAGCTAGTATGGTATTTACCATTTGATCTACAACTTTAGTTCCAACCTCGGTTCCTCTTCTTGCAGCAATTGAATCGAGTTCATCAAAGAATATTATGCAAGGAGAAGCTTGTCTTGCTTTTTCAAATATCTTCCTTATTCCACGAGAGCTTTCACCAACCCATTTATTTAATAATTCTGGACCATTAACTAAAATAAAATTAGCTTCTGATTCATTGGCAACTGCCTTGGCTAATAATGTTTTACCTGTTCCTGGCGGACCATATAATAATAATCCCTTTGGGGGTTTAATTCCTAATCTCTTAAATGATTCTGCATGTTTCAATGGCCATTCCACAGCTTCTTTTAATTCTTGTTTTATTTGCTCTAATCCACCAATATCTTCCCAATGAACATTTGGTGTTTCAATTAAAACCTCTCTCATTGCACTTGGTCTTACTAATTTCAAAGCTTCTCTGAAATCTAAGTCCATTACAATTAACTTTTCTAGAATTTCATTTGGTATTTCTTCTTTTTCACCTAATCTCATCTCTGGTAAATTTCTTCTTAAAACACTCATTGCAGCTTCTTTACCTAACGCGGCAATATCTGCCCCAACAAAACCGTGAGTTATCTCTGCTAGTTTTGTTAAATTAACGTCCTTTGCTAAAGGCATATTTCTTGTATGAATTTTTAGAATATTTAATCTTCCTAGCTTATTTGGTACACCAAATGAAATTTCTCTATCAAATCTTCCTGGTCTACGTAATGCTGGATCAACTGCATTTGGTCTATTTGTAGCACCAATAACAACAACCTTGCCTCTATCTCTTAACCCATCCATCATTGTTAATAATTGCGAAACAACTCTTCTTTCTAGTTCACCATAACTCTCATCTCTTTTAGGAGCAATTGCATCTATTTCATCAATAAAAACTATACTTGGTGCATTTTTTTCAGCTTCCTCAAATATGTCACGAATTCTTTTCTCACTTTCTCCATAAAACTTATTCATAATTTCAGGACCATTAACTAAAATAAAATTAGCTTCTGATTCATTGGCAACTGCCTTGGCTAATAATGTTTTACCTGTTCCTGGCGGACCGTGTAATAAAACTCCTTTAGGCGGTTCAATTCCTAATTTCTCAAAAATTTCTGGATGTTTTAATGGTAATTCGACCATTTCTCTTATCTTTGAAATTTCCTCTTGTAATCCACCAATATCCTCATAGGTTATATCTGGAACTTTTTCTTCGCTAATCTCGACTGCTTTTGGATTTAAGGTTAATTCTGTATTCTCTGTAATAATAACAGCAGCTTTAGGATTTGTATTTGCAATGATAAATCTTAATCCTGACAAACCAAAACCAGCTGTAAAATTCTCTTCAAACATGCTGAATACTTCTTCAAAAAATGGTGATTCAGACATTGTTCTATGTCTTGTTTTTGTTCCACCCGGTGCTACAATATCTCCCTTAACAACAGCCCTTCCCAATAATGCACGTTTAAAAATTCTAGGGTCTGCTTTAATCATGACTCCTTTTTGTGCTGGAGCTATAACAACATCTTTTGCTTCTTTAATTTCTGCTTTTTTTATATTAACAAATTCCCCAATACTTGTTTTAGCATTTCTTCTTAGAATTCCGTCCATTCTTATAATATTTTGACCAACATCAGTGGGATAAGCCCGATCAACGATTCCAACAGTTTCTCTACCCCCTGTAATTTGAACAACATCACCTGGATGTACTCCGAGCAAATGCATTGTCTCTGAATCAATTCTTACAATCCCCTTGTAAGCTTCTTCTTGCAATGCCTCCATTACCTTTAATTTAACTTCTTTAAGTTCTTTCATTTTTATTACCTTTATTATTTTCTTTAAAAATCTTTGTAATTCTTTTATGCAAAAACAATGATAATTTTCCTGGTTCTTCCATTGATACTGAAATTAATTCATTTAATTCGCGATTAAATTCCTCTTCAAATTCAATTATTTCGTGAGGAATTGAAATTGCATATGAATTCCCGACCATTCTTAACTTAACTTGGAACTCTTTTTCTTTTAATTTCTGGAAATCATCATACGCTTGTTTATCTGCTGGATGATGCCATACTTTTCCACATGATGGACATTCCCATGTTCTTATTTTAAATCCATTTCTGAAAATTTCGTGCTTGGTTGTTTTTTTATTACAATCCTCACACATAACTGTTGTTTCAAATATGTCTGCCATTTTGTATATACCCTTTGTGTATACAGCCTGTATATAAATATTTCGGTTTTTGGGGGCTTGAATAAAACAAGCTTTTTTAAATCTTAATCACAAATAAATTTTATGTTAAATGAATTTCTTGATTTAAAAAACGGGATAAATCTAGTTTATGGCGAGGCTGCTACTGGAAAAACAACTATTGCATTAATGCTTGCTCGTGATTTCAGTAAATTCAGCAAGATTATCTTTATTGATACTGAAAATGGATTTAATTTTGAAAGATTTAAACAAATATCTCAAGAATATTATGAAAAATGCCTAAAGAATATTTTATTATTTAAGGCAAAAAGTTTTGATGAACAAATTAGGATGGTAAAAAGCCTAGAAAATATAAAGGATACAAATTTAATTGTAATAGATACTATTGGTTCTTATTACAGATTAGAATTAAAAGAGAATACAAAGGAAATAAATGATAGATTCATTGATATGTTTAAAACATTAAGAATATTAAATAAAAA
>JBBSZH010000056.1:28677-39053 GCA_038044845.1 Nanobdellota archaeon
TCAGGAGAATATCTTTCTAATGTCTCTATAATTTTTATTCCCAATTGTGTTGCCTTAATATTTTGATCTTGCACGTATTCTCGATCATATAAAGTATCTATTATCTGTGATCTTGTCGCTTTGGTTCCAAGATGCCTTTTTTCAAGTTCTTTTACTAATGAAGCTGGTGTATATCTTCTGGGAGGCTGGGTTTCTTTTTTAAATAAATTAATTTTATAATTTTTAATTTCCTCGCCTTCTTTAAATCCTGGCAGTTCTGTTTCCTTCAGCATTAAAAAATGTCCATAATATTTATGCCAACCAGGATAAACTGTTTTAATTCCTTTTAATAAAAATATTTCATTATTGACATTAATTTCAATTTGTAATGACTCTCGTTTTGCTGGTTCTGCCAAGGTTGCCAAGGTTCTTCTAACAATTAGATCATACAACTTAAATTCTTTTTCAGTTAATTTCTCAGGCAATTCTCCCGTTGGTATAATAGCAGGGTGTGCCGGATCTGTTTTCTTGCCATTATTTGGCTTTAATTGTCTTTTTAGTAATTCTTTAATTAGGTTAGAATAATTTGAATCTAGCAGTTTTGTAAGAATTTCTCTTAAATCAATAGAATCTGGAATTTGCTGTGAGCTAGTTCTTGGATAACTAATTAGTCCATTAACATAGAGATTTTGTGCTAAAGCTAAAGTTTCTTTAGGATTAATTCCGATTGTTCTGTAAGCTTCTAGCTGTAAGGTTGTTAAATCAAATGGTGTTGGGGGAGCTTGAGTAATTTCTGATCTTTTAATTTTACCTATAATTGCTTTTTTGTTTTTTGTATTTTTTATAACATCTTCAGCTTCTTTTTTATTCCAGAAATTTTCTTTTTTATGCAAAGCACTTAATAATTTGTTTTCATGATTAAAAGATAATAAAACTTGCCAATAAGGAACTGGTTTAAATGCTAAGATTTCTTTTTCTTTTTTTACAATTAAATTTAATGTAGGACCTTGAACTCTGCCTATTGAAAGAATTTTGAAACCGCCTTTTGTTTTTTTTAATGATAATGTTAATGCCCGGCTTAAATTAATTCCGTGAATCCAATCTAGCTCGTGTCTTGCTAGTCCGGCATTTGCTTGTCCCCAATCTAACTTTGGTAATTTATTTTTATACGAATCAATCAAGTCTTTTTTTGTCAATGTACTAAACTTCATTCTGTTTGCATCATCCCTTTTACAAATATAACGTATAATATTTAAACCCAAAACAGTTCCTTCATCATCAAAATCAGTGCAAACAGTGAATTTATCTGCTTCTTTTGCTAATTTTCTTAATGTTTCAATATAAGCTTTTGTATAGTTTGCTTCTTTATTTACCTCATAAATTGGTGCCCAATCATAATTAAAAACAGGATATACCCATCCCTTGCCATTAACTTCTTTTAATCCAAATAAATGACCAACAGCACAACCAACAATTATTTTCTCACCGTTATGCTTAATTTCATAATAAGGAACTTTTTTATTTTGTTTTTTAATAACCTTATCGTCTGCTAATGCTGTTGCTATCTTCAATGCTGCATTTGGTTTCTCTGAAATCAATAACTCTACCATAGCTTTAAAATTTAAAATAAAGTATAAAAATCTTTTCTTGTTAAATCTCTATAATTTTCCCTTCTGTTCCAACATTAATTATCTTAGTTTTTCCTAATTTTTCTTCAATACCAGCAGCCTCGTGAATATGGCTGCAAATTAAAATGTCTGGTTTAAATTTTTTAACTGCTTTTCTTATCCCTTCACTACCCTCTCTCACTAGAGGATGTCCAAATTTTCCTATTTTTGTATCACTTGGATGAACATGTGTAACCATGACTTTTTTCTTAAGATTTTTAACTTTTTCAAATCCTTTTTTTAATAAACTAAAGATCTCATCTTCTGAAATTTGATGTACCCCTATATTATTTCCAGAGCATCCGAATATTCCAACGTTTTGATATTTAACAGAATAACCATGTAAATTAGTTATCCCATAAAAGTCCGCAATAAAATCAGCAGTTGCCATGCTTTCATGGTTTCCTGGAACAAACAAAACTCTTTTCTTTTTTTCAAGAAATGGTGAAATAACTCCCGGCAATAAAGTATCGTCTCCTGTTATATCTCCAGCCAAAACAACCAAGTCAACTTTTTCTTTGTCTGCTTTATTTGCTAAAGCCCTAGCTACTGAAATGTCTCCATGTAAATCACCAGCTGCTAAAATTTTCATATTTATACTATTGTAAAAAAGGTTTATAAACTTATATTAATATAAATTTTTATGGATAAATTAAGGGTTTGCTGGGTGTGCAAAGGTAATTTATCAACTCAAACCTGTAAATTCTGTGGAAATCCAATGTGTTTAAATTGCTCTGTTAAAGGTATCTGTAAGAAGTGTTTGCCTAAGATTTAATTTCTTTAAAACCAGTATATTTTTGCAATACTTTCGGAATTTTAATATTCCCGTTTTTTTGCTGGTAATTCTCGAGAATAGCTACCAATATTCTTGAAGTTGCAATAGCTGTATCATTTAAGGTGTGTAAAACTCTTTTTTCTCCGTTTTTATACTCGCATTTTATATTTAACTTCCTTGCTTGATAGTCTGTACAATTTGATAAAGAGACTATCTCACCATAATCCTTTATTGTTGGCCTATAAACCTCGATATCTTTTTGATAATGTTTCCAGTCTGATAAATTTTTAGAGCAAATATCTATAATACGATAAGGTAGTTTTAGTAATTTTAATATGTCTTCTGAATTTTTTAATAATTCATTAAAATATTTTTCAGAATCTTCTGGTTTACAAAAAATAACCTGTTCTACCTTATTAAACTGATGTGTTCTCCATAACCCTTTTTCATTTAGGCCGTGTGCCCCAACTTCTTTTCTAAAGCACATTGAATAAGAAAAATACTTTAATGGTAACTTTGATTCATGAATTATTTCATTCGCATGCATTCCAAGTAAAGATTGTTCTGAAGTTCCTATCAAATTCAGATCTTCATTTTCTATTTTATAAACGGATTGTTCAATTTCTTTTTTATCAAATGCTGCATATGCAATATTAGATCTTAGCATTAATGGTGTTTCAACATAAGTATATTTTTTCTTTTTTAAAAAATCTATTGCAAATCTAATTAAGGCTTGATTTAAATAAGCAAGTTCATTTTTTATATAATAAAAACCATTACCAGAAGTTTTTGCAGATCTTTCAAAATCGGCTAGATTTAAATTTTCTATTAATTCAACATGGTTTTTAACTTTAAAATTAAATTTTGGAATTTTACCAAATTTTTTAACTACCTTGTCCTTTTCTCTAACAGGAACTTTATTAGACATAATATTTGGTATTTTTAATAAATAATCGTTAATTTTTTCTTTAATCGAATTAACTTCATTTTCCAATTTGGAAATTTCTTTCGGCAACGACCGCGCTCTTTCAAGTTCTTTGACGAATGACTTATTCTCTTTTCTTAATTTATTGATATTCTCAGAAATAATATTTCTTTCATGCCTTAATTTTTCTAATTCTTGTAAAATTTCCCGATATTTCTTATCCAAATTAACAACATGATCGACGAGTTCTTTTTTCTCCTTTTGATACCTCTTCTCTAAATCCTTTTTGACTAAAGCTGGATTAGTCCTTATTAGATTAATATCGAGCATAAATTAACTAATAAATTATGTTATATAAAGATTATGGTATGTTATCCTCGAAAATATATTTCAAAAGAAACATTTAAATATAGGTGAATTTCTTTATGGTTGGGGTTAAGAAATTGGTTAAAAAACAGGCAACAATGTTCGAAGTATTTTTCAGAAAAAAACCAGCCCTAATTCTCGTAGCATTAAGAAGGAATAATAAAAACAGATACGGAAGCGTATTAGCAAAAGAAGTTGATTGTACTTATTCTCATGCTGTTAAAATCCTGCAGGAAATGGAGAGAGCTAGGTTAGTAAGTTTTGAAAAGCATGGTAGGATTAAAAGCATTCAATTAACTGAACAAGGTAATAAAGTAGCAGAGCATATTGAAAAAATAAAGGAGTTGTTGTAAAAATGATACAAGACGCTATAATTAAAATTTTAGGTGGTTTTTTAACTGCTTATGGTATTTTAGCAGTGCAAAATTTCGCGACAGGAAAAATAGGTTTTGGATGGGTTATATTTCTTTTAACATTCGGTTTAGCATTATTATTTTTACCTAAAACTGAAAAGTAATTAAAGAATTGTTGTAAAATGACAAACGTTATTGACGAACTTAAATTCAGTAAGTTTTTGGATGGTGTAAATCAGATTATTAATTATGAAAGAAGCAAAAAAATGAAGGAAAATGAAATTGATAAAGATTTTAGAAGAAAAATTGTAGCTTTATTAAATACCTACTTTCCAGAAAATTAAAAAATTTCTTTAGAATTATTTTTGTAATAGGTAAACAATCCCTCTATATGTGTAATTTTAGATCTTAATAAAAATTTCCTGTATCTATCATTTACTTTAACTCCATTCCTATTTAATTCATGCTTAATTTTATGATATAACTTTCTCCCTTGGGGATCAAAATCAGTCAGTATAATAACTTCTTTATTTTTTCTTGCGAGATCCTCTATTAATAAGTAAATTGGTTTGTCAATAGAACTAACATTAAGTAAACCAAGCTTGTTTAATGCTTTTACGTCCCTTTTTCCCTCAACAAGTATCAAAGAAGTATTGTCTTGTAAGATTTGATTTACCCAGTTATCAATATTCTGCATCGAAAATGGTAGAATAAACAAAGATATAAATATTACGGGCCCGATGGGATTTGAACCCACGACCACCTGCTTAAGAGGCAGCTGAGCCATATTTATTATATGTGTGCTCTACCAAACTGAGCTACGGGCCCATGATAAGACCCTTTCTTATAAAGTTTAAAAAACTATTGGAAACTTTTAAATAATATAATAAAAAACTAAATAATATGAAAAACTTGGTAATAAAACTAAACGAACTTAAAATAAATAATTATAACAGAAATGACGATAGTTTTATTTTACATATTGTAATAGATGTTAATGGAGAAAAGGATTTCTTAAAAAAGGGATACAAAATAGAGAGGTTTGAAGATATGACCCGTGATTTAATTAATTTTGTTCGAGAAAGTGTCAAGGATAAGAATAAATCTAGCTTAACAAGTGATTTAATTGAAAGCATTGTTATTGTTAGATTTGCTGATGATTTGGAAGAATTAGAAGAGAAATTAATCAAATTTTTTAGAAAATTTAGTGATTTGGTAAAAGGTTTCAAGAACCGAGGCTATAGCGAGAATTATTTAATGATGTACAAAACAGTAGATGGATTTTCTCAAAGATTTTAACAGAAATAAAAATTAATTTTTAAAAAGAAAATGAGGAGTTATTTATCTCCTCTTCCTTCTTTTTCCTCGGGCCATCATAGCCTCACAAACATTTCCTTTACCATCTATATAATATAGATAGCCTTTGCGACGCTTAATGGCATTTTTCATAATTACTTTACCCATTGAAATGCACCTCCGCATTATTAACTATCGTCGAAATTATCAAGATAAACTAATATATAAAGGTATTTATTTCGTCGGGATTTTTAGGTTAATGCTAAACATCCTCGAATGGATTTTTTATTTTTTTAAGCTTTTCCGTGTAAGCTTGTTGGTATATATTCGAGTTAAATAAATTGTTCCCAAGCAGCTCCTTTACCGTCGGCAAATCAATATCATTGTCAAGTAAGGTTTTGGCAAATGTCGAGCGTAGTGCATGACAAAAAATCCTCTTATCTAAATTAGCTTTCTTTGCTGCTTGTTTTATCACTTTTTGAGGCAATTTAATTGTAACATGAGAGTCTCGAATAGGGAATAAATAAGGATTGTTATCTTTTTTGCTAATTAAATATTGTCTTATATCATCTACAACTCTGCTCGACAATATCGTTAGTCTGTCTTTATTTGATTTATTCGATCTTACTTTTACTAATTTCTCGTCTAGGTTTAAATCTTCTATCTTTACAGAAACTGCTTCACTTACCCTTAAACCAGAGGTCAGCATTAAATTTATCAACAACTTGTGTTTTGGATTTTCAATAGAATTCAGCAATAATTTAATTTCCTCTTTGCTTAAGATTACTGGTTCTTTCTTGTCTAACTTTGGAATTTTAATGTTTTCCATAATTTTTTTATTTAATAAATTATGATAAAGAAATTTTAATGAGGAAAATACTAAATTAATGCTCCTTGGCTTGTATTTTTTTTCTGAATTCAAATAATTTAAATAATTTTTAATGTCTGCTTCTGAAATTTCCTCTGGTTTTTTATTTGTAAATTTAAGAAATTCCTGGTTATGGAATAAGTATGATTCAACTGTCTTTTGACTAAAACCTCTTGTTTTTAACTCACTCTCTAATTTATCAAGCATAATATAATTAGAAATTAGGAATATAAAAGGATTTTGTTACTGCAATCTACAATAGTTAAATTTATAATAATATTCAATTTCATGATTTAATGGGAATTTATGTAATAGGCGATGAAGTGTATGTTCTGTCTGGAAAAACAGATAGGATAATTAATTCTTATTTTAAGGAACGTGTTTCGGTCAATATTCCCAAGGGTTTGTTAACTGATTTTTTTAATTCTGAAAGACTAATGTCAAGACTTGCTAATAGAAGCCCTAATTTAATTATAGAAGCCCTTGATATGCTTAAAGACGCTAAAGAACTAAGTGATTTAATAACTAAATAAAATGGCAATTTATTCATTAGAGCATAATTTTTACAAATTTTTGTTTAAAATAGATGAAGGATTATTAGAAATTTATAAAGGGGGTTTGCTTGTAACAACTTTAAATGAACTTCCTGAAGGGGTTACATGGAATAATATTAAGAGTTTATCAAATCGGCAAGATCATATAATTGAAAATTCTGAATTAGCAAGAAAAATTCTTGAGTTTTATTTATCTAAATCATAAATTATTCAGGGGATTTTTAACTTTTGTTTATATAAATATTGTTAATAGGAAGGTTTAAATTAATATTTCAGCATATGATTAAAGTAAAAATGATTTTTGTAAATATCTTTTCTAAACATTATTTTTTACCACAGCAATACTTTTAAATAAGGGGTGATTAATAATCTTAATATTTATATTCAAAAAAGAGAGGTGATATTGAAGGCAAAAATTATCGCCTCTCAATGTCGCTTCTTAATTGATTAAAATAACATTGAACTTGATGGAATCTACAGAAGTTTAGACAAAAATAACGCAGAACCTTTAATTTTCTTAAAGGTTCTAACGTCACCATAAGAAAGAATGTTTTGTAAATATATAAAACTTTCTAGAATTCTTGTGTTGTGATGCTAAGGAGTAAAAGATATGGGAATAAATATTAGTGCTGGGGGATATGGTTTAGCAGCAATATTAGGGGCAGGAGCAATATTACTCTCCGTTTTAGGTAAAGATACCTGGGACAGCTTCCTAACATTTGCTGTAATCATATTCATAGCATCTACGTTAATTAGAAGATTATAATTAACCTTCTAAATAAATATGTATAAAGATTTAATTAGTTGGAGGAATAGTTATATTTAAATTCTTAGCCACCTTATATTATAAAACATGACACTTAAACTTTCACCATCATCAATGAAATTAGTAGAAGAATGCCCTAAATGTTTTTGGCTACAAGTTGTTAAGAAGATCTCTCGTCCTTCAGGTGCTTTTCCTTCTTTGCCCTCTGGCGTTGATAAAATGCTTAAGGAACATTTTGACAGGTTTAGGGATAATAACAAATTACCTCCTGAAATAAAAGAGCTTAAAGATGTTAAATTATTTGATAATAATGAATTATTAAAAAAATGGAGAAATAACTTAAAAGGTATAGAATATTATGATAAAGAAAATGATGTTTTGCTTCATGGAGCAGTTGATAACTTATTAACTAAAGATAATAAATTAATTGTTTTAGATTATAAGACAAGAGGATTTGCTCTTAAAGAAGATACAGCTCATTATTATCAAGATCAGCTTGATATTTATAATTTCTTATTAAGAAAGAATGGTTATGAAACAGAAGATTATTCTTATTTGTTGTTTTATTTGCCTGAAATGGTAATGGAAAGCGGAGAATTTAAGTTTAAAACAGAATTAATTAAGATGAAGGTAAATGTTGAACATGCAGAACTTTTGTTTAAAAAAGCAGTTGAAATAGTAAAAGGAGATTGTCCTGATAAAGGAAAAGATTGTGTGTTTTGTAATTGGAGAGAAAAATAATTTAAATTTTTATTCTCTAAATTCTATTCTTGGCGGATGCCTAATTGAATTCCATAAGACTTTATCAATATTTTCTTGTTTAGTTTTTATTAATCTTATGTAACCCATTAAATATGCCCTTGGTGGTTGAATTTTTCCTTTTGTATAATTTACGTCTTGCTCTGACATAAACAATTGGGCACAACAAATGTTAATTAAAGCTGTGTCTAATTGCATTTTAAAATTCATTTTCGATAATTTTTCTTTAAATTTAAGAGGATCTTCTCCATTATAAATTTTTTCTAATATTAAAAATAATTGTTCTGCATCATCAGAATTGCTTATTAATTTCAAATGTAAATCTAATAGGATCCTTAAGTGGTTTGGTTTAAATGCAATTCCGTCTTCCCCACGCATAAATATTTGAAAATTTGTTTTAACATCATATTTTTCTTTATTCTTTAAAGAAGATCCTAATTTTTCCGGTCTATGAATCCATAAATCTGCGTTATCTACTCGATAAATATTCTTTGATTCTCCTATTTTTAATTTATCAATCACATCGAGTAAACTTTTATAATCCATAATACCCTGTATGAAAATGTTTATATATAAGGATTATATTAAGAAATACATATAAATAAGCGGGGGGTTAAATTGAGGAAAATTCCTTTAACTATAACTGTAGATAAAGATCTTCTAGAAAAGTTTAAAAAATCATGTAAAGAAAGAGATATTAAAACTTCCACTAAAATAAATACATTAATGAAAGAATGGTGTAATGAAAATGGGTAGCGGCAAAAAGAATTACAAAGCTTTGAGGTATAGCAGTAGGCAATGGCGAAAAACAACAAAGGCTAAACAAGAAGAATTAAAAAAAGAAAAAAGCGAAGAAGATAAGCAAAAATTCTTGCAAATGGTTAAAGAACTAAAGAAAAATGAATAAAACAACGCATAAGCTTATAATTGGAGATTGCTTAGAAAGATTAAAAGAGCTTCCAGACGAATCTGTGGATTTAGTTTTTGCTGATCCTCCTTATAATATTTCTAAAAAGAAAGGTTTAGGTTGGAAATATAGTAAACATATTACAATGCAAGAAAAATGGGATATGTTTTCTAAAGATGAATTCTTCCAATTTAACCAAAAATGGCTCAAAGAGTGTTTAAGAGTTTTAAAACATGGTGGGAGTTTATGGGTTTGTGGTTCATTTCATAATATTTATCAAATTGGTTTTATTTTACAACATATCGAAAATGTAAAAATTAACAATAGTATCGTTTGGTTTAAGCCAAATGCACAACCAAATATAACCTGTAGGATGTTTACAGAAAGTACCGAGCATTTAATTTGGGCTACTAAAAATGGTAAAGGAAAAAAATGGAAATTTAATTATGAAGATACAAAAAATTTAATTGAAGATTCTATAAATCCCAAAGGAAAACAAACTAGAAACGTGTGGGAAATTCCTTTAACACCTAAAAGTGAAAAATCTGCAGGAATGCATCCAACGCAAAAACCCATTGAATTATTAAGGAGGGTTATTTTATCATCTACAAGTAAAGGGGACTTGGTTTTAGATCCTTTTTTGGGTTCTGGAACTACATCTGTTGTTGCAAGTATGTTAGAAAGAAATTCTATTGGTATTGAAAAAGATAAGAAATATTTATCGATAATTAAAAAAAGAATGAAACCTGAACAAAGAAAATTATTTGAAGAAAGTAAACTGGAAGTTATAAAATGAAAGAAAGGTATGTTAAAGAAGTTGATGTCTCTTTAGTTAAATTTAATAATGAAAATCCTAGGCAAATTTTTGATCAGGAAGCCGAGGACAAACTTTATTTTTCTATAAAAAGGAAGGGGGTTCTTGTTCCAATCTTAGTATGCTCTGATAATGGAAAATTTCTATTAATAGATGGTGAGAGAAGGGTAAGAGCTTCTATCAGGACAGGTCTTAATAAAATTCCTGCAAACATAATTGAAAAAGATTCTCCATTAGAATATGCTACAAAAATGTTCCATATACATAACCTCGGGGTGGGTTGGAGATTAATGGCGACTGCACAAGAATTACAAAAGTTAAAAGAATTATCTAAAACCTCAAAAGAA
>JBBSZH010000057.1:0-1176 GCA_038044845.1 Nanobdellota archaeon
ATTAATGCAGTTGCTTGCAATACCCCATTAAAACCATGAGGCATTTCAAAATAATCTACTTTGCCAATAAATTTTATTCCTAAAATAATTATAATGATTAAACCCAAGCTTTCAATAACTGTTGCTATATTATTAAACCAGGAACTTTCCTTTATACTGTAATAATTAAGCAAGGATAATAATAATGTTAATAATATTGCAATATAAATAACAGGTGTTTTAAATAAGGCTGAGAAATAATTCGCAAAACCTAATGAAACAGCCGCTGCAGTAACAATACCAGCAAAAACAATTACTAATCCTAGATATAATGCCATTTTTTTATTAAAGGCATTTTCAACATAATTATATTCACCAGCATCTCTTTTAAACATCGAGGATAATTCAGCATAACTTAATCCAGTCAATAAAGCTATTACTGCTCCAATTACAAATGCTAGCCATATTGCATTTCCAGCAATACCAGAAGCAATGCCAATTAAAGCATATATTCCAGCTCCAAGAATTACACCTATCCCAGCTAATGTTACCTCAAACAAACCCAGCTCTTTTTTTAGTTTTTCAGCCACTATAAATTTTAATTTTATTTGGTATTTAAAACTTTTTAATCTACATTTTAATAAAGTTTATATAGTTAATAAATTTAAGATTATGAGAGGTGAAGAATTTGGATTTACTTGAGGAGTTACTAAATGCTTTTGGTGTTTCTGGAAGTGAAGAAAACGTAAGAAAAATTATTATTCGCGAGATTAAAAAAAATTTTAATAAAATTTATGTTGATAAATTAGGGAATTTAATTGCACATAAAAAAGGAGTTCGTCCTAAAGTAATGCTCGCTGCCCACATGGATGAAGTAGGATTAATTGTTAAGAGCATAGACCCCTTAGGCAGAATTTACTTTTCTACTATAGGGGGGATAGAACCATTATCATTACTTGGGCAAAGGGTTTCTGTAAATACAAAAAAAGGATTAGTTTACGGGGTTATAACTTTTAATGATATGAGTAATGCGTTTACATTACCCGAGCCAATAAAATTAGGTGATTTATTTGTTGATACTGGATTAAGTCAAAAAGAATTAATTAAAATTGGGGTTAGAACAGGTGATTATATATTTTTTAAAAGAAAAACACTTAAGCTTGGAGATATAAATATTGTTTCTAGCAAAGCACTAGA
>JBBSZH010000058.1:0-2581 GCA_038044845.1 Nanobdellota archaeon
CCTGTTCTACTAACAATTAACTTCTTTGGGTCATAAAATGGATTAGTCATTTTTTTCTCCTTGAATAATTTGATTTTGTTAAATCTATCATCAATTTAGCTAATTCATCTCCTTTAGTAACATATTGTACAGGAATGTTAGCTTTTTCTAAATCTTTAGTAAATTGATTTTTACTACCTATTTGGATATGTACATATGGTCTGTCTTTTACAATTTTTTCATATTCTTGTTTAATGCTAGACCAATTCTCAATTTCACCATCTGAAAGACTTAATATAAATGCATCTCCTTGTAATTGTTTTTCCAAAACACTTGGATTAATTTCAGTACCACCAAACTGAGGACTTAAAGCTAATTTATTTATCTCTCTACTATCCATATCTTTTCTTCCTGAAGCAATATTTTCATCTGAGAAGTTTATTAAAGATGAATCAACATAAGGAGCAATACCTTGTCTAATTAAATAGTTCTTAATACCATAAAAACCAATTAAAGCATAATGATACTTACTTGTTGAGGTCCATTGTTTTTCTTCTTCAGCTTCTGGATTTAGTATTATTCCTTGCTCATTAGTTAAATGTTCTTTCATACTACCAGAGGTGTCTAGTAAAACAATTTTTAAATTTGGAAAATTCTTTTCGGGTTTTCTAAATTCTCCTTTAAATGGTATATAATTACGAGGAACTTGTAATTCTAAATTTCCTTGTGAAGTTAAAGAAGCTCTAGACAATCTAATTTTTCTAGGATCATCTTTTTCAATATCAAAAGCCCTATTACCATAAGGTGCTAATGGAAATGATATCTCCCTAGTAAATTCATCTACTTTAATAATAATGTCTTTAGCTAAATTTCTATATAAAGCATCTAAATATTCAAATGATGTTAAATAACTTGGTTGAGATTTACCAGCTTCAAATCTTTTTCTAGCTATTTTCTCAATTTCACCTGGTTGTGCAAGCTTTTTACTAAATTGAGTTTCACCAGTACCAAATAATTTTTCTTTAGGTGCTTCATCAAGTAGATCAGCTACTGCTAAAGTGTATTTATATGCAATATCATTCCAATTATTTTTATTAAACAAAGTTTCTATGTTTTCTTGTTTTTTCTTTTTTAAAGCTAAATTATTCTTAACATCATTTACTGCCCTAATAACCTTCAATCTTTTTATTGGATTTTTATTATAAAATCTTCTTAATAGTTTTTTATCTTCTTTGCTACCAATTAGCTCCATATTTAATCTAACAAAAGCATCATAAAATTCTCCATATTTTTTAGCCTTTAATCCTTGATCATACCAAAATAAGACTTGCCCTGAGAAATCAGTATGATTTGTGCAATTTAAATTATCTATAACATCTTCTAATGTATTTGCAACATAATCTTTTAATGTTTGTCCATATAATGGATTTACAATAGCGTCTGATTCTTTCTTTTTTTCTTTTAAAGCTTTAGTTACTCCATCTAAAATTTCAGAATGTAATTCTATGCTATAAGGACAGCCATAACCAGAATCGCGTGTTAATTCCCAATGTCCTGTTTCATGATAAATTATATCTTCTAGAACTTTCTTTAAAGGATTTTTAATTTTCTTCTTTTTAGCGTAATCCTTGCTTTTCTTATCTGGTGTTGGGCTCCAACTTTCCCTTACTAATATTTCAGTATGCCAATCTTCTGGTCTTATACCTGCTTTAATATTATCCTCACTTTCTTCTAGATAAATTAATCTTAATGGTCCACCAACTAAACCAATTCTATTTTTAAGTTCATTTAAATGTTGTTCTAATTCTAATTTTTTCATTTTCTATGAAGTCTACCTAATTAATTTTGCGCGCACCCCAAGCGCCCTATCCGAGCCAGACGGACCCCCGTCGCAGCCAAGGCCAGCCCCATACGAGACGGCGACGAACCCCGCAACACGTTCATCAATCTTTTCTGGTTTGCTATTTACACGCCATAAATAAGCATCTTTTCCTGTAATCCATTTATAAACTTGATTAATTTCATTAACATCATTACTTCCTAAAATAGCATTTAGTTCATTTTGAGGATTTATTTGATTAATATAACCATTTGTTCCAAGTATATTTTCTTGAACTTCAAGTTTATCCTGCAATCCATAATTATGTGTAACTAAATCTTGTCCACTTGGTTTATACTTAATCCTACTTAAGGTCATAAGCCAGTAGTCATTAAACATTTTTTGCAAGAATTGTCTTGCTTGCTCAATATTATCTTTAAATTGTGCATGATCTTTATTTCTAAACAAAGTACTAAATAAAGCATGATATAAAGGAAAGTCTCCTACATAAAATTCATCTTTTGCTATTGCTTCTTTTGAGTATTCTACCCATTCATCTTGTGTTTTAGTGACTTTATTGTCAAGCAATTCTTTTAATAAACCAACTTGATAAATCCCATTTCTATAATTTACACCATTAACTCTCCAAAAATCAGTTAAATCTTCCAAGGAAAATTCTGTTGTTAAAGTAGTACTAGTTATAGCTTGTTTTTGTTTTTTAGTTTTACTTGTTTTCTTACTTTCATCCCTGGTTCTAGCTAAATAATCCTTGTAAGCCTGCTC
>JBBSZH010000059.1:0-5635 GCA_038044845.1 Nanobdellota archaeon
TCTGCTAATTTAATGATCTCTTTTGGAATTTTTTCTTTTTTTGCCTGTCCTAAATTTAACCCAAGCATTTTATCAAATTTTATTGCTAGCTTATATTTATCTTGCATAGTCAAATTATTATCATCTAATAATTCCCATAATAAAGCTAAAGCTCTTGGAACATTTAAATCATCATTTATATATTCTAAAAATCTTTTTTCATACGTTAACGCATTATCGTTATGCCAATTATCTTTTTTATTTTTTAATTCTAGTATTTTGTTTTTTAATCTATTTAATGCGCTTTTTGCAGAATCTAGACTTTCATAACTAAAATCTAGAGGACTTTTATAATGTGCTGTTAAACATAAGTAACGATATGCTAAAGGATCATAACTTTTTTCAATTAATGTATTTAATGTAATAAAGTTTTCCCCAGATTTAGCCATTTTTATATCTTTTAAAACTAAAAATTCTCCATGTAGCCAATAATTAACAAATTTTTTTCCTGTTGCTGCTTCTGATTGCGCTATTTCATTTGTATGGTGTATCGGAATATGATCAATGCCACCACAATGAATGTCAAATGTTCTTCCTAAATACTTCATCGACATTGCACTACATTCAATATGCCAACCCGGAAACCCAATCCCCCAAGGAGAATTCCATTCCATATCTCTTTTTTTATCTTTTGGAGAAAATTTCCATAAAGCAAAATCAGTTGCATGCTTTTTATCCTTTATATCTATTCTTATTCCAGATTTTAATTTTTCTTTTTTTAACCTAGCTAATTTTCCATAATCTCTTAATTTAGAAGTATCAAAATAAATTCCATCTTCTGTTTTATAAGTAAATCCTTTTTTCTCTAATAGTTTAATTAAATTTATCTGTTCTTTAATATGATCAGTAGCTTTACACCAGATATTTGGAAGAAGAATATCTAATTTTTTTATATCCTCTTTAAATGCTTTTGTATAAAATTCCGCAATTTCCCAAGCTGTTCTTCTTTCTCTTTTTTTTGCTACTTCTAATTTATCTTCCCCGGTATCTGCATCACTTGTTAAATGTCCAACATCTGTTATATTCATTACATGCTTAACTTTATACTTATTATATAATAAAACTCTTTTTAATAAATCTTCAAAAATGTAAGTTCTTAAATTACCAATGTGAGCATATTGGTATACTGTCGGGCCGCAAGTGTAGATTCTAACTAGATCATATTTTAATGGTTTAAATATTTCTTTTTTTCTTGTTAGGGTATTATAGAGTTTTAACATTTTTTATTTATAGAACCTTAAGTTTATTATTTATAATATCTTTTAATTTTTCAATAATATTTTTAATGTCTTGTTTCTTGTTTGTATAAGAATCTGGTTCAACTAAAAATCCTTCATAAGCTATCTTATTTCTTGTAATCCTTAATTTATCTATCAAATTAATTTCATATTCGGAAAAATCTTTATAAAATTTACTTAAAAATGATATTAGATATTCATGACTTAAACTTTTATAGCCGTTTAAATACATCAAAGCGGTTATCAACTCTTTTATTATCTCATAATTGGTTTCTATAAAAATTGAAGCAAACTCTTTTTCATTTTTATCCTTCAGAAATTTCTCCCTAAGTAAAATACTATTTAAAATAGCTTTTGGTCTTTCTGCGTCAATGCTTATCTTTTTTATTTTATTTGATTTAATGTCCCAAGGCAACATCTAAAACACCTTCAAATAACCACTTAATATAATTCCGTTTATTAAGTTATTTAAAAATTCTTTACTTACATTTTTTATACTATTCTCAAATATTATGTTTATTTTACGATTTAATTTCTTTTCAAAAATATTTATATTAATTGCTTTTTCTTTTCCAATTACAAATAAATCAATATCTGAATCTTCTAAATCTTCTCCCTTAGAAGCAGAGCCATATAGTATTATAACATCTGGATTTATCTTATCTTCTATCTCGCTTATAAGGTCCTCTAGCTTTATTAAAGTGGAAACTTTTTTATATAATCTAAATTCTTTGTTTTCTATGTTTGCATTATAGCTTTTATACAAAGTTTCTCTATTTTCTAATATTAATTGATTCTTAGATAAACCTTCTAAATAATTTTTAGTTGAAGGTAGAGCAATTTTTGTTAGCCTACTTATCTCTCTTAGCTGAAAGTTCTTTCTAGGAAACTTAAAAAATAAGTTTAGTATTTTATATCTGTTATCATTTTGTAACATATGTTATAATAAAGTAACAAGTGATATATAAATGTATCGGTTTAAAATTTTGTTAATGTGTTATAGAGTTTTAGCATTTTAATCCTTATTGTTTAATTTAATTAAATAATAAATTATAAGCATATATAATAATGCTGCGGATATTGCCATTACTGTGAATGATAACTGTAATGATTTATCTGCAACCCTTCCTATTAATGGAGGAATTAAAAGAAAGATGATGTTTCTTAACTGATTTTTTATAGATAAAATTGTTGATCTCTTATCTGAGGAAATGTGTTTATTAATATAATCGCTAAACACCGGTCCAGAAAAACCTAAAGCTATATTTAATAGATAAGCAAATATAAATACCCAATAAAATGAATAAAAAGACATTAAACCATAGCCCAAAACAATAAATAATGCAATTAAGATTATAGAAATTTTAAATTTTAATTTCTTTTCGATTACGTAAGCGTACTTTGAAGATAAAGACTCGATTATTTTAGACCCAACTATTACTAAACCAATCAATGCAATCGGGATTCCTATAAATTTATAGTATTGCTGAATTAAAAAGAAGCTAATTACTACAGCAGATATTGTTATTACACTAAACAAAGAAAGCATTAATAGTTTTTTATTTTTATGAAAAATTTTAAAGCTTAAAAGAGTATGTTTTAACAAACTTTTATTTGATTTAATTCTTGGTGGTTCCTTAAAAAATAAGACAATGAATATATTTAATGAAGCGATTATGGCAGTTAATAAATAAGGAAATTTATGATTAATACTAAATAAAAGACCACCCAAGGCCATGCTAATAATAACTGCTAAGTTTTCTATAAAAGCTGATTTGCCTAAGATTTTTTTGAATTTATTTTCTTTTTTTAGGTTTAACAAAGTGTCATATAAAAAAGATTGATCTGTTCCAGAACTAAAAGCCCCAGATAACCCCATTATTAAGTAAGCTACTGCAAAATACCAATAATTATTTCCAAAAGCAAATATAAAAAAACATAATGATAGTAAAATTGAGGAAATTAATAAAGTCTTTTTTCTTCCAATATAATCTGAAAATATTCCTGTGGGTATTTCAAACAATATTGTAGAGATTGCATATATGGATAAAAATGATAAAATTTGTGTTTGACTTAAGGAAAAACTTTGAAAAAATAAAGCGAAAATAGGACCATAAAACTGTATGCTGCCAATAAAACTAAAAATATAATATAAATTAATATTTGATTTTAAATTCTGCATAACCATAAACTAAAGAATTAAAAGTAATTTAAAAACTTAACCAAATAAACTGCCAGTACTTTCTTTTGGTTTAATATTAACAGTAACCGTGCCTGTTCTTTGCCCCTTTAGGGTTGTTGGGAATAATTCAATTGGGCAACCTTCAATACCAACATTACTTCCTAGATCATCAACAATTAAGCCTAAAATAATCTGCTCTCCAGAAGGGATATTATAGGTCTCTGAAGTTGAATCAAATGGAATATTATCATTAAACACACATTTTAATGATGACTTTGAACTAGTTGCTTTAGCACTAACTGAAATCGGATTTTCTTCAAGATTAGCTATAATAACATTAACTTGCTTTGCCCCGCCTTTTTCAACATCAATTCTTTGGGGAGATAATGTTAATAACTTATCAACACCAGATAATTTTCCAAGTTCTCCTTCTGCTTTAGCAAAACTGTCTGCACTTAACGTATCTATTTTAGTGAAAATATTTCTTACAAAAACTAATCCTAAAATTAATAAAGTTACACCAATCACGATAACAACAATTGTATTAACAGAAAGCTCTAATGCCCCTTTTTTACCTTTATTCATAATAATGCAAGTAATTTCTTTTATTTAAACTTAACGATTACTTTAACTAAGTGGGTCGAGAGGGATTTGAACCCTCGACACTACGGTCTTCAGCCGTATGCTCTCCCAGGCTGAGCTACCGACCCTTTAATTTTGTTAAATAAAGTTACTTTTTAAACTTTATTAAAAATATTTAAATAGACTAATTAAAACTTAATTCTATGCAATTACCCCAAAATTATAATATTCAAGAAGCAGAAGAGAAATGGCAGAAATATTGGGAAAAAGAAAAAATCTACAAATTTGATGAAAATTCAAAAAAACCATTATTTAGTATAGATACACCACCACCAACTGTTTCTGGTAAAATGCATCTAGGTCATTCTTTTTCATATTCTCAACAAGATTTTATCGCAAGGTATCATAGAATGAAAGGAGAAAATGTCTTTTATCCCTTTGGAACAGATGATAACGGCTTACCAACTGAAAGAATGATAGAAAAATTAAAAAATGTTAAGTCTGTCAAGATGAGTAGGCAAGATTTTATTAATTTATGTAATAAAACTCTGAATGAAATTAAGGATGATTTTAGTAATGACTGGAAAAAAATTGGCATGAGTTGTGACTTCTCAAAAACTTATTCAACAATAGATAAAAATTCTATTAAAACCTCTCAGAAATCTTTTATTGAATTATATAAAAAAAATTTAGTTTATCAAAAAGAAGCCCCAACTATCTGGTGTGTTAATTGTCAAACTGCAATTGCACAAGCAGAATTGGAGGATAAAGAAATTAATTCTACCTTTAGCGAAATAAATTTTGAACTAGAAAATGGAAAAAATATTACAATTGCGACAACAAGACCAGAATTACTCTCAGCCTGTGTAACTGTTTTTGTTCATCCAAGAGATAATAGATATAAAAATTTGATCGGAAAAAAAGTAAAAGTGCCTTTATTCAACCAAGTTGTTCCAATTATTGGAGATGATTCAGCAGATCCTAAAAAAGGAACTGGCATTATGATGATATGCTCATATGGGGATAAATATGATGTTGAAGCAATTAAAAAAATAAAGTTAAATCCAAGAATTTGTATAAATAAAGATGGAACATTAAATAAACTGGCTGGAAAATATTCTGGTTTAACCATAAAAGATGCGAGGAAAGAAATCTTAAATGATCTAAAAAAGAATAAATTATTAGTAAGTGAAAAGCCAATAAAGCATATTGTAAATGTTCATGATAAATGTGGAACTGAAATTGAATTTTTAAGTTCTAAACAATGGTTTGTAAAAATACTTGATGATAAGAAAAAATTTATCGATTTAGGAAAAGAAATAAATTGGTATCCAAAATCAATGCTTATAAGATATATAAACTGGGTTGAAGGGCTTCAGTGGGACTGGTGCATTTCAAGACAAAGACATTTCGGCGTTCCTTTCCCTATTTGGTATTGTAATAAATGTGGTGAAGTTATTTTTGCTGAAGAAGATAAATTACCAGTTGATCCTTTAACTGAAAAAGTTAAATGTAAATGTGGGGGTAAGGGTATCCCTGAAAAAGATGTTATGGATACTTGGGCAACTTCATCTCTTACACCAGAAATAATCTT
>JBBSZH010000059.1:5735-9564 GCA_038044845.1 Nanobdellota archaeon
TTTACGTGGAAAAGATGCTAAAATCTCAGCTCAATATACTTTAGATTATGTTTTATTAACGATATTAAAATTATTTGCTCCAATAATGCCGCATATTACAGAAGAAATTTATCATCTGTATTATAATAAAAAAGAAAATAAAAAAAGCATCCACCTAAGTAACTGGCCAGCATATAAAAAAGAATTACTAAATAAAAAGGCAGAAAAAATTGGCGATGAGCTAGTAAAACTGATTTCTGAAGTTAGACAATTTAAATCAAAAAACAGTAAATCTTTAAAAGAGCCGGTTAATATAGTCTTACCAAAATCAAAACATCGGGAATTAAAGCATGTATTAGCTGATTTTAAAGCTGTTACAAGTGCTAAAAATATCAACTTTGGAGAAAAATTTGAAATAAGCCTTTAATATGGACACTAAGAAAAGACAAAAGTTAAAACGTTTTATTAAGGAATTAGAGGGAATTAAAGGAAGGCATACAGAATTAGTTTCTGTTTATGTTCCTGCAGGTTATGAAATAATTAAGATTATCCAACATCTACAACAAGAGCAAGGAACAGCTGAAAATATTAAGGATAAAAATACTAGGTTACATGTTATTGATAGTTTAGAAAGAGCAATAAGACATTTAAGATTATATAAAAAAACACCTGAAAATGGTTTAGCTATTTTTGCAGGAAATATTGCAGCACAGGAAGGTAAGACAGATTTAAAGGTTTGGAGCATTGAGCCACCAGACCCAATAACAACTAGATTGTATAGATGTGATCAAACATTTGTTTTAGATATTTTAAAAGAACAGTTGGAGGTTAAGGATTATTATGGATTAATTGTTATTGATAATAGAGAAGCAACTATCGGATTATTAAAAGGCACATTAATAATTGAATTAAATAATATGACTTCTGGGGTTCCTGGAAAAATAAAAGCTGGTGGTCAAAGCCAGCAAAGATTTGCTAGGTTAAGAGAGGGTGCGGCACATGATTTTTATCAAAGAGTTAGCGAACATGCTAATAAGGAATTTTATAATAAACCAGAAATAAAGGGAATTATTCTTGGTGGTCCTGGTCCGACCAAATATACATTTTTAGATGGAAATTACCTTAATAATGAAGTTAAGAAAAAAGTTATTGGAGTAAAGGATTTAAGTTATACTGATGAGTTTGGGTTACATGAATTAGTTGATAAAAGTCATGATTTATTAGCAAAAGAAGCTATAACAGAAGAAAAAAACTTGCTTAACAGATTTTTTACTATGCTGGCTAAAGAACCTGAAAAAACAACTTATGGTAAAGAAAAAACTAAAAAAGCCCTTGAAATTGGAGCAGTTGACTTACTTTTATTGTCAGAAAATTTAGACGATAAGGTAATTGATGAATTTATTGAAATAGCAAATAAATTTAATACAAAGGTAGAGATTATTTCTATTGACACAAATGAGGGTAAGCAATTAAAGGAATTAGGGGGGGCTGCTGCAATATTAAGGTTCGCCTTAAATCAATAAACTTTAAAAATTAATTTATTAACTTTATATTATGGAAGATACAAAAAATAAAGTAGAGGCTATATTATTTACAACTGGAAAATTCTTGTCAATTGAAGATATTTCAAGCTTAATTGGGGTTTCTTCTCTAGATCAAATAAAAGACGCTTTGAATAGTTTGATACAAGATTATAACTCAAAAAATTCTTCATTACAAATAATTCAGCAAGGCAACCAGTATAAACTAACATTAAAAAAAGATTATCTTTATTTAACAATACAATTATTACATGATACAGAACTAAATAAACCGCTCCAAGAAACTTTAGCATTGATCGCTTATAAACAACCTGTTTTGCAGAGTTTAATTGTTAAAATGCGGGGCAATACATCTTATGAGCATATTTCTAAGTTAACAGAACTAGAATTTATTAGCTCAGAGAAGCATGGAAGAACTAGACTAATTAAAACAACCCCAAAATTTTATGAATATTTCGACGTTATTGATAATGAATTAAAAGAAAAACTCAATCATGTTGAGAAAAAGGAGAAAAATGAAGCTTAAGCCTAGTACAATCTTAGTTATAATATGTTTACTTACCCTGGCTTTTAGACTATATTTTGCCTTTTCTGTACAAAGTTTTAGTTCAGATGAATCTTATTTTCATTTTAGATTGATTAATTACATTATAGAACATAAACTACCCATGTTTCATGATAACCTAAGCTACGGCGGCAGTAATATTTATTATCCACAATTATTTCATATATTACTCGCATTATTCTCATTTATTCCATATTTCCTAAAGATTTTCCCAGCTATTATAGCATCTAGCTTAGTTATAGTTGTTTATTTAATTGCTAAGAAAATAACAAATGATGATGTGTCAAGTTTATTAACAGCTTTTCTTGCAGCATTTATTCCAATAGAAATTAGAAATTCAGTTAATCAGATTTCAATCTATTCTTTTATTGTGCCTTTAATATTAATTTCATATTTATGCTTAATTAACCTTGAACAGAAAAAATATTTTAATTTATTTTTAGTACTTTCATTTTTGCTACCGTTAATACATACATCATCTTTATTATTTATTTTTTCCTTGCTATTCTATT
Source organism: Nanobdellota archaeon (assembly GCA_038044845.1). Lineage (GTDB taxonomy): Archaea > Nanobdellota > Nanobdellia > SCGC-AAA011-G17 > GW2011-AR20 > GW2011-AR20. Next base: position 8,333 of record JBBSZH010000059.1, read on the forward strand.
TTATATTATCTAATACAGAATCTTTATTTATTTCAAGATACAAAAAAGAAGTAATGATGTTCTCCTTCTTCTTAATATTATTAATTAATTTTTTAATCTATAAAGGTGTATTTCTACAGTATGGTATAAATGTAATATGGCAGAACATTCCAAGTTCTTTATTTTCAGAATACTTCAAAGGTTTAAATGTTTTAGAGGCAATTTATTTAACTGGTGTTTTACCAATTATCTTCGGTAGTTTTGGAATTTTTCTTGGATTGTTTAAAGAAAAAAACGATTCAATTATATTATTAACAGCAGCTATCCTAACAACTTTATTCTTGTTATCAATAAAAATATTAAACCTTCAGACAGGACTCCTATTTTTAACTGTATTTTTGGTTATAGTATCTTCATTAACAATATCCAAGATTTATAGTTATCTATCCTTAACAAAATTCTCAAAATTTAAAAAGTATGTTTCTCTAATAATTGTTTTATTAATTGTAGGATTATCTTTTATCCCCTCTTATTTTGTAGCCAAATCCTTGCCAAATTATGATCCCCAGGTTAAATCGTTTCAATGGATAAACGAAAATACTGAAAAAAATTCAACTATTTTGGTTCCTTTTGAGATTGGAAATATTTTAACAGCCATTGCAGAAAGAAAAAATGTTATGGATAATAATTTTTTATTAGCTAAAAATACAGAAGAAAGATTCCAAGATGTTAATTTAGTTTATAATACATTCTCAAAGATAAAAGCGCTTGAAGCTTTAAGAAAATATGATGTTAGATATATTTATGTAGACGACTATGTAAAAGATAAATATAAAATTAAGGGTATAAGGTATATAGATGATGAAAAATGTTTTGAGGAAATAAAAAATGATGTTTATAAGATCGTATGCTAGGGTAGCATTTTTATTAATAATCACGCTTTTGGTGTTATTATCCCCAAATCTAATCAGAAATACCCAAACATATCCTGGTGAAGACCCTTATTTTTATTCAAGATTGTCAAACATGATTAGCAATAATCTTTATTATGATGAGATGAGTTATTCCGGAAGGCAGTTTACATATACTTTAGGACAACCACTGATTTTCCTCTTTTTTAGCAAATTTTTACCAGAATCTATTATCATTAAGATAATACCTTTATTTTTTGCGCTAATCTCATTACTATTACTTTATTTAATATTAAAAGAATTTTATGTTGAACCAAATGTAAATTATCTTTCATTGATAAT
>JBBSZH010000060.1:0-5416 GCA_038044845.1 Nanobdellota archaeon
GACTCAACAATTTCCTGAATTTGACTAGAGCTTAGTTCTTGTACTGGTTGATAACTAGAAGTTTTACTTTCGCTATAAACATTAACACTTGGTTCACTTATCTCTGGTGCAGGAGCCTCTTCTAATAAATCTTCTGGAGCACCTTTATCTTCTTTTTTAGCTGGCTCAAATTGGTCTAATTGTTCTAATATATTTTCATCTGATTGTGTAGCTTGATTAAAAGCGTCATCTATTTCTTGATTAGAAAAACCAGGTCTTAACGCTTTTATAATATCATCTTCACTCAACTCAGCTTTCTTCATTTCTTTAACCTTCTCTGTTGGTGGTTTCTTTAGAGCTATTTTTCTCACCCCTGTTCATTATTTCAATAACTTCTTTTTCTGTGACAAAATTTAACGGGTTCCAAAAATTAATATACTTCTCAAGAACTTTAACATTCTCTTTTCTTGCAAAGTTTTGCATTTCATTTACAACGTTTCTCATGATATTTTTAATCTCATTTAAATCTTGTTTAACTGACTTAATTTCAGAATCAATTAGTTTTATTTCTTTATTTAACTTTCTATATTCTTGAATCATGTTTTGATTTATTAAAAAAATTCTATCACGCATTACACTATACCTTGACTCTAGAATTCTTACGCGTTCTTCAGCGCTTATTGGTTCAAAATTTTGCATTTTCACCTCTTCTATTTTTACTATTCGTAGCTATAAAAATGTTTCGAAAGAATAACTTTTTATATTAATCAAATATAATTTAAGATATGCCTTTACAAAAAAAAGAAGGATCATACGAAATTATAAGAGAAGGTCAGGATACCATACTAAAAATAAATTCTACTTCTTGGGCTTATACACCAAATATCGAGAATAATCCATTAATTATGGCGAGGGTGATTGATTTATTAGTTGAAAATCCAAATACTACAAGAATAGTATTCTCTCAAAGAAGAAATTATATTTATAATTATGAACAAACACAAACGTTAATTGAAATAGCCAATATCTACAATCATTTATCTAAACAAAGAAATCTTTTAACACTTGGTTTAGTAAACAGGGGTTTAATGTTTGAAAGATTATATGAAGGCTGGCGTGTTACACTACAAAATTTAATTATTAATTTGTTAAGGCAAGATCCTATTGGTGCATATGTTGAAGTTATAAGATTAATTAGAGAGGAAAAGATTAATCTAGGAAAAACAGAACATTTAGAAGAAGCCCAAGTTCGTACAAGTTATATTGATTTATTAAATAATATACGTAGATTGTTAGAGGAAACAAGATTAATTTCATTAGCCAAACCTTATATCGCAGGTTATAGTGTAGGGCAAGATAGGCAGCTATATAGATTATTCTTCAGACCAGAGATTACACCAGATTTCATGTTTACCAGGTTAATGGCAGAACCGCCATTAGAAGCAGAAGAGCTTGATATTTATAAGTTAGATAAAGATACTGAAGTTAATATCTTTAAAATTCCTAGTGATATTAAATGTTTATATCATTTAACACCCCCTGAATTTAAATTAGACGAGGAGAAATATGAATTATTGGATTTGGCAAGATTAGCATTAATTGAGCACAAACCAACAAAAGAAGAATTTACAGATCCGGAAAAAATGAGACAAACTTTCTTTAATGTAGGCAGGGATTTATTACAGGAATTAGCACAACATAAAGGAATGCAGTTAAGTTTAAAAGAAAGTGAAGACCTTGCAAATATTTTAGTAAGGTATACAGTTGGCTTTGGTTTAATTGAAGTTTTATTACAAGATCAAAAAATTCAAGACGTTACAATAAATGGGCCAATTGGCGAAACACCAATGTTTATTGTCCATCAAGATTATGATGAATGCGTTACAAATATTATCCCGAGTTTGGAAGATGGAGAAAGTTGGGCATCTAAATTTAGATTACTAAGCGGAAGACCATTGGACGAAGCCAATCCTGTTTTAGATACAGAACTTGTTTTAAAAAATGCTCGTGCAAGAGTTGCTGTGATAACAAGACCATTAAGTCCCCATGGTTTAGCATTTGCTTTTAGACGCCACAGAGATGACCCATGGACCTATCCTTTATTTATTAAAAATAGAATGATGAATCCATTGGCAGCAGGATTATTGAGTTTTTTAATTGATGGGGCTCGAACAATTTTATTTTCTGGAACAAGAAGTTCAGGAAAAACAAGTTTGCTTGGGAGCACTTTAGTTGAGATAATGAGAAAATATAGGATTATAGTTCTAGAAGATACCCAAGAGTTACCAGTAGATGCACTAAGAAAACTTGGTTATAACATTCAGGCAATGAAAGTTAGAAGTGCTTTAATGCATGCCAGCTCTGAACTTGGGGCTGATGAAGGAATAAGAACGAGTTTAAGGTTGGGTGATAGCAGCTTGATAGTTGGAGAAATTAGAAGTTTAGAAGCACAAGCATTATTTGAAGCAATGAGAATAGGTGCATTAGCAAATGTGGTCGCTGGAACAATACATGGAGCAGACCCCTATTCAGTCTATGATAGAATTGTAAATGATTTAAAAGTTCCAAAGACGAGTTTTAAGGCAACAGATATAATTGTAATAAGCAATCCTGTAAAGAGTGCAGACGGTTTACATAAATTTAGAAGGGTTTTGCAAATAGTAGAGTTGAGAAAGCATTGGGAAGATGATCCATTAAAAGAAAATGGTTTTGTTGATTTAATGACTTATGATACAAAAGAAGATACTTTAAAACCAAGTCAGGATTTGATTAACGGTGATTCAGAAGTACTAAAATCAATTGCGGGCAATGTAAAAGAATTTGTAGGAAATTGGGATGCTGTTTGGGAAAATATATTACTGAGAGCGAGAATAAAAGAGGCTTTACTTAAATACACATTTAAAACTAAATTTGATTGGTTGCTTGAATCAAAGTTTACAGTTAAGAGCAATGATGTTTTTCACCAAATTAGCGACGAGGTTAAAGAAGAAGTCGGATATGTTGACAGCAGAAGGATTTTTTTCCAATGGGATGACTGGGTTAAGAGAGAAATAAAGCAAAAGCAATTATAAAAAAGAGGTTATTATGGATGAAGATATTAAAAAGATCTTAGATAAATACCAAGCTAAAATAAAAGAGAATATTGAAACGATTGATACCTACGAACCCGACCAAGGTTTTACCCGCGAATATAAAATTTTTAGGGAAGAAGCCTTAAGTACAACATTAAACAATTATGAAAAAATTTGTAATTTTATCGGCGATACTATTTCAATAAAGCCGAAAGAAGAAGATTACAAAAGATTACAAGATTCAATTGACGCGATACATTTAGAAATCACACCGGAACAAGCCTCCGGTTTCGCTGTTTTTATTTCTCTGGTTTTAATAATAATTAGTTTAATTTTAGCAGGCATACTTTATTTTTTATCAGGAGACATTTCAAATTCATTACTCGTACCATCAATATTAATTTTAGTTTCTGTTTTGTTGATTAAACCATTAACAAGTATTCCAAATTATCTGGCTGCAAGATGGCGTTTAAAAGCAAGCAATCAAATGGTTCTTTGTATATTATATATTGTTATGTATATGAGGCATACTTCTAATTTAGAACACGCAATTAAATTTGCTTCAGATCACATCGGGGATCCATTGGACTTAGATTTTAAAAAAGTATTTTGGGATATTGAAACAGGTAAGTATTCAAATATAAAGCAAAGTTTAGATGCTTATTTGTTAAAATGGCGTTCTTATAATTTAGAATTTGTCGAAGCATTTCATTTGATACAGGGAAGTTTATTAGAAAGCTCAGAGGAAAGAAGAGTTACATTATTGGAAAAAGCATTAGAGGTTATTTTAAACGGGACTTACGAAAAAATGCTTCATTATGCGCAAGAACTCAAAAATCCAATAACAATGTTGCATATGCTTGGGGTTATCCTGCCTATTCTAGGGTTAGTTATCTTGCCTTTATTTGGCAGTTTGGTACAGGGTGCTGGTTCAACAAAAATAATTTTTCTATTTTTAATTTATAACATTTTTTTACCAATAATTGTTTATTTTCTTGGAATTAATATATTATCAAAAAGACCAACAGGTTATTCAGAATCAGATTTAATTGAACAAAACCCGGAGTTAGCCAAATATAAAAATATTTTAATCAAAATTGGCAATAAAGAAGTACAGATTAGTCCATTTTGGATTAGTTTTTTAATATTCTTTATAGTTAGTCTAATTAGTTTAATCCCAATAATATTTTCTGTTTTAAATTTACAAGACCCAGAATTTTTAGGATTAAAGTTTATTGATTACAAATTAGAAAATGGCTTGCCATGTACTCAAGGTAAAACATGTTATGGTCCATTTGGGGTTGGCGCAGTTATCCTAAGTTTATTTTTACCTTTGGGAATTGCATTAGGCTTGGGGACTTATTATAAATTAAGAACAAGAAAATTAATCAAAATCAGGAATGAGACTAAAAAACTCGAGTTAGAATTTGCAGGAAGTTTATTTCAATTAGGGAATAGGATTGGTGATGGAATTCCTGTTGAAGCGAGTTTTAGTGAAGTTGCGAGAAATATGGAAGGCACCCCAACAGGAGATTTTTTTAGGAGAGTCGCAATTAATATACAAAAATTAGGAATGAGTGTTAAGGAAGCTATCTTTAACAAAAATAATGGAGCAATATGGTATTACCCAAGTAGTTTAATTGAAAGTAGCATGAAAGTTTTATTAGAAAGCTCAAGAAAAGGACCGCAAGTTGTTTCAAAAGCATTAGTTAGCATCTCGCTTTATATTGATAAAATTCACCAGGTTAATGAGCGCTTAAAAGATTTATTAAGCGAGATAATTTCAAGTATGAAGAGTCAAATAAGTTTTCTTACACCAGTTATAGCAGGAATTGTTGTTGGAATTTCAACAATGATTGTAACAATACTAGGAAAACTAAGTGCGCAATTAACAGAAACTTCTCAAACAAATGTTGGAGAGACAGGTTTTGGGGGGTTAGGAGCTGTAGCAGGATTATTTGAGATTAAAAATATTATTCCAAGCTATTATTTACAATTAATTGTTGGTTTATATGTAGTTGAAATTGGAATTATTTTAACAATATTATCAAACGGAATAGAAAATGGCGCAGATAAGTTAAATGAGCAATATTACCTAGGAAAGAATTTATATAAGAGTTCAATATTATACACAATAGTTGCATTTTTCATTACAGTAGTATTTACTTTATTAGCTATAAAAATTCAAGTGAGTTAAAATGAATAAAAAAGCAGATATAAAAACACTTATAATTATAATATTTCTTTTATTATTCATACTTTTAGTTTATTTAGCAGTTACAGGGGTTTTGAAAAATGTCATTAAATAAAAAAGCAGTTGACTTTGGAACCGTTGGTAAATTGATAGTTGCCATACTTATAATTGC
>JBBSZH010000061.1:0-1074 GCA_038044845.1 Nanobdellota archaeon
ATAGATATATTACCATTTGAGAAAACAATCATAAAAACAGCAAATGAACTTAGGATACCCACTTTGACGATGATAGAAGGATTTTTACCAATTAAACAAATAAAACAAGATAACTTATTCATTCCATTTTATGCTCAAAAAATAGCTCTTTATACAAAAGCTCAAAAAGAAATAATCATGAAAAAATATAAAATTTCTGAAGATAGATTAATTGTTACTGGTTACCCGTTATTTGACCAATATTATAATAATAAACCATCCCCAAAAGAAATTATCTACAAACGATATAATATTCCGTCAAACAAGAAAATAGTTTTATACACCGCCGAGCGTTATAATAAGAATAAATCTAAGGGATCAATATGGGGCGCATTTACACAAAAACAATGTGAATTAATTTATCGAGAATTATTTAAATCATTTAAAGAATTTCCTGAATTATTTTTAATAATAAAAAAACATCCATCGGGTTCTTTAGAAGATAATGAAATAAATAAAATTGCTGACAAATTAAATTTTAAAAATTATATAATAAGCAGAGACATGGATATTTGTAACTTAATTAATGCATCATTTGCAATAATAACAAGACAATCTAATATGGGTTTAGAGGGAATGATTCTTGGTAAATATATAATCATAATGGATACTTATTTTGATACAAATGATTATTTTGAATATACTAAATTTAATGCAGCCTTATATGCTAAGAAACCCGGAGAATTAAAAAAAGCATTAAAAAGTTTAATAGAAAATAAGAAATTACAAGAGAAACTTCAAAACAATATAAAAAAATTTATTAGTTATAATTATTCTGTTAATGATGGGAATTCCAGTGAAAGAATGGCTAAATTAATTCAAGAAATAACACAAAAACCTTATAAATAATGATTCCATAAACTTTATTAAATCTATGATTTTTAAAACATTTTGGGGTTAAAATGACAGATTTTGGAAAGCCTTTATTTGATAAAATGAAGTATTGTGTAAGATGTTGTATGCCTGCTACAAACGAGGGTATGCAATTTGATGAGTTAGGAATGTGTTTAGCTTGTCGTTCTTCAGAAGAAAAAA
>JBBSZH010000062.1:0-1961 GCA_038044845.1 Nanobdellota archaeon
TTTATCTTTAAGCTTATTAGTTTCCTCTAAATTCTTTGTAATTTCTTTTCTTGCTTCTTCACTTAATAAATTATAAGAATTCTTATCAAGCCAACATATTCCTAAACCTCTTCCTTTATCGTCTTTGCCACAACTTCCAACATTTTCCCATCTCCCTTCATCTTTACCCTTGCCTGGATTTTCAATAGAACATTTTCTTATTATTCCTGTCTGTGTTAAACCAGAACCAAGTGCTAAACTTCCTACAGCTGCTGAAATTTGTAATGAACTTGCGCCTGCAAATTGACTTGTTAATGAACTATCTGGTGCACATTCTCTTTCAGAAGTAATATTTTTATTTTTTAATTGATCCTCAACTACTTTTTGTTGTAAATATTCTACGCCAAAGTCAGTACTTACCTTGCCGAACCCGCATTTTTTAACATTATTTATTACAACACAGACTTCATCATAACCTGTAGGAAGATCGCTCAATCTTACAGTGTCACTAACAAAGTCTCCTCTATTTAAATATCCTGTACTTACACCACTTAAACCAAACCTAGGAGCAACTGCTAATACAGAAGGGCTAATTTTTTCATCTATATCATGCAAGTAAACATAATATCTTATTTGTGGGTAACTTTCTCCTGCATAGATATGATAAAATACAGAATAATCAGAGGTTTGTTGTAATCTAATATCTGCATGAGGAACTTCATCCATTATTGCTATAAATTGTGGTGGTCCTTCTGGTCTTGTTAATTGATCTAATAAATCTCCTCCCCCAGGTAATTTACCATAAATAGCATACTCGCATATTGTATCGCCTATTTCTTGTGTTGAACTTCCTCTGAATGCGTTAAAGAATGTTGTAGCATACTCATTTGTAAAGAAATCAAGGAAATCTCCCGCTTTTTTAAAGTTTTCATAGAAAAACGCATATTCTTGTCCCCCATAAACCCCGCTTGGACTAAATGATTTTAATGCAGCTCCAAGTAATCCGCTTTTTATATTAAATAATGTGTATGCCTCTTTCCATGCAACTTTACAAATTCCAATATTAAATATGGTGTCACATATTCCAACATTTTCCCCTTTTTCTTTTTTAACAAGTAAACATTGCTCATAACCTTGTACAACAGATCTTATATTTTTTAATCCAGCTAATATTCCTGGTACGCATATCCCAACTTCTGGAGGAATATCAGCTCTCCATAATCCTAAACCTAAGTATATTGAACCAAAAATACCAGATGATACAACATTATCAACTCTGTATCCATTATATGTAAATCTAGAAACAGGGCAAAACACAGGATCACATGCTGAAAATAACCATTTGCAATCTTCTGCACCCATTACATATAAACATTCAAGCACTCCACTTTTAAGGGCAACACCTTTTATTTTATACTCTAGTCCAGAAGCAACTTTAATAGAAGAAGATATTTTTTTCGGATCTTTGGCTAATTGTTCATCAACTCTTTTTAAATCATTACACGCTTCTAAGGCTTTTCCACTTAAGCCATAGTTTCTTAATTCGTCTGCGCATCTAGCAATCAGAAATTCTTTAATCCTACCATCTGATTCACCATTATAACCTTTCTTCCAAAGTGCTACTTGTGTAATAACTCCTTGGCTATTCCTTTCAACTTCCAAATAATGGTTGTAATCTACTGTAAGTGTTTTTAATTTATTATTCTCAAGTTCAACTTCATAACTAGCAGAAGGATTTGTTAATGGTAAATCATTTAACTCAATTGTTTTGTATTTTGTTTTATCTTGTGGTTGTTGTATTGTTAGATATGCTTTTTTATCTTTTAGATAGTCTTCAAGTGCTTTAAAATTACCACCTAAATTATATCCATTTTCTTTAAATTTCTTAGCAGCTTCTAAATCACTATTGATGTAATCCTTTATAGTTAATACATTCAATGTCTTTTGTGTAGATGGTGAACTTGGGTCTTTAATTGTTGCTA
>JBBSZH010000062.1:2061-3662 GCA_038044845.1 Nanobdellota archaeon
AGAATTAAAATCTTTTATTTCTTTTTTATTATCAATAAATTTATTTCTTAATTCTTGGCCAACTTCATCGAATTTTGCTTCATTTCTTAAATTATTATCCTGATCAATAAATTTAGCGATATTTAGTTCATCAATTCCTTTTGATTTAAATTCTGTTTCTTTATCCCATTTAAGAGTTGCTTTTTCTCTTTGTAATAAAGTTGATCTTATCTCACCTTCATTTATAACTTCATTTCCACTATCTAATCTAACTAGATTGCAATACTGTTTCAAAATATTATTATTAATTTCATTTAAATCCTTGAAATCTGTATTAAGCGAGCCGGTACTAATGGAATCACATTGCTTATTTATTTTTGCTTTTTTTATTATATCAAATGCTTTATCTGTTCTTTGAACCGCATCTGTCATTTTACTTATATCATTATCAAATGCAGAGGCATCCTTAAATATACAATTATCAAAATCTTTTTCACCACAATAGTTTTTCCATTCAACTATAACCTGCTGTCTAGCTAAGTTCCTCCCCCCAAAACCTTGAACAAAGTTTTTAACGAACAACGCAATAAATATTGTATAGCAATAATAAGATAACCATCTATAAATTTTATCAACTCTATCTATTGCTGTGTTCAATTTATTTATCCAATTTCTTGCTATTTGAACTTGGTTATCAATTTGCTCATCAGATAATTTAATTAACCTACGTTCTATAGGGATATGAACTTGGAAGTTGCTTACACTTGTTAAACCTTTAAGGACTGGTTTAATCGTAATGCGTGCTTCTTTTTTTGAATCTATTCTAACTAATTTTATTTTTACATTATCTAGATTTGTAGTTTTATCAATAGATATTTGCTGTTTTAGTTGTTGCTTACTTATTGTTTGATTACTCACTAAATTAACTTTATTACTTTCTATGCTTTCTATCTTCCAATTACTTGTTATTGAAGATCCTTCTTTAAATCCTGTAGCATCTTTATCATTTAAAGAAATAAACGCAATTGGTTTTGCTTCTGTCCTTTCTACCCCGCTTAAGATTACCTTAATCAAATTTCCGTCTTCGTATATATCAATTGGCTGGGTGTTATAATTAGCAGCATTTCTCAAAAATTCTATCCTTGATTCATAAGTTATTTTCTCTAACTCAGAAATATCATAATTATTTATTAATGATTGATACGCTTCAATTGCATTATCTGCTTCGTTTAAATAATAATCGTAAATTTCTGCTATTTTTCTTTGTGCATCTAATGCTTTATCTTTATCTACTGTAATTTGACCTTTGTAATTTACAACATTTTTGTAGTCTTCAACTGCTTTTCTATAATAGGATTTGCTATTTTCACTTTCTGTAGTTTGTTCTTTTGCAATGTTAAGACTTAACCCCATATCTTTTAGTATTCCACCTATATAATTACCTATATAATTTTGAATTACTTGTTGCTTGTCTTTATCTAAATTTTTTGTGCTATAAATTTGTCCGTAAACAAATGTATATGCAGTAGCAGAGTATGTTGTAGACGGATATTTTTTAATTACATCAAAAAATAAGTCTGTAACTTTTTTATAATCATCAACTGATGAGCTGCTAGTTAACT
>JBBSZH010000063.1:0-2081 GCA_038044845.1 Nanobdellota archaeon
CCTTGTTTAACATCATTAAAAAATTTATTTAAACTATCAATAAAAGTAGCCTTTGTCGTTATAACATTACTAGAACAATAATCCCGACATTCCTCATTTATATTGCACGAACTATCTAAACTAAAATAATAATTTCCTTGTCCTGTTCCAGCTAAACAGCAAGAATAACCTTGACTATAGCAAGTAGTTTTTGTACTTAACCCAGTATAATTAAAATTAAAATAATTAAATAAAATTAATGCTGTTAAAATAACTAAAAAAATAAAGATATGCTCTTTTTTTATATTAGTGTAAAATCTCTTTAAGCTCAAGCTTATTCCCTCTTATTTTTATTATTTTAAAGTGAGATATTAGCTATATAAAACTTTCGCGAACTTCCAGAATAAGAATAAATCTAGTTTGGGGCTTTTCAATATGGTTTTTAACAAACTTTTCTTTGGAAATTCTCTGTTAAAGGAACTTAGAGCATTTTCATTAGCTAGTTTAATTAATTTGTTGTAATCATTGTCATTAAATTTATTTAGCATTTGTCTTATCTTTAAGTTTATTAATAAATCTAAGCCAATTCTTTTTCTCCATAATTTTTCATAATCTAAATTTTTAGATATTCCTTTACTTAATTCTTCTGCTGCCAACATCCCTTTTATTATTCCACCACCAGAAATTGCTTTAACTTGCAAGGCAGCATCTCCAACTAAATAAACATTATTATTCCTCCTTTTTGGTTTAGGGTCATAAATTGGAATTAATCCTGATTGATAATCAATTATTTTTGGATTTCCTAATTTATTTAAAAAAGATTTGAAATAAAACTCAGAATTTCTTTCGCTGCCTATTCCAACCCTTGCGATATTATCATTTTCTGGCACAACCCAACCAAAAAAATCTGGACTAATATTTTTACCAAGGTAAACCTTGAATAGCTCTGGATCGTTTTTTATTTTAACCCTGCATTGCCTCGCAATCCAGAATCTTCTTTTACCGTATAAATTTGCACTTTTAGCAACCTGTGAAGTCGGGCCATCTGCACCAACTAATGCTTCTACCTCAAAGGTTTTTATCTCACCTCTATGGCTTATTTTAATTTTATTATTTTCAAAATTAATAAACCTATGACTTAGTTTTAGTTTAGCACCCTTATTTACTGCTTCTTGGGCAAGAAATTTATCTAGCTTCATTCTATTTGTAATTAAATCTGGTTCTTTAAGATTAAAGATTATTGAACTATTATCTGGAGAAATTAATTCAACTTTTTTTATTTTATTTACAATTATTTCTTGAGGAATTTTAACTTGTAATGCAGAGCTTGAGCTTGAAAGGATGCCTGTACATTGTATTGGGTTGCCTACTTCTGGATGCTCTTCAAATACTACAACATCTTTTTCTTTAGCTAAAAAACTAGCTAAATATGTCCCACTTGGTCCTGTGCCGATAATTGCTATCATTATATTTATAAATAAAGTTAAATTTAAAAAATATATGATTGATATTGTATTAGGGGTTATTGCTTTAATTTGGTTAGGATATGCTTCTATTTATGATTTTAAAACTAAAGAAGTTCCTGATTGGATAAGTTATAGTTTAATTATAATTGGATTAGCATTTTATTTAATTAAAAGTGTTATATTAAAAGACCTCGTTTTTATAACTCAATCCTTGTTTGGATTATTGGTTTTGTTTTTAATAGGAAATTTAATGTATTATACAAGGCAATGGGGCGGTGGTGATGTTAAATTATTAAGTGCATTGGGGGCATTATTTCCTGTTTATCCTAAGGATTTATTAAATTATTTTAATCCTAATTTAGATTTGCCATTTTTATTAATATTAATTTTAAATTTAATAATTTTTGGGGCATTATACAGTTTAATTTATAGTTTTTATTTGGTTATTAAAAATAAAGATAAAATAAAATTTAATTTTAAAATAGATAAGATATATTTAATCATAGCTATTTTATTTGCATTAATTAGTTTATTATTAAAGGACCTGGAAATTAAATTATTAACTTTGTTTCTAGCATTATTAATTTTAATTTACCCTTATATCAAGAATTATATTAGTTTAGTTGAAAAACAAAT
>JBBSZH010000064.1:0-6317 GCA_038044845.1 Nanobdellota archaeon
ATTTTCAATTTATCGACGAGAAGATTAAGTCTACCGAAAGCTTTATATAGTTCTTATTGTCAATATATTTAAATCTTATTATATAACTATTCGCGGGGGGTAAAATGCACCAATATATTAAAAAATGCCCTGAATGTGGCGGTATTCATTTAGTTCTTCATAAAGAAAAAGGTGAAATGGTTTGTAAAGACTGTGGTTTAGTTATTGAGGAAAAGATGATTGATTTTGGTCAGGAATGGAGAGAATTTGATCCTGAGCAAGCTGATAAAAGAAGAAGAACAGGTGCTCCTAGTACTTGGACTAAATTTGATCGTGGTTTAGGAACAGATGTTGGACAAAAAGGAGATATTTACCAGTTAAAAAGCAAGGAAAGAAACAAATTTTTTAGATTAAGAAAATGGCAACACAGAATAAGTACAGCTATTGAAAGAAATTTAAAATTAGCATTAGCTGAATTAAAAAGGGTTTCAAGTTATTTAAAACTTCCTGCATCTGTTGAAGAAGAAGCAGCTCGTATTTATACCTTAGCTGTTCAACGTGGTTTAGTAAGGGGAAGAAGTATGGAATCGGTAGTTGCAGGCGCATTATATGCTGCTTGCAGACGTCATGAAGTCCCTAGAACATTAGATGAACTTAGCGAGGCTTCTGGTATTGATAAAAAAGAAATTGGAAGAACCTATAGATTTATTACAAGAGAGTTAGGAATTAGAATATTGCCTAGTAATCCAGTTGATTATATCCCAAGATTTGCATCTGCTTTAAAATTAAACGCAGAAACACAAAGTAAAGCTGTTGAAATTCTTGAAAAAGCTCAGAAAGAAGAATTAACTTCTGGACGTGGTCCTACCGGAATAGCAGCTGCTTCATTATATGTGGCTGCTCTAATTAATAATGAGAAGAAAACTCAAAGAGAGGTTGCAGATGTTGCAGGAGTTACAGAAGTTACAATTAGAAATAGATATAAAGAATTACTTAGAGAATTAAATTTAAAAGATGAAATTAAGAAAAAGTTCTTAGAGGAAGAAGAATAAAATGAAAACCGAATACGAATATGAACCGATTGAGGAGGAAAGGACGAGATTTGTTTTACCGTTCATGAGCCTTGATTATAGTCCAAAACGAGCAAATAGGATAATAACAGACTTAGTTAAAAAAGTAGTGGAGTATGCGGAACAAAGACAAAGAAAGGTGAAAATTAGATATTATAGAAAAATAATAAATAGTTCTAAAGAAAGGATAACTAGGGCAAGGATAAATAGCGAAGATGGTATTATTAAAGGGACTATTGAATATATCCCACCATATAACTTTTTGGGATTACCGGTTACATATATGAATGCAAGTATATGCGCGAATTTTAATTTCAACTCAAATAATCCAGAAGATGAAGAAGAATATCTAGGATTAGTTAAAATTATTCGGGGGATCTAAAAAAAACAATTATTTGCTGGTTTAAATTGGAAATGGCCCCTACCCCAAAATTTTCTTATTATAATAAAATTAAAAAACTAAATCTCAAAACTCATTAAATCATTAGCAACCTCAACATTTTAAATTATTTTTTGCCCTTCTTTAAATTGTTTCCAATACCAACAGAAAAGCTTAAATAGGACTTCTACGTTAATAATACCAACATGATTGAAGATGAATTAATCAAGAATGTAAAATTGATATTAAAATCTGCTGATTTGGTTTATTTAAATAAAGATTACACTTCTGCTACAATACTCTATTTTAAAATTTTATTTTTGGTTTTAGATTTAATCATATTAAGAACGAAAGGTAAAACTCCTAAAGATCATACCGAAAGATTTAGAATCCTTCAACAAGATTATCCCAAATTATATGAATCTTTAGACAAGTATTTTAAGGTATACAGAGATACCTATTCAATTTCTATTGATAAAGAAACTTGCGAGGTAATAAAACATTATGTTAAGGAGACAATTAATGAATATAAAATTAAAATCTGAAATTAGAAAGTTTTTTATAAAAAATAAAGACATCCTCTTAGACATTATTCTATTTGGATCATTTATTAAAGGTAAGGAAAAACCAAGTGATATTGATATTTTAATATTGTATAAAGATAAAAAAAATATTGAAAAAAGCCATGAATTAAGAAAAATTTTAGAAAAGAAAGGTTATAATGCAGATATAACCAATAAAACTTATTTAGAAATTTTTGAAGAGTCTTTTAAGGTTCACGGAGATATATTGTCCGAAGGTTATAGTGTAATTAACAATAAATTTTTATCAGAATCTTTAGGTTATATTTCATTTATCCTCTTTAAATATGAATTAAAAGGATTTACTAAATCAAACAGAATGAGATTTTATTATAGTTTATCCGGCAGAAACAAAAAAGATACAGGGATTTTAAAAGATTTAAACGCATTAAAATTTTCAGATACGGTCTTATTATGCCCTATTGAAAATGCAGAAAAAATGAAAGAATATTTTGATTATTGGAAAATAAAATATATTGAATTTCCTATCATGATTCCAAGTAGATTAAAACAATTTATTCAAAGAAATATTTAAACCTCTAAACTCATCAAATCATTAGCAATCTCAACGTTTTTAAATTCTTTTTTTGCTTCTTTTAATACCTCATTTAAATCTTTATATCTCTGAGAAAAATGAGTTAAGATTAATTTCTTTACTTTTGCTCGCCTTGCTAATTTACCAGCATCTTTTGCACTTAAATGTTCTTTATCAATTAGTTTATCTTTTTCTAACCAAGTTGCTTCTGAAATTAATAAATCAGCATCCTTGGCTATATTAATTAATTTTTTATCATAATAAGTATCAAGAATAAAACAAATTTTCTTTCCCTTTTTTACAAATGTAGCATCTTTAACTTTAATTTTCTTTCCTTGATAAATAATATTTTTTCCTCTTTGTAATTCACCAAGTAAAGGATGTCTAACTAAACCAAATTTTTTTGTATAATTTAAATTAATTTTTAACTTATCCTTTTCAATTAAAGAATAACTTAAACAATCTATGCCATGCTTAACTTTACTAGACTCTAAATAAAAATCATTATTCTCAAAAAACTTACCTTGATTAATCTCTTTAAGCTCATATCTAATACGAGATTTAAAAACCAAACCCCTCATCATATTCTTAAAGAAATTTTTACTTCCTTTTGGTCCATAAATCTCTAGTTTTTTATTATAATTACTTGCTCCTAAACTTTGTAGTAATCCAGCTATGCCAAGAACATGATCACCATGCCAATGTGTTATCAATAACTTAGTTACCTTTGTTGGACTAATTCCTGCTATGCGCAATTGTCTTTGTGTTCCTTCTGCACAGTCTATTAAAATACCTTCAGCGTTATAACTAACAAAAACTGCATTTGGATTTCTCTCCTTAGTTGGAAGCATTGCACCTGTTCCAAGAAATATTATTTTCATAATTTATTTTAAAGAAAAGCCTTTTAAATAACTTACTCTTGATGGTATTATGCCAAAGAAAAAAACTGAAGAAGCTAAGCAAGAAGATAGGGAAATTAAGAAATTCCAGATTAATTTAGTTGGGGATAGGTTAATTGCAGAAGATAAGCATGAAGCCCATAATTTATACGATCAATCGAGATATGGAGAAATAGCAGATAATAAAATTCAATATTCTCTTGTAGAAGGATTATACTTATTAGAAAAAGATAAAATAGATATTTTAGAAGGAAAAAAGAAAATAAAATTTGATGATTTTGTTAAAAAAATTGTTAAAAAAGAACCAAATTTCTGGACAAGATATGTTGCTTACAGAGACATGAGAAATCGTGGTTATATTGTTAAAACAGCTTTAAAATTTGGAGCGGATTTCCGAGTATATGATCGAGGAATAAAACCAGGAGAAGATCATGCTAAATGGATTATGTATCCTGTAAAGGAAACAGATTCATTAACTTGGTTTGAATTTTCAGCTAAAAATAGGGTAGCCCATAGTACAAGAAAAAGATTATTATTAGCTGTAGTTGACGAAGAAAATGATTGTACATTTTATGAAGTGGCATGGACAAGGCCATAACCTTTTTATATTCTTCTTAATTTTATTAATTTATGCCAATAAATATGCAGGAACTTAAATTTAAGGTACTAGAGTATATTAGGTTGCGTGGACCTGTTATTCCTGTGCAAATTTCTAAACAAATTGGAAGCAATATATTATTTGCAGGAGCTGTTTTATCTGAGTTATTATCCAATGGAAAAATAAGGATAAGTCATGCTAAAATTGGTGGCTCTCCAGTTTATTATTTTCCAGGACAAGAATCAAGGTTAAGTATATTGTATGGACATTTGCATCAACGCGAAAAGCATGTTTATGATTTATTAAGACAAAATAAAACACTAAAAGATAGAGCTTTGCAACCTGTAGAAAGAGTTGCATTGCGTGAAATAAAAGATTTTGCTTATCCTCTCCAAGTTAACGATGAATTATTCTGGAGGTGGTATTTAATTAATGAGGAAGAAGCAAAGATGTTAGTTAATCAATTACTAGAACAAGAAAAACCAAAACAAGAAATAGTAGAAGAGAAGAAAATAGAAATACAACAAGAAATAAAGCCAGAAATTATTATTAAACCAGAAATTCAAATTCCAGAACAAACAATACAGCCAATATTAAAAATAGAAACTAAAAAAGAGATTAAAGAAAAACCAGAATCTAAAAAGAAAATAAAAAGAGAAACTAAAGCTAAAGACTTTGCTTTAATGTTAAAAAATTACTTTGATGAAAAACAAATCAATATTGTTGAGGAAAATATTGTTAAAAAAGGAAAAGAATTTGATTATATCATAGAAATTCCTAGTAAAATAGGAAATATCAGAATGTTTTTAAGCGCAAAAGATAAAAAGAAGTTAAATGACGCTGATTTAAGTCTTGCGCATAATAAATCTCAATTAAAAAAATTACCACTAATGATATTAACTAATGGCGAATTAACAAAGCAAGCAAAAGAGTATATAAATAATAATTATTTAATCTTTGAAAAACTTTAAATAAGGTAAACTTTATAATATAGTTCACTTAATTAAATTTATGAAAGAATATGAAGATTATCATTCATCAAGATTAAAATACACCCTATTATACCTATTGATCATTATTATAGCATCTTTTTCTTTTTTATATAGAGATAATAGATACTTTTTATATACCGGTTTGCCTTTAATCTTTTTATTATTATTAATAATAGAAATAAAAGTTCATTCTAATCATTTGATTATTAAAGACCAAGAATTAATTAATCAATCGGGAATCCTCTCTAAAAAAAGAATTGTAATCAATTATTCAAATATAACAAATCTTACAATAAATCAATCGTTTATACAAAGAATATTCGGGATTGGGGACCTTCACGTATATGCTGGCAGAGATGTTAGAGAGACCGTAATAAAAAATTTTTCAAATATCAATAAAATTCATGATTCAATAGTTAAAAAAATTAGAGTTCCACAAAATATTAAAGGCTAATTATTTAATATTCGAAAAAATCTAAAATCCAATTCTTTTGATGAGTTTATATTTCTTATTCAATATAAAGGTTAAATAAAATATTAAAATTAAAGATAAAAATATTATTACATTATTATTTATTATAAAATTTTGTTTAATTATCTCTGTTGTAAAATTATTACAAATTGAATTAAAGGCTGATAAAAAAACAGGAAACGTTAAATTTACAGCATGCTCAAACTCTCTTTTTGGAATATCTTCATTCTTGTTTAAAACCCATGATGTCCAATCATCTTTATTTTTACTTGCCTGCTCTAAGCTGGAATTTAAATTTATATCAAATTTATAGCATTTTACATTTACATTGTAATTTTTAATCCTTTCAAATTCGCTATGCAACGAACCCGGTTCTTTAATAATATAATGCGGGGCAACAAAAGAATCAGAGATATAGTGAGAAGCAACACCAAATGCATAACTTGCTTTATTATACTCTTTAAAGCTATAATTATTCTTAGCAGCCTGCAACCATTTCTCGGCTAAATAATAACTTGGAGGGTAATGATGCAATCTTGTATCATGAAAATCTAGATCTGGTGCGGTAGAGCCCTCTTTTAACAATGTTAAATTTAATTTTTGTTGTAGGCTAAAATCTGCATTATAATAAACAACCTCAACCACAGTATTATGGCCTTTAAAATTCCAAGCGTCTACATTTCCTAATAACAGCAAATAAAAAAGTATTATAAATATATATTTCATATGATTAGGAATATGGGAAATTATTTATTTGTTTTGGGTAGGGATAAAGAACTAAGTTTACTAGAGCTAATGTGCTATTTTAATAG
>JBBSZH010000064.1:6417-18297 GCA_038044845.1 Nanobdellota archaeon
TTTGATGAAAAAAAAGTTACTTCGATAAGATTAGCTAAAATTCTTATTAATCTAAGCCAAGCAAAAAAAGAAATTTTTGATCCTTTTTGTGGTGCTGGAACAATATTACAAGAAGCATTGCTAATGGGTTTAGATGTTTATGGTCTAGATATTAATATTAAAGAAGCTAGAGAAAATTTAAATTGGCTTATTAAAAACTTTAAAATTAAAAATAAAATTAAATTATTACAAGCCGATGCTAGAAATTTAAGCAATTTTGTTAAAAATATAGAAGTTGCTGTAACAGAACCATTCTTAGGCCCTTATTTAAAAGATTATCCTAATTATAATATAGCTAAAGAAACAATATCAAAATTAGAGTTGTTATACACAAGACTTTTCTCAGAATTAAATAAAATAACTAACAGAATTGTAATAATTTTTCCTGTTATACCAACAAAAAATAGGAAAAAATTAAATGTAAGTGTTAAAAATATTTTAAGAAATACTACTTTTAAAGTTGCTAATTATAAACTTCCAATTTTATATAAGCATAAAGGTTCTATACTTGAAAGAGAAATTTGGATTTTTGATAAAAATTAAAACAAAACCTTTAAATATAGTATTTTTTGCTCCATGACTATGGGTAGAATTAAAACAACATTGCTGAAAAGAACCGGAGAA
Organism: Nanobdellota archaeon; assembly: GCA_038044845.1. Lineage (GTDB taxonomy): Archaea > Nanobdellota > Nanobdellia > SCGC-AAA011-G17 > GW2011-AR20 > GW2011-AR20. The sequence continues at coordinate 7,081 of JBBSZH010000064.1, forward strand.
GAATTATTAAGTAATAACCTAAATAAATTTACAAATGATTTTGAAGATAATAAAAAAATATTGCCCGGAGCAGTAGAACTTCATTCTAAAAAATTTAGAAATGTCATAGCTGGTTATATTGCAAGATTGGTTAAAAAGAAACAAGAAACTAAATGATTTATTCAAAAAGAAAGAATTATAAATCCATTTTATTCTTATATCTAGTTAAATTACAAGAATCAGGGGGTAACAAAAATGACAGATAATACAACAGATCGTAACACCGTGTTTGTAGGATCCCGCCCATTTATGAATCCCAATTAAGTTAAATCTTATTGGGCATAGAGTTATGTGACGGGAGTCATAATGCAGTTTACAACACAAGGTGCAGGAGAGGTAAAAGTAAAAGCACGTGGAAAATTTATTTCAAGAGCAGTGGACATTGTAGAAGTTACTTCAAAGAGATTTTTAGAAAATACAGTGGATGTTAAAGACATAAAGATTGATAGTGAGGAATTTGAAAACAAAGAAGGTAAAACAGTAAGAGTAAGTACAATAGAGATTACGTTATCAAGAAAGTAATTTACTTTTATTCTTTTAAATACAAAAAGTTTATATTTAGTGTAAAATATAAAAAATATAGGTGATATATTGGATAAGACATTAGAGGAAATATTCCACATAAAAAAAGAAATCCGAATTCTTATAATAATATTTGTCCTTATATTTGTTATTGGGGTAACTGGATTTATGTTGATAAAACATGTTGGTTTTAATGAAGCCCTTTTATTAACATTAGAAACATTAGCATTTTCTCATACAGAAGAACAAGGATTAAGCAGGATGTTGCAGTTATTTTTATTAACCATTGGTGTTATCTTAATTTGGTTTATAATATGGACAACATTTGATTTAGTATTAGAGGGGCATTTTAAAAAATATTATTTTGGGGTGAAAAATATGGATAAAATAAATAAACTTAAAGATCATTATATAATCTGCGGAGCAGGTAGGGTTGGAGAAAATATTGCTAAACTTCTTAAGGCAAATAAAAAAAGTTTTGTTTTGCTTGAAAAAAGTTCTGAAGTAGCTAGGGACATGGAAAAGAAAGGTTATTTAACTTTACAGGGTGCGAGTGTAGAAGAAGAAACTTTACTTAAAGCAGGAATTAAAAAAGCTAAATTTTTAATTGCATGTACAGGAGATGATGCTAAAAATATATTAATTATATTAACTGCTCGTGAATTAAATCCAGATGTAGAAATAGCAGCAAGGGCAAATGAAGAGTCAATGGTTAAAAAATTAAGAAGAGCAGGTGCAAAGCATATATTTTTACCAGAGTTGCTTGGTGCTAAAGAAGTGATTAATGAACTAGGAATTTATAAGTAGTGGCGTCGAGGAGATTTGAACTCCCGCTCTCGGGCTCATGAGACCCGCGCTTTGCCAACTAAGCTACGACGCCTTAAATAAGAAAGAATTAATTTATTTTAAAAAACTTCTGATTTTTGCAGCTACTCTTTCAGCTTCCCCCTCTCCATATTCATTAGTAATCCATCTTTCTACTGTAATATTGTCATTTGGAAATCTTGGGATTAAATGAAAATGAACATGTGGGATTGCCTGCCCTGCTACTTTTTTATTATTTTGCAATATATTTAATCCTTTGCCAAATTTTAATAATGCTTTAGAAATTTGTTTTATTGCGATTAAGCATTTGCTTAATAAATCATCCGATAAATCAGTAATTAATTCAAAATGTTTTTTAGGCATTAATAAAACATGACCACCATACTTTGTAGCTGGTCTTATATCTAGGATAGCTAAAAAATTATTATCCTCATATATTTTTATTGAAGGAACTTCCTTATTAATTATTTTACAAAAGATACAATTTTCCATGCTAATTTAATATAGCCAATATTTATAAGTTTTTTTAAAATAAGAACCAAAAGGTTTATTACCAAGTATTATTAATTAATTTTATGATTACCGGACAAAAAGATTATGTCACCCCAAAACATGGTTTAATTTTAAAATATCAAGGAACATTTGATTTAAAGAAATTTTACAATTCTTCAAAAGAGTGGTTTAAAAAAAATAATTATGTGTTTTCAGAAAAAGAATACAAAGAAAAACCAGTAGAAACTGGGGCTGAATTTATTTTAAAGTTCCAGGGAGATAGAAAAATTGATGATTATACAGGTTTTAACATATCTTTAAGTACACTTATTAGGGATACAAAAAAAATGAATGGAAAATATAAGGGAAATTTGCACCTTAATGCTTCTGCTTATGTCTTTTTAGATCGCGAGAACAGATGGCAGACTAATCCCATTAAAAAATTTTTATTCTTTTTTTATAATAATTTTATTTTAAAAAATAAGATTATCAATGTTTATGAGGATAAATTATATACAGAACTTACGGATTTGATAAATAATATTAAAAAATATACAAAATTAAATTAAAATGGTTGAGAGAGAATATATTACTCCTACTAACGGAATTAAGATAAAATGGGGCCGACCAACAGACCTTAAAGAGTTATATAGGCAAATGAAGATATGGTTAGAAGATAATGGCTTTGCTCAAGAAGCTACCTTAGAAAAAAAATATGTTGAAATGATAAAGCCATCTGGAAAAGATATTTTTATACTATGGGAAGCTGGGAAGGATGTTAGTGATTATTTCTCTTATAAAATAATCATACAATTTTTATTAGTGGCAGCAAATGAAATAGAAGTTCAAGAGGGAGCTCTTAAAAGAAAATTAATGAGAGGTACTTTAGAGGTAGATATAATTGCTTATGTTGAATATGGTAAAAATTGGGAAAATCTTGGTGCATTAAATAAAATTTATAAAAAATTAATTGCAAAATCTAGATTAGAAGATTACTCTAAAGACTTATACGATAAGGTATATAAGTTTCAGAAGTTTATTAAAGACTTTATTGGATTAACAGCTTAAAACAAAAGGTTTATTAATTAATTTTATTCATTTTAATTATGGTTGAAGTAGATTATGTTGTACATGAAATAAATTTAGATTATTCTGGAATCTTAAATTTGAAAGAACTTTATGACTTAATAAAATCCTGGTTTAATGAAAGAGGCTTTTTTGTAATGGAAAAAGAAAGCGGAGGAAGCGAAGATGAAGCTGAAAGCAGTTTTTCTACAAAATTTGAAGCTTTCAAAAAAGTTGAGGAATATACTAGATATAAGATAGAGATTAGTATTAAATCAACTTCATTAAAGGAAACGTCTGAACAACATAATTACAAAGGAAATTTTTCTATTTCATTTGAATCCTATCTTGAAAAAGATTATGAAGATAGATATGAAAATAAACCCATTTTAAAGATATTTAAAGGGATTTATGAAAAATTAGTTGAAAGAGGCAAGTTTAGCAAATACGAAACTGAATTAAGAGAATACACTTATGCAATTTATAATGAAGTTAAGGCTTTTTTAAACCTTGCAAAAGTATGAAAAGAGATAAATTTATATACATAAATAACTCTTTGTTTTAAAGCCCGCCATGAGAATACTCAATTGAGCACGGCAACGCCAAGCTATGAACTTGGGAGTTAGTGTTGCGGGCAACAAAGCTTTAATATTAAAAGAACAAGAAAGAGCTTTATATTCATAATAATCATTAAATTTAACTTTAAAATGGAAAGAAAGATAAAAAGGGATGTAATTTATTAAAATTCGTTAGAAATAGACTCTTTATACTTGTTCTTTAATAATTTGGAGGGATTAAAATGGGTAAAATAAGCCCGGTAAGTGCAAAATACATTATTCATACTAAAATTCAAATAGATGGTGTTGTGGATAAACCCGATGTAATTGGTGCAATTTTTGGCCAAACAGAAGGATTACTTGGAAATGAACTAGAACTTAGAGAACTTCAAAGATCTGGAAGGATAGGTAGAATAGAAGTTAATATTGATACAAGAGGTGGGAAATCTAATGGGGAAATTATAGTTCCAAGTAGCTTAGACAAAGCAGAGACAGCTATTATTGGCGCTGCATTAGAAACAATACAAAGAATTGGTCCATGTAATTCTAAAGTTAATGTTGAAACTATAGAAGATGTTAGAATAAGCAAGAGAGACTTTGTAATTGAAAGGGCAAAGGAACTATTAAGGGAGTTAACTAGTAAAGTTTTGCCAGATAGCCAGGAGATTACAGATCAGGTTGCACAAAGTGTAAGAATGATGGAGATTACAGAATATGGTAGGGAGAGATTAGCTGCTGGACCAGGAATAGAAGAGTCAGAAGAAATTATTGTTGTAGAAGGCAGGGCAGATGTCCTTAATTTATTAAAACACGGAATTAAAAATGTTATAGCATTAAATGGAACTAGCATGTCTGAAACAATAAAAGAATTAGGAAAAAGAAAATTGCTTACTGTTTTTGTCGATGGAGACAGAGGTGGAGATTTAATAATTAAAGGATTGCTTAATTCGGGTGTTGAAATAGACCATGTTATTAAAGCCCCTGATGGTAAAGAGGTTGAGGAAATAACTAAAAAAGAAATTCATAAGGCATTAAGAAGCAAGATAACAGTAGAACAAATTAAGATGGAGCTTGGAATAACAAAAGAAAATTTAATAGAACAACCTCAACAATTAATTCAAGAAGTTAGAAAAGAACAAACAGAAATAATGCAAACTCCAAAAAGAGTGATTAAACCAGAACTTAAAAAATTTAGGGATTTATTAGATGATTTAGTTGGAACTAGAGGAGCATATATCCTAGATGGGGATATGAATTTACTTGGTAAGGTTCCTATAATGGAATTACCGAATGCAATTAAAAATTTAAGTTCACCTTATGCAATTGTATTTGATGGCTATATTGATAGGGCATTAGTAAATATAGCAGAAAGATCTGGTGTAAAATATATTGCAGGAATGAAATCTAGAGTAAATCCAAGAGAAACAAAAGTTGAATTAATAACCTCAAGTGATTTTTAATTTTTTCTTTTTTATTAAAAAACGCAGACTTCACAAGATTGGATACTAATTTTTGTTATTAGTTACCTTAACTTATTCTCGGATATGTTACCCTATGAACGCCAAAGATCATGATTAAGGTTGCTTTATTCCTAACCTGGCCTGATTCTCAGGAAGATTAGCTCCACAGGACATATCGTCTCAGTTTAAGTCAAGACTAGATAACAAAAAATAATACCTCGTCTTGCTTTTCGCTCCTGTCATAAAGCCGGTTTACAGTTACAAGGGACGGCTAACCCCCCAAGCTAGTCTGCAATATTAACAATAGAAAATAACTTTTAAAACTTTCTAAATTGCATTTATCTCTAAATTCTTATTTTTACTCTCATAATATAGCTGAGAACCAATTCCCTGCCCTAAATAGTAAAAAGCATTTGCATTTAGTTTATTTAACACATCAAAAATACTTTTCTTTTCTTTAAATTCAACTATTTTAGCTTCTTTTATGTTGCTTAAGTTTTTTGCAACTTCTATAGCTATTTCTTTATTACCTAAGTAATCTATTAATCCTAAATCTTTAGCCTCTATGCCTAGAAAAAACTCACCTGTTTGAATTTTTTTAGTATCTTTTAATTTTCTATTTTCCTTAACATTATTTAAAAATACTTGATCGATTTTGTTTAATTTACTTTGAATTAAATTACGTTCTTCTTCGCTTAAATTTTTATATGGGCTACCCACATCTTTATATTCTCCAGTAACTAATCTTTCGTAAGTTATTCCATATTCATTTAATAAACCACTAAATTCTAAGTATGATGAAATTACACCAATACTTCCTGTTATCGAGAGTTCATCCGCGATAATCTTATCAGTTGAACTAGCAATCCAATAAGCACCAGAAGCACCAATATCTCTAATTAATGCAACTTTTGGTTTATTTAATTTTTTAACAGCGTCTGCTATTTCCTTACTTGCTACAACTGTTCCTCCTGGTGAATTTATTTCAAATATTACAGCCTTAATATTTTTATTTTCTTTAGCTGTTTTAATTGAGGAAATTATGCTATCTGAGTTTACTTCACTAGAACTAAAAGGCAAGTTACTATTTTCATTACTAATTACACCATAGATTGGTATGACTAATATCTCATCTTCTTGAACAGCTTCAAAATTTGGCAATAGTTTACTAATTAGAAAACTAATTAAAAATATTAACACTAAAATCCCGATGATATATTGCCACCTTTTCATGATTTTAATTTCTTGTTTAAATTTATAAATCTTTGTATGGACGGACCGCGATTTGAACGCGGGTCTCCGCCTTGCGAAGGCGAAATTCTAACCACTAAACTATCCGCCCCATTTTTACATAAAAATTATAAACTATATTATCTTTTATTTTATAAATATATCTTATACGAAGATGAAAAATATTTGTAAAAAATTAATCCCATTAATCTTTTTTTCAATAATAAGTTGCTATGCACAGCAATCCGATAAATCTTTAAGGTTAGAAATTTTGCTAAACAATCCAAATTTAGAAGAGAAATTTAAAAAACCTGATTTAAATCCGACATTTAATTCTAATTCTATAAACCTAAAAGTTGAGGAAGCTATTGGTTACATGGGATTACCAATCTTGAATGAAACAAGATGGCTATTAAACTTTTATTATGTTGCACTAAATAATTATCAGGAGCTTAAGAGATTTCAAAATTCTTTTACATCCTATGAACTACAGATTAACAAAGAGATAAAAGCTAAACTCTACTTAGCCAATTTTAGGAATTTTAAAAATTTTAATGATTATGAATTAATTCTGAATTTTAATATAAATCTTTTTTAAAAAAGTGGACCAGCCGGAATTCGAATCCGGATCTCATCCATGCCATGGACGAATTTTAGCTAATTTTTCTAGCCATTATACTACTGGCCCATTTAATTTATACTTTTTCCAATCTTATTTAAAGGTTTATTATTTAAGAATTCTTTTATAGCTTTATTTAAATCTTTTATTTTCACCCTAACTTGCTTCATCGTATCACGATCCCTTAATGTAACACTTTTATCTTTTAAAGTTTGATGATCTATTGTAATCATTGCAGGAACACCAATTTCATCTACCCTCCTATACATTCTTCCAATACTGCCTTTATTATCGAATAAAACTCTAAATTCATTTTTTAAAAGATAATAAACTTCTTCAGCTTTTTCTGGTAGTTTATCTTTATCAACTAAGGGAAAAACAGCTACTTCGATTGGCGCTAAAGCAAATGGTAACTTGAATATTTGTCTTTCTTTATCTTCATGATAAAATAAATCAAGTAAAGCCCATAAATTTCTATCTACACCAAAACTTAATTCAAGAACATGAGGAATAAATTTTTTGCCATTGATATTAACTTCTAATTTTTCTCCGCTTCCTTCTTGGTGTTTGCTTAAATCATAATCACTTCTATAATGTAATCCACCAAACTCTTTAAAGCCTCTTAATGTTTCTAAATCTAGTTCAATATCAAAATGCAATTTGTTATAAAATGCTCTTTCTTTCTCGCTTAACTCTCTAAATCTAAATTTTTCTTTTGGTATTTTTAAAATATCTAAGTAAAATTGTTGAATTTTAGCTAAATGATAAATATAAAATTTTGGTAATTTTAACATTTTATTGCAATGTTCGCATGAAAATTCTTCTAAATTCTTTTTTTTAGTTAATAACAATCTTAATTTATAATTTTTAATTTCATTCCAGTTTTTACATTCATTAAAATTATCTGGATCAAAAAATATCTGTAATTCAGCCTGCGTAAACTCTCGTAATCTAAAAAAACCCTGTCTCGGACTTATTTCATTCCTAAATGCTTTTCCAATAACAGCTAATCCTAAAGGTAATCTTTCTCTTAATGCCAAGAACTCTCTTTTAAACGCAATATAAGGAGACTGAGCTGTTTCTGGTCTTAAGTACATTACATCTTCACCCGTCGCACCAACTTTTAAATCAAACATCATATTAAAGAATTTCACTTTATCTAATTCAGAACCACATCTCGGACATTTTAATTTATTTTCTTTAATTAATTTATCTAATTCATGTTCTTTTAACCCATCTGTTTTTAATCCAGTTTCATCTTCAATTAATTCATCTGCTCTAAATCTAAAATGGCATTTTTTACATTCTGTTAATGGGTCTGAAAAATGTTCTAAATGACCAGAGCTCTTAAAAACCTCTTTAGCTAGAATATTTACATCTTCAATTTCATAATAATATTCATCTAAACTTAAAAAATAATTTCTCCAAATATCTTCAAATTTATGTTTTAATAATGTTCCTAGATGGCCATAAGTCCAAAAACCAGCTTTACTAGAATAAATCTCTCCAGAAGGAAAAAAGAATCCTCTTTTCGTAGCTATATTCATTATTTTATCTGTTTTTGATTCTGGCATAAAATAACTAAAATTAGAGAACTTAAAAATTTAACTAATTTGCAATCCAAACTCCAAATTTTTGATCTGGTTTATTATCTTATTTTTAATTCAAAGATTTGATTTAATCTACTAAAACATCTTGCAATTTCCTTAATATTTTTATGATAACCGACCCATAAGATTGTAATTGATCTTGGGGTAAAGGGTAAACTCTAAAGTCTTTTTTTGATCCTTTTCTATATCTATCTTCTATAAATTCTAGTTCATTATATAACTGATCTAAATTGTTTTTATAGGTCGAGAGTTCTGGATCCTCTCTAATTTTTCCGATTATATCGAGATTTCTCTTCATCACAATTGAAATCTCTTTAAGATTTTCAGAAAATTCCTCTTGCAAAACTTTATTTTCCTTAGTTCTAGACCACCATGCAGGATAATTTTTTAGATTATTATTCCATTTAATAAAATATTTTAACATAGATTCAATTTCGGATTTATACCCCATAGACTATGTAAAAATCTTAAACTTTATAACCTTTACGATTTAGTTTAAGATTATGTATAAATTTGATGAAGATAAACTAATTAAAGAAATTAAGGAAAGAAAAGCAAAGAAAATATTGATTCAGTTACCAGAGGGATTAAAAAAAGAAGCCTCTAGATTAGTTAAATTTATTCAAGAAAATACAAATGCAGAAGTTATTGTTTCTGGAGAGCCTTGCTGGGGTGCTTGTGATATTGCATTAGATGAGGCTAAGAATTTGAAAGCTGATTTAATTATTCTTTATGGACATGCCCCTTTTATGAAGATTAATTTTCCAATTTTATATATTGAAGCAAGATACGAAACAGATATTGAAGATTTAATAAAAAAATCATTAAACGAAATAAAAGATTTTAAGAAAATTGCTTTGGTTTGTTCTGTGCAGCATGCGCATCAATTGCCAATAACAGAAAGAATTCTAAAAGAAAATGATAAAGAAGTTTTTATTCCAGGAAAAAAGGGATTTGCATTTTATAATGGACAAGTTCTTGGTTGTGAGTACAATGGATTAAAATTAATTAAAGATAAATTTGATGCAATTTTAGTTATCGGAAATGATTTTCACGCTTTAGGTGCTGCATTAGCTATTACTAAACCTGTAATTTTAATCGATCCATTTAATAGAGAAGTGCATAATATAAAAGAAAAACGTGAAAAAATAATCAGGCAGAGAATTATTGCTATAAATAAAGTTAAAGATGCTCGTAAAATAGGATTAATAATTGGAAAGAAACCAGGGCAGCATTTTGGTTCTTTTAATTATATAAAAAATAAACTTGAGAAAGATGATAAAGAAGTTATTTTAATTAGTATGAACGAAATTACAAATGATAAATTAATTAATTTATATGATATTCAGGCATTTATCGAAACAGCATGTCCAAGAATTAGTATAGAGGATTATTCTAGATTTTCAAAACCAGTAATAAATTACAGAGAAGCGTTAGTTGTTATTAATGATTTAACTTTTGAAGAATTATTTGAGCAAGGAATTGTCTAATTTTTAACTTTTAATTTCTCAACTACGGTCCTTTTATCTATAATTGCAGAATTTCCACTCGGATCTTCTATAATAATTTTAACTGGCATCTCCCCAAGTTCAACTTTCCATAATTTTTTTAATAAATTTTTAGCTGTTTTTTTAATATTTTCATCATCTGTTGTATCTCTTTCTGTTTCAATTATTTTCTTAAATTTTTGTAAAATGCTCTCAATATTAGAAATATAACCCTCAGAAGCTGGACCAGGTTCAACAGACATTTTCAATGCAGGAATTTTAACACTTGCCCGTCCGCTTTTTACAACTCTTACATTTAAGTCTTTTTTATTTTTGATTTCAAATGTGTAACGTGCAGGATCTTTTTGTTCTTCTGTTTCGATGTCAGAAAATTTATAATCACAATTTTCACATTTCATTGTCATTAAATAACATTTGCCAAAATAAGGGATTTCGTATGGTTCTTCTCCAAGAATTAATTTATTTTTATGGCATAATGGGCAAGGTTGATTCTTTAATACTTCCATAAAAATTAGAATAAAGGAATATTTATAAATCTTTTTTAAAATAAAAATTTAAAGAACTTATTCTGTAGCTTGAACGTCTTCTGTTTGAGTTGTTCTGTAAATTTGTGCAAAGCTTGGTGTAACAACAATCCAATCTTCTCCAAATCCAGCTATATCTCCTTCAATTGCATCACACGTTTTCTTTAATTTATTTACAGCTCTTTTTAATTCAATAATATCTTTATCTTTTAATGGTTTTATATTAATTAATGCAATTGTAGTTCCCTCTCTTAAAGCATCTAATGCTGGTTTAATATCTGCAAAATCCTCAATAAAAAATGGCCTCACTAAAACCCTGGCCTTTGGACCCTTATCAACATCAGTATCAATCTCAACATAATCCTCACCAAGATCATCATTAAAATCAGAACTCCTACCAACAGTTCTAAGAATTTTTTCCTTAACCTTCATGTATATATCTTTCATTTTTTATATCCTCTTAACTCTTTAATAATAACAGCTTGTATATAAATATTTCTATTGATATCCTCCAAGTATTCCGATTATATTTAGTATCTCAACCCTTGTATAAGTTGGCAAATTTTTATCATTACTTACCTCATCTAACTCTTGTAATACAGAATTTATTTTTAAAGAAAAGTCTTTTTCACTATCATTAAGGCAACAAATTGCATAATCAATCCTGGCCTTTACATTTCTAGGAACACTATCATCCTCTTTTATCAGATTTAATGTTGTTAAGATTAAATCAATTTGTTCATTATTCATCATTTTAAATTTTTTA
>JBBSZH010000064.1:18397-32213 GCA_038044845.1 Nanobdellota archaeon
ACCTTTTTTTCTGATTCTTTATCCATTTTTATTCTGCCTTAACAACTGAAGAAACTGTTCTCGGTTTAAATAATATTTTAGAACCACAGTACGGACAACGTACTTTTTTCTTTAAGTATTCTGCTTTTATGACTTTTCCACAATCAAAACATTTATGTACAACCATTTTATACCTCGTAAGCCTTTCCAGTAAATTTTGATTTGCACGATTTACAAAACCAAATCCCTGCTGCTAATCTTCTTACTCTTTTTTTATTGCAATAAGGACATTTATGCCACTGTTTTAATTTTTTTTCAATTTCAGCAACTTTTTGTCTTAATCTTCTACCGTAACGTGCACCGAACCTTCCAGTAGTTCCTACTTTTTTTGTTGCCATATTTTATTTAGTATACAATTGTTTTAAAAATGTTTCGTTAATAAATGGGGCTGCCCGGATTTGAACCGGGGTCTTAAGGTCCCAAACCTCAAAGCCTAAACCAAGCTAGCCGACAGCCCCAATATAAAAATTAAGAAACGTTAATTTATAAAACTATTTTTTAGCCATTATCCATAATAATTCAAAATAACTTTTAAATGATTCAGAAACTTCTTTATTTTCCAATAATAAAGCTGTAGGAATATCTTTAGAAATTATTAAAGCAACTTTATCTTTATATATAAATGCTGCTATTGGTGCATTATATTCTTTAGGTAAAAATTTTATTTCTCCATGGATATTTTTTATATAGTCCGAATTTCTAAAACTTTCATCAAATAATAATCGTGCTTTAATCTTTAATTGTTTCTTTCTTTTTTGAAAAATATTAAAATAATCCCCTAAAATCTCTTTTAACTTTCCTCTAGATCCGAAAACGACATATTCTTTGCATGTTAACATATCATCAAAAATAACCTTTATTCCTTTAAAACCCTCATAAATAGAAGCCTCCTCCTTTATTTTAGATTCTTCTTTTATATCTTTAAGTTCTTTTACTAAATTTTTAACAAAGATTTCTTTTTCTTTTAACTTATTCTCTTCTTCTTTGATTTTATCTAAAAAATATTCTGGTTCAGTAACTTGAAAGTATTTTATCTTTCCCTTTATTATATAAGAGACTAAACCTTTTTCTATTAAACGTTTTAATACATCATAAACAGTTGCGCGATGTAAATTAGTTTTTCTGACTAATAATCCTGTTTTAGTACTTCCTAATTTTAATAATGACAAATAGACTTTAGCCTCTGTCTTAGTTAATCCTAGTTTTTCTAATTGTAATTCCTCCATATAAATAATAAGATTTGCTAATATATAAATGTTGTTATGTTACCAGACTACAATCTTTTAAATAGGATGCTGTTACCTTTGTTATGTGATTAAAATGAATAAAAAATCAAAAACTTTAGAAGAAATCGCAAGAGAAATAGGAAGACTAAAAAAAGAACAATCAGAAGAAATATTAAGTTATATTGTAGGTAAATTATGGCACGTTTTTGTAGAGAGCGGAACAATGACTTACGGCGATAAACATCACCGCGATAAGGCAGTTTTTTTTGTTACAACTCTTCACACCCCTATTTTTTATTTAAAAACAATGCAAGAAATTGGATTGGTGGAAAAAGAACCATTAAAGTACGTGTTTATATGCCATGATAGGTATATAGAATATGCATTAACGCCTTATTCGATAGAGGTCTTTAATAATTTAGTTGAAGAAGGTTATTACAACGAGAAGATTAAAAAGAAGATTATAAAGAAAACCGATTTCAAAATTAGAGAATAAATCTAATTTATAAAACTTTATTTTTTACCTTTCTTTTCAACTTCTTTACCAACTTCGGGTTTTGCAGCAACAGGAGCAACTTCTTTGCCAGCTTCAGGTTTACCCACAGGAACCTTTCCACCAGCACCCGGAGCAGCAACTTCACCTTCTTTTGGTGCTTCTTCTTTAACAATCTCAACTTTCTTTTCTGCAAGCTTTTCAGCAAGTGCTTTTTCTTTTTCAAGTTGTTTTTTAATCTCTTTATTTACCTCATCTAATTGTTTTTTAAGTTGCTCTAATTTTTCATTACTTACTTCTGTTTCTTGAGAATTAATTTTTTTATCATATAACCCAGAATTTATTTCTTTATTTATTTCAATAGCATTTTTTCCTTCAACTAATACACCAAGAGAATTACAGCTTCCAATAATATTTTTTACAGCAGCTTTTAATGTCTTAACTAACATGCTATCTTTTTTCATTAAAGCTATCTTAATAACTTGCTCTATTGCTAAATTACCTATTTTTTCTTTATCTGGCATGCTAGAGCCTTTCTCAACATTAATTTCTTTCTTAATTAATTCACTTACAGGAGGACTTCCTATTTCAATATCAAAATTTTTTGATTGGTTATCAACAATAACCTTAACTGGAATTTTCATACCTTTAAAATGAGTTGTTTTGTCATTAATTGAATTAATTATATTTGTTATGTTTATTCCCAAAGGGCCTGCTTTTTGAGCTAATTGTGCATTTGGAGTTGCTTTTCCACCTTCAATCATTAATTCTATTTTTTCTTTACTCATCTTCTTCTGCAGGAGCCTCTTCTCCCTCTCTTCTTATAACTTTAACTGAATCCATTTTAACTGTGATTGGAATTGGAACAGCTGCCTCGAGTAATTCAACAACAACTTCTTCTTTTTGCTTATCAATTCTAGAGATTTTTGCTTTCTCTCTTTTAAATGGTCCTGAAATAATTTCAACAATATCATTTTTCTTCATGTTGAACTGAGTTTTAGCTTGCTCTAACATATGCTCTATCTCTTGATAAGCAACTGGGCTTGGTAATAGACCACGAGCATAAGGCACACCATGATAAGCATTTTCAGCATCTTCTTTTGTTTCAGCTTCTAAAAAAATATAACCCTTCATCCCATGTGGTCTTACTAATGAATAAACATTAAGGTTCTTTTTTTTAGCGTTAGAACTAACAAATTCTAGTACTTGTTCTTCTCTATTCGCAGTTGTTCTTAATGCAAATATTTTTGTCATTTTATTAATTGACTGATTAGATGTATTAAAAAACCTATAAATCCTATCACTAATGTCCCTATCCCAGCTACTTTTGCTATTGTTTTAAATTCCTCATTGCTTGGCTTCTTAGTTAATTTAAAAACCCTATTGCTTTCTATTATAAAGTTTTTTATTCTTTGCTTTAATGTAGGTTTTTGAAAATTTTCTTCAAGCATATTTAAAAGCTTTAAAAATATGTTTATAAAGTTTGCTAATTGTAGCAAGAATTAACCTATAAACTCTATGCCCAATTCATTCTGAATTTCTTTTTTCTTCTTGATATTTTGTCTTTTAGGACCGAGAATTTGAGGGCTAGAAACACCAGTAACGATTAGCATCGCTCGAATTACTTTTTCCATATCCTCTGAGATTTGGGCACCCCATATTATACGAGCGTCTTCATCTAATTTTTCAGAAACAGTTTCAACAACCCTCCTTGCTTCTTCCAAAGTCATATCAGGGCCACCCATAACATTAATCAAAGCACCATTTGCACCAGTAATATCAACATCTAACAATGGATTGTTTAATGCTTTCTCTACAGCTTCTGTTGCTCTATTTTCTGTGTCACTCTCCCCAACACCAATCATTGCTACGCCTCCTTTTCCCATGACAGTTTTGATATCTGCAAAGTCCAAATTAACTAAACCCGCTTTTGTAACTAATTCAGCTATTCCCTTTACAGCATTTGTTAAAATTTCATCTGCTATTTTGAAAGCAGTATGTAAAGGTAAGTCTGGCGCTAACTCAAGTAATTTATCATTTGGAATTACAATTAATGTATCAACAATATTTTCTAATTTCTCTAATCCAATTAATGCATTTTCATATCTTCTTTGGCCTTCCATGCTAAAAGGCAAGGTAACTACCCCTACTGTTAGACAACCTATTTTTTTAGCAATATCAGCAATTACAGGCATACTTCCAGTACCTGTTCCACCACCTAAACCGCCTGTAATAAACACCATATCTGCTCCTGTAATAGCATGTTTAATATCTTGTTCGCTTTCTTTAGCAGCTTCTTCTCCTACTTGAGGAATACTTCCAGCACCCAAACCACCAGTAACTTCTCTACCAATTAGAATTTTAGTCTGTGCATTTGTATAAAGTAAATCTTGAGCATCTGTGTTAAGGGCAATTGTCTCTGCTCCAGTAATCCCAATTTCACTCATTCTATTAATTGTATTATTCCCAGCACCACCTGCACCTATAACCTTGATCTTAGCTTTTTGATTAGAAAGTAATTGTTCAAGTTCTTCATCAATATTAGAAGTCCTTTGCACAGCAGTCTTTAAAGATAGATTTGCTCTTTGTTGTTGACTTTGTTGCATGTAATCCATATTTTCACCTTTTATTAAATAAAAACGTGCTAATATTTAAATTTATTTATTTTCTAGTGGTTGTTTTTTCAAACTCTATTTCTTTTATTTCTGGAATTTTATCTTTAATTTCCTTTATTAATCGTTCTTTTAATTCTTTCTTTAAATCTAATTTTATTACTGCTTTGTCATTAATTATGCTAAATTCAATTTCTTTTCCAAGTTTTAATTCTAATAATGACTTTAATTTTTCCTCTAAATTTGTGATAATTCTTTTTATTTCAACTTCATAAATTAAATCTTTTCCAGCTAAAGGATGATTAAAATCAATTAAACTTCTTCCCCCAGAAACACTTCTTACAGTTCCTATTAATCCTTCAATATTAACTTGCAATCCTGGAAATGGTCTTATATTTTCTTTTGTAAATATAGAACTTGGGACTAATTTAATTAAATCATAAGTTTTTTTGCCAAAAGCCTTCTCTGCTTTAATTTCAATTTTGTAATTTCCTAGATCTTTGTTAATTAATTCTTCATCTAAACCCTTAATTATATCATTAAAACCTAAACAGATTATAATTGGTTTATAATTATGGTCTTTATGATAAACCTTCTCTTTTTTTGCAATTTCTTCATTAGTTAAGTCAAAAATCTTATTCTCATCTTTAATTTTTCCAACATAATCTACTTCAATAAAATCGCCCTTCTTAAGTTTCATAATCTTGATTTAAAACAAATTTATATAAATCTTTTTGTTTTATTATTAATATGGCTTGGTATGAAAATGTTGACCCAACAATTAAAAATTATTTAGAAGCTTTAATAAAATCTACTTTAAGTAATAAAGAAATTTATGAATTATCAAAAAATAAAGCAGCTGCCCAATTATGGGTTGCCTTAGCTACTATTTATAAACAAACATTTAATCTAGATCAAAGAATTAAGTACATAGAGAGATTATTGCAAGATTTGGTTAAAGAAATTAAAGAGCTAAAAGAACAGCAAGAATTAATTGAGATGAAATTAAACATACCATTAAAATTTAAGAAAAAATAAAAACAAAACGTTTATAAATAATTTTGGAGCTATCTTCTTTAATGGATAAAAAAGTAACGAATGCCGGTTCATTAAAACCAGGTAATTATGTAATTTTTGATGATGTTCCATGTGTTGTGAAAAATATTGATTTAAGTAAAACAGGTAAGCATGGGAGTATGAAATGTAGAATAGAAACTATTGGATTAATTGATAATCAAAAAAGAATTAAAATTTACCCAAGTTCAGATAAAGTTGATGTACCTATTGTAGATAAACGAGATGCCCAGGTGCTTTCAATACATGAAAATAAAGCAAATGTTATGGATATGGAAAGCTATGAAACATTTGACATTTTAATTCCAGATGAATTAAAAGATCAAGTAAAAGAAGGGAGTCAAGTGGTTTATTGGATAATTATGGATCAAAAAATTATTAAACAGGTAAAATAAAATGGTAAAATTTCCAGAAGCTAGCGCAAGATTATTTCATAATATCTTTGTTTGTAAAAGATGTAAAACAAAAATGAGAAGCAGGCCTATTAAGGTTATTCAAAAAAAACTTGTTTGCAGAAAATGCGGGAGTAAAAGTTTTAGAGTAATAAGAAAAAAATGAATTTTGATTTAATTTTTGCTATAATATTTTATGGACTATTATTCTTATTCTATCTAAAAAATAAAGATAAATTTGAAATTCAGAATAAAGTATTTGCCTTATATAAAACTAAAATTGGAATTAAGTTAATGGACAAATATTCAAAAATTGCACCAAAATTTTTAACTTTTTTAGGGTATTTAGGAATTCTTGTTAGCTTCTTAGGAATGATTTTTATTTTTTATATTTTAATTAAAGGAACTTATAGTTTAATTTTTATTCCTGAATCACAGCCTGTTTTAGCACCTGTTTTGCCAGGAATCTCAATTCCAGGTTTACCAACATTAAGTTTTTGGCATTGGATTATTGCCATATTTATTGTTGCTGCTATACATGAATTCTCACATGGTATTTATGCAAGATTATATAATTTAAATATAAAAAGTTCTGGTTTCGCATTTTTAGGACCGATATTAGCCGCTTTTGTAGAGCCAGATGAAAAAGCTTTAAGTAAAAAAAATAAGAAACAACAATTATCTATACTATCTGCAGGCCCATTCTCAAATATTATGTTTGCTATAATAATATTATTATTTTTTAATTTTATATTCTTGCCTTTACAAAATAATCTGTTTGTTTCTGATGGGATTACCTTAGTTAATGTAGAAGAAAATAGTCCTGCAGATTTGGCACAACTAAAACCAAGTTTGATAATTAAAGAGATTGATAATCAAAAAATTACTGATTCAAAACAATTAGTTGACCTAATAAGAAATTCTAATGGAAAAGATTTAAAAATAATTACAGATAAAGGCGAGTTTATTGTTAAACCTATAAAGAAAGAGGATAAATATTATATTGGAATAAGTGTAACAAATAATGTAAAGACCCGAGAATCTGTTCCTGGGTTTGTTTTACCCCTAACAAAATGGTTTAATATGTTATTTTTTTGGATTTGGATAATAAGTTTAGGAATTGGTTTATTTAATTTATTACCTATTGGTCCTATAGATGGTGGAAGAATGTTTTATATTGCAATGTTAAGCCTTTTTAATAATAAAAAAGCAATGAAATTATTTAAAGCCATGACAATATTTTGTTTAATTTTAATTATTATAAATTTATTGCCTTATTTATTAAAATTTTTTAATTGGATAATAACTTTATTTAGTTAAACTTAAATAAATGATTCTTTAATCATTAATTATGCTAGTTGATGTACATGTGCATTTAACAGACGAATATTTTAAAGATAAATTAGATAAAATTATTGAGAATGCGAAGAAAAATAATGTTGTTAACATAATAAGTAATGGCATAAATCATAAAGATAATCAAAAAATTATTGAATTAAGCAGAAAATATGATATTGTAGAAGCAAGTTTAGGTCTTTATCCAGATGATATTATTAATTCTACAGAAGATGAAATTCAAAAAACCTTGGATTTTATTAAAAAAAATAAGAATAAAATTATTGCAATAGGAGAAGTTGGTTTAGATCTATCCTATAATAAAGAATTAATAAAACAAAAAGAAGTTTTTTTAAAAATCATTGAATTAGCCCAAGAAATTGATAAACCATTAATAATTCATTCGAGAAAAGCTGAAGAAGAATGCATTAATATTCTAAAAGAATTTGGCTTTAAGAAAGCATTATTTCATAGTTTTACAGGAAATTTTAAATTAGTTAGAGAAATTGAGAGAAATAATTGGATGCTTTCAATCCCATGTAGCATTGTTAGATCAGAACATTTCCAAAATATTGTAAAAAAATTTAATTTAAATCAAATTTTAACAGAAACTGATGCACCTTATTTAAGCCAATATAAAGATAAAATGAATGAACCAAGTTTTATCGTCGAGACAATTAAAATGATTTCAAAAATTAAAAATTTGGAAAAAGAAGAAGTTGAAAAAATAATTTTTAAAAATTTTCAAAATTTTTTTAAACAGAAAGGTATTTAAATGAGTTATACATTAAATTATATAGAAAAAATATTTTTCCAATAAATCTTTTTGGGAAAAAGAGGTGAATTTAAATGGCTGCAAGAAGAAAAAAAGCTTCTAGAAGAAAAAAGAGAAGATAGATTATCTTCTCTTTTTATAAATTAATTATCTTTCCTAAAAGTCTGGGATTTATTATTTTTGTTTTTTTAAATAATAGAAAAAATTAATTTTTTTGAAATGCCTCTAAATAACCCTCCATAAATGCTTCTTCATCTATGGATATTTTATCATCTTCAACCAATTCATTCAACAATTTTTTATTATAGATGTTCATTTTTCAAGAATCTTTTTAAATTAAAAGTTCTTTTCTCAAATTCTTCTACAGGTAATCTCGAAATAGTTTGACTAAAAATTTCTCTGAAATTATTCATCAATATCACCTCTATTTTTATCTATTATCTTAACGAATTGTAAATGTAAAGCATCTTCTACAGCTTTAGAATATCTTAACCAATCATTTTCTTTTTTCATTTTCATCACCTCTTGTTATAGTAAGATGTTTTTATTTATAAATAAAACCAGTGCGGTTGTCACTTGGACAGTTGGAAACTAACAGTTATTTTAGAAAATATATATTAAAATTCAACTAATTTTTTATTTAATCCATAATAAGCATAAGCAACCTTTCCCATTTTACCAATACTTCTTTCCTCTAATGTTATTAATTTAGCATCTTTTAATTCCTCTAACCTACGTCTGAATGTCCTATAACTAATATCTTTATTGTAATAATTATAAATATCCTTAATTGGTTTACCAGAATATCTTTTGACCAATTCAAGAATTTTATTTTGCCCTTCATTTAAATCATTTTTAATTTTAAATTCTGCTAATTTATTAATCGCTCTTTTAACATCTTCTAATGTAATTTTTTTACTCGATCTTGATTCAGCAATATCCCCGGATTCTTTTAATAAAAATATTCCTGCGCGTACATCTTTCAGTTCATGAGTTTTTTTAGCGACCTCCTCTATACAATTTTTTTCAAAAACATTTTTAACAAATGCATATTCTATTCTTTGTTTTAATATATCTAGGATTTCATTATAGTCGTATGGTTTAAATTCTACATTATTTGCGTACAGTCTTGATTTTAATCTTGCATCTATTATATTAATCCAATTTTTATCATTTGTTATAAAAATTAAGCTTCTTTTAAAAATATCTTCTAAGAAATAATATAATATTGAAAAATCTTGTAATTTATCAATTTCATCTAAGCAAAGTACAATAGACCTTTTATTTAATATTGATTTAATATCTTTCATTAATTGGTCGGTTGCTTTGTATTGTATAAATTTATAATTAATTAAATTACAAATTTCTAATAAAATTTTATAAGAAGTATCATGTTTCCAACAATTTATATAAACGGGCATTATTTCATCTGAATTTTCTTCAACTTGTTTTAAAACATACCTTGTTGCTAATGTTTTTCCTATTCCAGGATCACCAAAAATAAATAAATTTCTCCCATTCTTATTTTGTTCTAGCAATTTTATACAATTACCAATATAAGCTTGTTGACCTTCCCGATGTAACAAAACACTAGGAATAAAATTATAATCTAAAGCAATATCATTAAGAAAAATACTTTCATCTCCTTGTAAGAAATCTTTTTGCATGATATTGTAAGAATTAAAAAAGATATAAGCTTTACTAAATCTCTTCTACACCATCTTTTGTCAAAGCAACTAACCTAAATCCAACCCCGATCTTAAGTAAAGCAGAGATTAAAGCCATATGCTCCCTTCCCATACCAGAAATTATATTTATTGCAACCTCTGTACCTTTAATCTTTCCCTTTAAATTATTATAAATTTCATCCCTTAATTCTTTAATTCCTTGGCTTAAATTTATTGCAATTAGCTCTGTTCTATCATCCTTTGAGAAATTTTCTTTTCCATACTCATTAGTTATTAGAAATATTTTACTCCATTTGGCATCTTGCATTAATCTAGAAACATGGCCCCAGGTTCCTTTTCCAGTTGATAAACATGCTATTAATTCTGTCATTACACTGCAAAAACTCTAACTATTTATAAACCTAACTAAAAAAATATAGAAATCTTTAAATAATAATTAATTATTTTAAAATAAAAAGAGGTAAAAATGTATAAAATTTTTGAGGATGATGAACTTATAGAAGATCCTTATGAAGATGAAGGAGAACCTTTATTTTAGATTATTTTTAATAAATCCATAAAAAGAATGCATTTTACATCTATATCTTCCATCGATTTCAATTGCCTCTTCATTACATGAACTAGTAGCTTCACATCCCTTGCCAGCATAAGGAGCATTTAATATTAAATTAAACGTTTTTTCTAACTCTCCTCCTGTTAGTCCCCCATTTTTACTTTTCTCTAACATTGCTTCAAGCTCGTATCCCATCTCAACCTTTTTCTTTTGCTTGAAATGTAGAAGCTAAATCAATAACATATTTTCCTTCTTCTAATTTATAAATTACTGGCTTTCCTCTGAATAAATCAACCAAATCAATTTCATATTGCCCTGGTTTTAATATCCTAATACTTTCGATATCTAATATAACTGGTTTATCCAAATCTTCATAATCTATAAGTTCGCGAATATCTTGTTCTATTTCTTTTCTATCCTTTGGTGTTAGATCAACGGTTAATTGCTTTACTTTCTCTAATGTTTCTTTTCTAACAAAAAAGAAAAACTTTCCACCGCATTGACCACAACCTTTTAGTAATTCATTAGAAGCTTCTTCATATATTTTACCGCATTTAACACACTGGTGAGACATATTTTACCTTCTTCTTTTTTTACTTCTTCTTGATTTTGAACCAGCATCCTTCATTAATAATTGTAATTTATTAGGATCACGTTTAATGCTTTTAATTATAGTGGCTGGTCCAACGATTGTGAATCCTTGCTTATTCCCTAATAAAGTGCTAGCTAAAGTTGCTTTAAATCTAGTAAAAACATCTTGCTCGTTTTCATTTGGATTTATAACAGCTAATTCAATACCTCTAAAAGTAGCATTAATTTCTTCCATTGTTGTTTTAATTAATTCAGCTTCTTCTTCTTTACTTAATCTCCCCTCAAGTAAAACAATTTTATTTTCTTTTGCTAGGTTAAGTAATTTACGAATTCTTCCAATAGAACTTAGATCTTTAATCTCTGTATATGGTACGAATTGTAGTGTTAACATTTTATTTTATTAGCTCAAATAGAGCCTCATAAAAATCCTCCATGTTTTTTCCTTTTTCAGCGGATATTCCAACTGTTCTATATTGCGGGAATGCATTTTGCACTCTTTTTATTTTTGCTTTTCTTAAATCTATTTTATTTGCAACAATCAAAACAGGAATATTTCTGGCTGCTAAATTTCCAATTATAGTTATATTAACTTGATTATAAGGATTTTCAGTTGAATCGAGAACAACCAAGACAGCATCAACATTTTCGAGCCATTTAATTGCTTCTATAACTCCTTTAGTTGCTTCTTTTGCTCTTTGTTTAGATTCTTTTTCACTTAATTTAAATTTCATAAAATCTTCATAATCTATCTTTGTAACTATTCCCGGGGTATCAATAATATTAAAATCAAGCTCTTTTGAATTGCTTCTAATTTTAACCTTCTCTTTAACTTGGATCTCTCTAGTTTCATGTGGTATTTTAGAAACAGTTCCCAACTCCTCTCCAATCCAGTCTTTACAAATTCTATTAGCTAAAGTTGTCTTGCCAACATTAACAGGACCGTAAACACCTAATCTAATTAATTTTTTTCTTTTAAAAATAGCTTTAAATATACCATTAATGAAATCCATAAATTTCAATTTCATATTAAACTTAAGAAAATAAAGATGTTATTAAAGTTTTTGGTATTATTGCTAAGTAAAATAGAAAAACCTTTTAAAACAATCTTAATTTAATAATAATATGGAAGTACCAAAAGAAATTAAAAAAATAAATGATGTAACTTGGGAAATTCCAACTTCATATAAAGAAGGAATGAACGTTCCAGCAAGGATTATAGCAACTGAAAAATTGCTTAATCAAATGGATAAAGGTGTTTTTGATCAAGTTACAAATGTTGCTTGTTTACCTGGTATAGTTAATTATTCTTATTGTATGCCTGATGGTCATTGGGGCTATGGGTTCCCAGTCGGCGGTTTAGCTGCATTTGATCCTGAAGAAAATGGAGTAATTTCACCTGGTGGAATAGGGTTTGATATAAATTGCGGAATGCGCTTACTTACCACAAATTTAACATTTAAAGAAGTTCAACCTAAACTAAAAGAATTAGTTGACACTTTATTTAAAATTGTTCCTGCTGGGGTTGGAGCAAAAGGATTTGTTCAGGTTAATAAACAAGAATTTAAAGATGTTGTTGAGCAAGGGAGTAAATGGTGTATTGAAAATGGTTATGGTTGGCATTCTGATTTAGAAAGAACAGAGGGTTATGGTAAGATAGAATGGGCTGATTCAAATAAAGTAAGCGAGAAAGCAATTTCACGTGGTATAAACCAAATTGGAACTTTAGGAAGTGGAAATCATTATTTAGAAATACAAAAAGTAGATGAACATAATATAATTGATAAAGAACTAGCTAAAAAGTTTGGAATATTTCCAGAGCAAATTGTTATAATGGTTCATTGTGGTTCTCGTGGTTTTGGACATCAAATTGCAACAGATTATTTGCAAAAATTTGATAAAATTATGCCAAAATATAATATAAAAATAAGAGATAGAGAATTATCATGTGCACCATTTAATACAAATGAAGGGCAGGATTATTACAAAGCAATGGCCTGTGCAGCTAATATGGCTTTTGCAAATAGACAAGTTATTTTACATAGAATAAGAGAGGGTTTTTCAAAAGTTTTTAAAAAAAGTGCAGAAGAACTTGAGATGAACTTAATTTATGATGTTGCCCATAATGTCGCAAAAATCGAAGAACATAAAGTTGATGGCAAAAAGAAAAAATTAATTGTGCATAGAAAAGGGGCTACAAGGGCATTTCCACCGCAGCATGAAGAACTAACTAAATTGTATAAAGATATTGGGCAACCCGTAATTATTGGTGGGAGTATGGAGACCGGTTCATTTTTATTAGTTGGGACTCAAAAAGCAATGGACGATACCTTTGGAACAACTTGCCATGGTTCGGGTAGAACAATGTCAAGGACTAAGGCAAAACATGAGATAAGAGGAGAAAAATTATTACATGATATGGCTAAAAAAGGAATTTATGTAAGAAGCGTTTCAATGTCTGGTTTAGCAGAAGAAGCAGGCATAGCTTATAAAGATATTAATGAAGTTATTAAATCTGTTGAGCTTGCAGGAATTTCAAAACCTGTAGTTGGACTTTCCCCAATTGGAAATGTTAAGGGTTAGTATGATAACAAAAGAACAAGTTATAAAAGTTTTAGAAGAATGTTATGACCCTGAAATAAGAATGGATGTTTATACATTAGGATTAATCTATGATGTTGGTATAAGTAATGATATAGTGAATATAAGAATGACATTAACAAGTATGTTTTGCCCTTATGGGGATGAATTAATAAATGATATTAAATCTAAGATTAAAATGTATTTAAAAGAGGTAAAAGAAGTTAATGTTGAAGTTGTATTTGATCCACCATGGAAAATTCCAGAAGAACTAAGAGCAATGCTATGAAATTTAAGTATTTAGAAAATGTTGCAATTGCAGATATAGCATTTGAAGCTTATGGCAAAACATTAAATGAAGTTTTTGAAAATTCGGCATATGCATTTTTTGATATAACTTGTAATCCTAAAACTATAAAACAAAAAATAAAAAAAATAATTAATTTAAATAATAAAGATGA
>JBBSZH010000065.1:0-3069 GCA_038044845.1 Nanobdellota archaeon
AAAAATAAGTCTGTAACTTTTTTATAATCATCAACTGATGAGCTGCTAGTTAACTTATTAAACTCATTTATTGCTTGAAGCAATTCTGTTTCAGCCACTTTTTTATCCGTACTTTGATTTTGGGAAACTTGAGTTGTTTGGGTTTGTTGTACATTATTAAAACATTTATTAGTTTTCTCATCATAATTACATTGTGGAACTGCCTTGCATAAATCCTTACTATATAAAGAGCAATCTATAGCATAAATTCTTGAGCCTGTAATTACTGCTATCTCTTTTGTATCTTCATTATATAGTTCAACCCTATCTTGAACATCTGTCTTTATTATATTGTTTATTTTCCAAGAAGATCCTTCATACAACCTTTGATTAACACTAATTTCTTCTGTAATAAGCTTATTATTAACTAAAACCTGTAATTTTACTTTGTCTTTTGAAACATCTATACTATCTAATCTTAAAATAAATTTATCCCTCAAATTTCTTCTTAATGCTTCTTCACCATAGCCTGGGAAAAAATAATCTGTATTTAAAGATATTTCGCTTGATTCTTGCCCCTGGGATAAGGTTAAACCAGATCTTACTTTTTGTAATCTTCCATCGTAAACTGTGAAGGTTGCTTTGTCATCATCAATTAAATCTGCTTTGACATAACCCCTGCCAGACCAAAATGAATATTTAGTTTTATCATTTAAAAATTCTTGATCTGTTGATTGTGAAATACTTCTCCCAACTTCATTCACACCAAAACCTCCACCTATGTCATATAAAATATTGGCTGTTATGTTTAAATCAACTCTATTTGGTATTTTTCTTTCATCTTTTATTTTTGGTAATCTAATGATAAGAGTTCCTAAATTGCTTAAAGTATAACGACCAAAAAGACCGCCTGGTGGTGGAAGCGGAGAAACAACTACCCCGGGAACATTTGTATTAACTACTCTGAAACTAATTGATCTTATTTTACTAACATCTATAAAAGGATTTGTTTGAATTCCTGTAAGTAAGGCGTAGACAGGATAACCAATATAATCATCTGTTTCAAATGCTTGTTGAGGAATAATTGTTGGTTGAAGTTCTCCTACATTAATTAAAATATCTTCTGCAGGAAGAATCTGTTCATTTGTTGGTGATTCTTGCCCAGAAGTCACTTGTGCATAAGTTAATGGTGTAGCGATTATTAAAAATGCTAAAATTATTGCAATTAATTGTTTTTTCATTTTATTAATGGAAATCTAAAGTTTGTTGAATCTTTATTTTTGCCAATTAGATTATAAAGGTCTGTCAATTCTTGCACATTACTCGGGACTTTATTGAATAAAGTGTAAAATGTAATTGTATTTGAACTTATAATTTGATCTTGTGTTAAGGTTAAATTAAACTTGGCCCCGCCAACTAAAACTTGTTCCAAGTCAGTTTCTGGAATTTCTGTTTTTGTGCATTCATTTTTTGTAAAGCCTAATACACCAAGGATACCGGTTCTTGGTACATCTGCACAATATTGAAGTTCTTGTTTTTGTAATTTAATTTTGGTTGAATAATTCCTTATTATATAACTAGAAACTTCATATTCGCCTTCGGATAATTCAATTTCTTTAGAATCTTGGCTAAATGAAATTTGTGTTTTGTCGTTTGAGTTTGTTAATGTAAAGCTTACGAATTCGGAGCTTAATGGAGTTCTAACTGTATTTTCATCTATTACCTTAACCTCTATATTTTTTTTATATTTTGGTTTTAAGTATAAGAATAAATTACCCCCGTCAGTTGTATCTGTAATAATTTGAGCTTTATTATATCCATCTTTTTCTACTTTTATCTCTGCATTCAAACATGCAGGAACTTTAGTTTTTAGTCCGCTTTGAGAAGTTTTTCCTAATTCACAGACTGTTCCGACACAGGCAAATTTAACATCTGCATTCTCAATTTCTTTATTGGTATACTGATCTATCGCATCAATTATTGTTTCAACACTTCCGCTTTTACATATTACTGGATTTGAATTTACAGGAGCTTCTATTCCTAATCTATTTTCTCTAGGTTGATTATTAGCTATAATAACCATTGTTGCATACTGGAAATCAAAGTTATTGTCATTTAAATTTACTAAAATAGGATATTTAATATCGTAAATAAAATGATAATTGTTTAAACAAAATAATGTTCTTAAAAATGAGGCAGCTGGATTGTTTTCTCCATATATCGAGTTTTCTTTTAATACTTGCTCTCCTCCATTGGCCTCTAAAAATAATGGCCAGTTTTCATCATACCTAAAATTAATATTAATATTTTCTGGGTTTATATCATATTTAAAATATTTACGCGGCGCATTTGGATTTACAATTTCTATATTTGCCTTAAGTACCTTTTTTAGATCTTGTTTAACATTTTCAGTAGCCCACATTCTAGGGTTACAATTTAGGTTTAAGCCGGTATATGGTATTTGATCGTATAAAACAAGCATATCAATTGTTTTCTGCTCAAAAAAGTATTCGGAATTTTCTTTTTCTAAAATTTCTTTTGCTTTATTATATAATTTACCTAACGGAACATCTACGATAATTAAAAATTTATCAAAATCTTGTGTTAACCCCTTATAATTAACCTTTAAGTTACTTAAAACTGTTACAAATGCCTTATCATTTTCTATTTGGACTTCTGTTTTAATATTATCAAAACCAGATACTTCATAGTCTTCAAAAGAAGTAAAATTATTTAAACAATTATTTATATTGGTTGAGATAAAATTTTGTAAATCATTTTGCATATCCTGAACAGTTGGAACTTGAATTTTTTGGATTCCATTTGCTGTTTCATAAAACCAATAGGGAACTTCCAAAGCATCATTACCAAAAATTTGTAATCTATTTGAAAAGGGCAGTGCTGGATTTACAGGTAATTCATCTTTTGGTATTGTTAAATAACCCCCTTGTAATCCTAAACTTCTAGCACCATCTAAAGCAATAGATTGTATACAAGAATCAAAATAATTTTTAACTGGTTTAAATTCTTCTGCAACTTGGATCTTCTCTTGTTCTCTTTCAAATTCATTTTTAATAATATAATTTTGCA
>JBBSZH010000066.1:0-2982 GCA_038044845.1 Nanobdellota archaeon
GTTTGTAGTGTAAATAAATATGAAAAGATTTTTAAATACATTATTAATTCACTATTACAATGGATTTTTTATCTATATTAGAAAAATTTGTTGAGGAAATTGCTGGCAAAGATGCTGTTAAATTACTAAATTTAATGAAGGAATATGAAAATATAAGCGAATTTAAATTAGCAGAGGATTTAAAAATAACTATTAATCAAGTAAGAAATCTATTATATAAATTAAATTCTTTTAACTTAAATTATTCTACAAGGAAGAAAGATAGGGATAAAGGATTGTATATTTATTACTGGACATTTAATTTTAAACATGCTCGTGATATGCTAGTTGTTAGAAAAAAACAAGAATTAGAGAATTTACAGATTGAATTAAAAAAAGAGAATGAACAAAGATTTTATATTTGTAAAAATAATTGTACAAGGGTAGAATTGGAAGAGGCGATGGAGTTAGAGTTTAAATGCCAAGAATGCGGGACATTATTGCATCAGGAAGATAGTACAAAAAAAATTGGTGAAATCAGTCATAAGATAGATATATTAAACCAAGAACTTGAGGAACTAAAGAAGCCTGTTGTAATAGTTCTTAAGCCAGAGGAAGAGATTAAGGTTAAAAAGAAAGCTAAAAGAAAAGCTAGGAAAAAGAAAAAACTCAAAAAAGCTAAAAAGAGAAAGAAGAAAAGAAAACAGAAAAAGAAAACTAAACATAAAAAAAAGATTAAAAAAACTAAGAAGGCTAAAAAGAGAAGGAAAAAGCCCAAAAAAACTTCTAAAATACTTAAAAAATTAAGAAAAAAATTTAGATTTTAATTTAGGAGGCAACATAAATTTCTTGTTCCTCTAATCCCTCTACTTCTTCGAACATTTCCTCTAATTCTCTTAGATCTATTATTTGTTTTTTACTCAGCATTCTTTAAATCACTAAATCCTACAAGTAATAAAACGAATCCAATCAAAATAACAAGAAGTACTATCCCCCCTTGTATTAAATCCCAAGCAGCTTGCCCCCAGTCTTTTCCAATTGTAGAAGTAACAAACCATAATGCTAAAATTATTAATAAAACCCCAAAAACAACCTTAAATAAGTTTTTTACTACTTCTGCCATTTTAATTCCTATAGAGTAAAAATTAACTTATATAAAAACCTTTTGGAAAGCTTTTTAAACATTTATTTTGATTTTAGTATGTTTAAGAAAATGGGATTGTATAAATATTTACAACAAAATTGGACTCCTGAGCTATATAGACAAAGGTTAATAGAGTGGAGACGTGGTAATTCTGTTACTAGAGTTGAAAATCCAACTAGATTAGATAGAGCTCATGCTTTAGGTTATAGGGCAAAACAAGGTTATGTTATTGTGAGAGTTAAATTATTAAGAGGCGGTAGACAACGTCCTAGAATTAAGTCAGGAAGAAAAAGCAAGAATTTAAGAAGAAAACTAATTCTTGGAATGAATTATCAATGGGTTGCTGAGCAAAGAGCTAATAAAAAATATCCAAATTGCGAAGTCATTAACTCATATTATTTAGCAAAAGACGGAAAATATTATTTTTACGAAATAATTTTGGTTGATAGAGAACTTGGAAAAAAATATCCTGAAATTATGAATTTAGCAATCCAACGCGGCAGGGTTTATAGAGGATTAACTTCTGCAGCCAGACGTTCTCGTGGATTATTAGGCAAAGGAAAGGGTTATGAGAAAATAAGGCCTAGTTTAGCAGCACACAGAAAACGTGGTAAAAATTAAAGTTTTTTATAATAAATTCTAGTTTTTCCAAATACTAAGAATAAAATTAACGTTATAATTATTATTAACAGAGCCAAAAAAACAAAGAGCCCTAAGAAAAAGAATACAGCAATTAATAAAGGAATTAGAATAATTAAACTTAATGCCAAAATTAATCTAGTCTTCCATGAAATCAAATGTTTTAATTTTTTCATTAACAAAACTTATAAATATCAAATTATAAACTTTACTATAATGACTAGCTTATTAGAAATTAAAAATTATCTTGAAAAATCCGAGAACCCGCTAATATTATTTGATGACGATTCTGATGGACTAGCCTCATTTCTACTAATTTATAAATATTTAGAAAGGGGCAAGGGGATAGCTGTTACACATCCTATTGTTGATGAAGGTTATGTAAAAAAGGTTCAAGAATATAAACCAGATCTAGTTTTAGTATTAGACAAGCATGCAATAGAGCAAGATTTTGTAGATAAGGTAAATGTTCCTATTATCTGGATAGATCACCATTCAATTGTTGATATTAAGGGTGTTAAGTATTTTAATCCATTGTTATACGGGAAAAAAAATTATCCGACCTCTTATTGGTGTTATGAGATTACGAAAGAAAATTTATGGATAGCAATGATAGGGATAATGGCTGATTGGAGCTTAGCTCATTTAAATGAATTCAGCAAAAAATATTCTGATTTAATTAATAAAAAGATAAAAGAGCCTGATGAATTATATTTTGAAACAAAATTTGGTATATTAGCTAAATTATTTACTTTTATTTTAAAGGGAAAGGCAAGTGAGGTTAAGAGATGCATTAATATTTTAACCAGAATAAATGATCCTTATGAAATTCTTGACAAAACCACTCCTCGCGGTAAATACATTTATCAGAGATTTGAAAAAATAAACAAAGAATACCAAAAAATTTTAGATGATGCTTTAAAAAATAGCATAATAACAAAAAATATTTTACTTTACACTTATTATACAAAAGATACTAGTTTAACAACGATATTAGCGAATGAATTGATGTACAAGTTTAAGGATAAAGTTATTTTTGTGGCAAGAGAAAAAGATGACAGGATGAGGATGAGTATGAGAACATATCATAAATCGAAAATAATCTTGCCGCCTTTATTGGAAAAAGCAATTGAGGGTTTAAGGGGTAATGCTGGAGGACATGCTCATGCTTGTGGTGGTGATATAGACAAAGAAGATTTTAAAACTTTTATCGATAGATT
>JBBSZH010000067.1:0-4861 GCA_038044845.1 Nanobdellota archaeon
TTGAATAACTAGAACCATCACTTGGAATTTGATCGGGATAAACTTCACAACCTGTCTTTTGAATAAACTTGAAATAAACAAAAATTCCACCAACAACTAATAATAAAATTGTAACTGAAGCAATAATCACCTTTTTCATATTAGATATAATATTATAATATTTAAAAAGTTATCTCTTTTAGTAAGGTATTTAGTTTGAATTACTTCTTAATAAGATATTAATTACAAGTTTGAAAGCGAGTAGAATTATTAATTAGTTATTAATACAACCATCCAGTGAGTAATGCAAAACCAATTGAGAATAATAATATTCCTGCAATTAGATGAAGATTTCTGATGTTTCTCTCTTTCCAATCTGAAACTTCTTCAATTTTTCTAAAGCCATAATAAATAATTGCAACTACTAAAATCATTGGAGAGACAAAAATTAAATTATAATATAAAAGCCATAAAAGAGCCTGAAATATTCCTAATTGGGAGAGAAGCCCTGATGCGACTATTAAAGGACCCATTGTGCAAGGGAGAAGAAGTATTGTGACTAAAATACCAATTATAAATGCTCCTTTTGGAGAAGTTATATTTTCTATTAATTTTTTTACTCTTGGCCTGAAAGATAAAGGCATTTCTGTTGCTAATCCTCCAGGAGAATAATAAAAATAATCTTTTATATTTAAAGCACCCAATATCATTGATAATACTCCTAAGCCAGTATAAATATAAGTTGAATTTTGTCTTAAAATTTCTGAAAAGGTTTTAAAGAATTGAACAATTATAAGCCCATAAATTAAATATCCAATATAAACTGCTAAAACAAAAGCTATTCCCCCATAAAGAACTTTTTTTCTATTTTCTGGATGCTGTATTAATAAAGTTATCAACACCATTGTTAAAACAGCTAATTCGCAGGGATTTACAGAATCTGCTAGAGCAAGTCCTGTTATCCCTATAAAACTTAAATCAGCCATTTTTTATTGTGTTTTTTATTTTTTATTAAAAATGGTTGATTAGAAAATTTCCTATTTTCTTTATCAGCCATCTTAACATTTCAACATCCTGTTAATTCCCTTAATGTTTCTATGTTTTTAACTCCCTTATATTTTACTCCTTTTATAATCCATGTTGGAGTTGCTTCTATTTCTTCTTGAATGCATTTTTCTTGTTCATAAAAACAATCTACTTTGTTTAAATATTGATAATTTTCTCCAAAAAGGTTTTCTTGAGTTTTACAGGCACTGCATCCTAATTGGATATATAAAATTGAATTTTTTCCTATGCATTTTGATATTTCTTCTGTAGTTTCAGGAGGTCTTGGATATTTTATATAAATTGCTATTAAAATCACCGCGATAATTATAATAAGAGTTATTTTTGCTCTTTTATCCATTTTTAATATAGGTTAATTTTATTTTTAAAGGTTTTGATGTAATTGGTTTAAGGATTGTAAGGATATAATGATTACAAAGTGTTAGCAAAGTATAACTTTTTATATGTGCATTTTATTGTATTTACATGAAAGCAAATAATCAAAACGAACATGATTTAATCTTTCTTCGCAATATTCCCAGCAATTTACTCTAATCAACTGAATCAAAAAATTTTCTAATATCTGCTTTTAAGACATAACCACAGACCATATTGTTATTTATTGGAAGAGGAGTTCAAAGGATTTAGGATTGAGAAATGCAGGGTTTATCCTGACGGAACGGGATTAGTTCTTGAAAAATAATCGAGCCAGATAACTTTTTATAGTATATATTCTTTTGTTTTTTATGGAAAAGAGGGTAGTGTCGTTTGTAATTTTAATAATGCTGTTCTTGTTCTCAATAAGCATTGTTCTTGCAGTTTCAAATTCTGCTGATTCTGAAATAAAAAGCATTACATATTATGCAGAAGAATACGAAATAGGAAATATAGATTATGTGAAACTTTTAGTTTATATTTCTGCATCAAGACAAAATTTAAATGAGATTTTAGGAGCAACCAATCAGCAAATGGGCGGAGTTTTAAAACAAGATAAGATAAGAGAAATTTTAGGAGAACCTAGCGAAGAAACAAAATGGGTTTGGGTAGAAGGAGAAGAGCATGATAAAAAATTAGATTCTCCTGTTCCTGCATGGAAAAAAATTGTATTTGATGGAAAGAAAATACAAATTAGCTTAGATGCTTTTCCTTCAATTTTCACAAAAAAACAGTTTGATAATAATGGCAATAAGAAAGATGAGCAAATAAAAGAAGAATCTAATGAAGGTTCTATTAAAGAAGGAGATTTAATTTACAGATTAAATTTTTGGATAGAATTTAAAAAACCAGAAGAACAATTAGATATTAACGGGAAGATAAATGAAATTAAAAGTTTAGCTGAAAAGTTTAATTCAGATCCTTCTCATGCAAATGCAGAGATTTTAGCAAAAGAAAGTGTAAATGCAGAAAAAACATTTGAGAATTATTTCAGGCAAAACCAAGGCAAGTGCGAAAAAACAATGTCAGATATTTTTGGGAGTGAAAATCAGATGCCTTCTCAAAATATGCTTGTCCAGGAAATTAGTTTTTATGAAGGAGAGAAATTTGAGATAATAGCAAGATTAGAAATGTGCGATGATTGTGAATGGAATTGGATAAACCTTAATTTATGGACAAATACAAGAGGTATGATGCCAAAAATGGATGAAGTAGGGGAACAGATTTCTCCCGAGCAATATAAAAATAAAGGTGTTGAGTATTATAAATCAGAGATTACAAGTTTGTTGGATAATTATAAACAAGCTGCTGAACAACAAAATTGGAAAGAGACTAACATTATAAATCAAAAACTAATGATGATTAATGAAGCATGGAATCAAAAATCAAATGAGGTATGGAAAGAGATTGAAAAAAATAATTCTACAGAAAATCAAGGCAGGACAGTAGTTGAAAATAAAGTTTCTAAAGAGGACAATAAGAATAATGTTGTAGTTGAAAATACAGGGGGGGGCTCAAATTCTGATTCTAACAACGTAGTTAAGAATACAATAACTGGAAATTTTATTACTGGAAATGCGATAAATGAAAACAATAATGATAATAAACAGTCAAAAGAAAATAGCGATCCTTATTTTTGGATAAAACAAGACCAAGAAAGAAGAAAGCAAGAAAAAGAATTAAGAAAACAGAATTATGAGGAAAGAAAGCAGTTTTATTTGAGCTTGTTTTCTAGTTATGATATAAAAGAGTATTCTTTTGCACAAATAGAATTCAAAAAAAGATTAATAGAATTGTTCAGAGAAAAAGGAGAAGAAATATGCAATAATGATATTGATGATAATAAAAATGAGCAGATAGACTGCGATGATGATCAGTGTGGCGGGAAAATCTGTGGGAAAGGCAAAAGCACAATATTAAATAGAAATGAAACTAAAGATATTGAAGTTGATTTTTATTGTATTGCAAAAGAATGCAAGGCAAAAGAACAAATAATAGAAATAAAAGAAATTGTATGTGGGAATCATGTTTGTGAAGGAAATGAAACAATTGATAATTGTGCAGAAGATTGTGCATTATGCCCGCAATATGCTCCAATTGAGTGTTCTGGAAAAGTTATTTTTTCTGGAACCGATGAAAATAATTGTTCATTAGCACCAACTTGCATAGAAGAACAAACCTGCAGTATAAATGAAGATTGCAAGTTTTTATGCGGTAATGGAGAATGTATTGAAGGAAAATGCCAAGTCAAAGAATTAAGTGAATGTGTTGAACAAGAATGCACAGATGGAACACAAAGGATTATGAATTGTGAATCTGGAAAAAATATTATTGCAAGTATATGTTCTAATGGATTATGGACAAGAACAGGGCTTGCCTGCACTGGAGTTGTTGAAGAAAATGTAACTGAAGAAATTATTGTTGGAGATGTAGTTGGAAATCAATGCACTGGTTTATCAGATTGTGGTGGAGAAAATGATGTTTGTAGTAACGGACAATGTATTACACTTCCTGAAAAAATAGAAATTGAAAAAACAGAAGAAACTGGAGAAGGAAATAATATTATAGAAGAACCAGAAACAAATGAGATTAGTGGAGAGGAAGAACAAACAAGTTCTGAAGTTGAGACTGCACAAATACAGGAAAGCCCCCAACAAGAAACTGAAACCACAAATGAAAATTCTGAACCTGAAGTAACAGAACAAACCGAAGAACAACCAGAATCAATAACAGGAAATGTTATTTTCTCTATTAAAGAGGTCACAGGAAAGATTACGGGTTTTGTTATCGGTCTAACTGGGTTTGATGTTGAAGGTGGAGAAAATAGTGGAACACAAGAAACACCACCATCTACTCCAGTAGAAGGTACAGAACAGCAGGGAACAACTAGACCAGAACCGAGCCAAGAAAATCAACAACCGCCTGGAGAGTTAGGGATACAACCAGAACAACCTTTTGAAGATAATAGACAAGAAGATAGAAATCAAGATGATGAAAGAAGAAAAGAAGAAGATGAGAAAAGAAGAGAGGAGCAAAAACAAAGATGCAGCAAAGACTGCACAAGACCTTGTATTGAAAAATGTATTAGAGAAGCTTGTGGAGAACAAATGGATTGTAATATAGATGAAGAAAGCAAAAAATGTGAGGGAACATGCCAGCCAGATGAGAGTTGTATTGAAAAATGCACAAAGGGTGAGGGAGATTGGTGGAAAGAATTTGAAAATAAAGAAGAATTCAAGGAACAATTAGGAGGATTTGAGGCAGGAGGAAACTGCAGAACTGAAAAAGGGAAAACAAATGGATTCCTCTGGTTTGGAGGATGGGGAGATCCATTTGAAAAAATACAACCTTTAAAAAATAAATATTATTCTGGAGGAAATGCTGACTGGTGCAAATTTGAACT
>JBBSZH010000068.1:0-9914 GCA_038044845.1 Nanobdellota archaeon
TGATTGTGGCCAACCAGAAATTATTTTTCCATTATAACTAATTAAATAATTTTCTATATCATAAGGGTAAAATGTATTAACAGCTATAACAGAAACTTCTAAATAACCATCATTATTAAAATCTGCTAAGGATGGTGAAGTATAAATATCATAGTTCTTTAATACTGGCCAACCCTCAAGTAATTCACCATTTCTATCAAATGCATAAACATTATCTTTTGTGTTTGGTATAGAAGAGCTACTTACAACAATATCATCATTGCCATCAAAATTTATATCTCCAACTGCTAAACCTTTTATTAATCCATTAACATTTATTGGATTTACTGTTAAAGATCCATCTTCATTGTAAATATAAATTAAACTTTCTTGACCATATACAGAGGGGGTTGCAATTACAATTTCTAGGTCTTCATCATCATCAAAATTGCCTACGGCCATCGGAGTAACTGGAGCAAACCACGCTTCTTTACTAGGAAAATCCCATTCACTTATATTATTCCAAGTTAATAAATCAGTTATTGTAACTTTTTTATCCTTTCTAATCAATTCTTTATTTCCATCATGATTTAAATCAGCAACTAATAAAGCGGGATCATAATAATCTGGGATTTTCAGTGTTTTTAGGATAGCTCCGTTATAATTAAATGTATAAATTTCTGAATTTTGAGGAGAATAACTATGGGTGATGATTTCTTTATAACCATCATTATTTATATCAACAATTATTGGTGGGCGCAAATTCCCACCTATAAAAATATTAGCATTACCAATATTTTTTTGCCAAAGAAGTAAACCATTTTCATTGTAAACAAAAATCTTTGGTGGTATCCCGTCTAATAACATAATTACCTCGCTTTTACCGTCGTTATCTAAATCATCTATAGAAGGATCTGAAAAACCACCCCAGCAAAAAGATTTTTCCGGTGGACATTTATCCCAATTTATTTTTTGAGGCCATCCTTTTTTTAAAGTTGGATCTAAATAAATATTTTTTACAAATGCCTTTTCTTTAAATCTTCCATAAACTGTTATTCTAATTGTGTAAATGTTTGGTTCAATTATCGAACCAGTATCCCATTTTGCTAACGTTCCATTGATTATTTGAATTCGTCCATTGTTCACCAAACTTATTCCTTTGTCACTCCATTCTTGTGGATTTTCTCCTATACCATATTCAATAACATAGCTCTTAAAGCCATAAGTAAATATGCTACCATTTATCTCAATAATATCCCCTGCTCTTAAAACATCCTTCTCGAGCGGATTAGTGATTAATATTGAAGGTTTCGGTTTCTGTTCCTCCCCTTGAGTCATAGATTTCTTATATTCAGCTATATTTGCCTCGTAATTTAATTTATTACCAATATAAGAGACCAAAATAACGTTTTGTAGTTCATTGGAGCTAGTTAAAATTAAATCATCTTCGAATTTGTTATTAACCAAATCAATTTTTCCTGTCTTTACTTCAGAGCTAATTATATTAAAGTCATCCATTTCTAATTTAGAACCAATCGTGTTCCTTCCAAATATTTTAGCAATGAAATTATTTAATTTTTCAAGAAAATTTTCTTTTTTTTCAGTAGGCGGATCTGTTAATTCAATTTTTTCTCCGATATTATAATCTTTTTTTGATGTTGCAATCTCTAAATAACCATCTATTATTTTTTCTTTTACATTTATATTAACACTTTTTATCCCCCGAAATTTATTATCCGAACTTTGAACGTACAAAATAAAACGATAATTTCCAGGGTTTTCATAAGTATGCTGAAAATAACCGCATTCCGGATAATATTTTTCTTCAAAATTTTTATCACCAAAAGCTATATCGCAATATGCTATATTAAAATAACTTTTAATAATAAAGTTTACAGTTAATGGCGCTTCGCCCTCTGCTTTATCAACCATTATTGTAAAATCATAACGAGGACCAGTGCCTGTACTAACAGCTTTTCCTGTAATAAATTCATTGTAATCATTTAAAAATTCCCTAACAGAACTCGCATAAACAGAAAATGAAATTAATATTATTAATAATAAAATTATTAAGACCCTTTTTTTTATCATATTTTTATAATAAGTTTATTTTATTTAAGCTTTTCTTTTATTTATTATAAGATCTTATTTTACAAAACTTTTTAAACCCAATTAATTAAGCTAGATTATGCAAAATAAAAATCTAGGAATAATTTTAACAATACTAAGTATAATAATTATAGTTTTATTATTTTTCTTTAAAGCACAGTTTCAAGATACATTTGGAATACATTCTACAGAGACATGCCCACATGATCCAGCAACAGGAGAATTATGCCCTTATGAAAGACTTGTCGATATATTGCCCTATTTTTATAGTAGCATTACATTTTTGATCATTATAGGATTGCTTGGTATTTACTTGGTGTTTTTTAGTGAAAAGGAAAAGAAAATTATTCAAGAATATCAAGATAAAATTACTAAAAGATTAGAGGATGTTAAGAAAAAAGAGCTTAAAGAAGATAAATTTAATTTTTTAATGACTGCTTTAAATGAAGATGAACAAAAAGTCTTAAAAGCAGTAAGAGAGCAGGATGGAATTACCCAAGCTACGTTAAGGATAAGAACAGACTTAAGTAAGACTAAATTAAGCTTCATTTTAACAGATTTAGAGAAAAAAGGATTAATATCTAAGCAATTAAAAGGTAAAACAAACCAGATTTTTTTAAAGAAGCCAATTTAAGGCGTTCTAAACAATTCTGAACATAGTTTATTCTTTATAGATAAGAACAAGGCCATTTTATATCATTGTTTTACGGGTAAATTATATTATCTAACTATATTTACTATTTCTAAGATAAATTATTAAGGAGGAAAAAATGAAGAAAGAAAATATTGCAATATATTTAATTATTGTAGCAGTTATTTTAACTGTATTTAATCAATTTCAAATATTAAGTTTGAATAAATATTTGGAAAGTGATTCATCAACAAATAATTTAGCAACAGGGTTAGCAACAGGAGTTAAAACTGTAAATGCGTTAGATGTTATTCCAAAAGGAGTCCCAAATATATATGGAAAAGAAATTGGTATTAAATATGATGATGTTAGTGTAAATGATTTACAGAAAGCAGAGTCGACAATAAGTAAATTAGCTTTGTTTGATAATACAATAAATTTAGAGGGAGGGTTATTGCAACGTTATATTGGGATTACGAATTCTATAAGTTGCGAATATTGTTGTGGTGCTCAAGCAATAACATTTTCTGATGGACAAGCTGCATGCAGTTGCGCCCATAGCTACGCAATGAGGGGATTAGCTAAATACTTATTAACTAAACATCCTGAAATAAGTGATGATGAAATTCTAAATGAGCTTGGAAAATGGAAGACATTGTTCTTTCCAGACTCAATAAATGCTAAAGCTCAAATTTTGAAAGAAAGTAATATTGAGTTAAATTACATTAACCTAGCTTCTAATAAATATCGTGGAATAGAACAAGGTAATGTTCAAGGATCAATGGTCGGAGGTTGTTAAGATGGAAAAAAATACAATAATAGCTGTTGCACTTGGTGTTTTAGTTTTAATATCAATTGTGCAAGCTATTCAAATTGTTGGTTTAAAAAATCAAGTTACAGGAAACGTTGTAAGTGGCAGTGTAGATGGCGGCGGAGAAACATATGAACAAATGATGGCTAGGATGCATCCAGGACAATATCAGGCTTCAAATTTTGTACCTAGCCAAAGTGGACCAACAATGGTTGGCGGATGCTGATGAAATTTAAAAAATTATTAGCCTTACTTCCTTCTTTATTTTTTTTAAAGGAAGTTAGTGCTCATTGTCCTCTTTGTACAGGGGCTGTTGTAGCTGGAGCAGTAGGAGCGAAATATCTTGGATTAGATATAACAATTTTGGGAATATTTGTAGGAGCATTTGCAATTTCATTAGGATTATGGATTTCAAGAAAAATAAAAAATTATTTTAAATATCAGAATACATTAATCGTAACTTCTTCATTTTTTTTAACTGTAATTCCAAGTTTAGCATTTATTAAGGATATGACTTATATTTCCTTATTAAGCAAAGTTTATTTTGTAAATAAATTATTAATTGGAAGCATAATTGGTGCATTAGTTACACTTTTAGCTTATAGATTGCATAATTATATTAAATTAAAATATGGAAAAGTTTTATTTCCATATCAAGGAGTTATATTAACAATTTTATTTTTGTTTTTGGCGAGTATTCCAGTATATTTTATATTTAATTAAAATGGAAAAAGAAATTCAGAATTGGATGGAGAAAGTAAAAGGAAAAGAATTTGATTTAAGTAAACAAGAGGATTTAAGTATTGCATTGATGAATTTAATTAGCTTAGAGGAGCATTTTTATTTTTCTAGCATGAAGACTGGAAATAAAGCTTATCTTGACATGCTTAATTCTGTAAGAACTTTAAGAAAAAATTTACTTAAAAAAATTGTAAAAAATCCCAAGGGAGAAGAATGGTGCATAAGCAAACATTTACTTGCTTCTAGTATGCGCTTAATTGAAGTTGGAACAAAAGAACTGCAAGAGAATGAAAAAGAAGCTGAATTGTATTTTAAATCAGCATTTGAACTTTATTCGTTATTCTTTGCTATTAACTTGAATATAATTGAGGTTAAAGAAATTAAAGAGGAGAAATCATTATTTACAAGAAAAATTTCTGATATTATTAAAAAAATAGTTGATTGTTGTAAGGAGTGAAGATGGATTGCTGTCATACAAGTCATAAACATAATAAAATAGAGAAAAAGATTGAATTAAAAGAATTAAATAAAAATCATAAAAAAGAGAAGTATCTTAATTATTTTAGCTCATTTTCTGGATTTGGGGGAATATTTAGTTCATATCAAGTTTGTCATTCAATTTGTTTAGGTACAATCGCATTGTTAAGTGCAATTGGTATAACCTTAATAGGATTACCATTTTTATTTTTACAGAAATTAGCTTTACCATTATGGATACTCGCTTTAGTTTTATTCGGATTAAGTTTATTTATTTACATTAAACATAAACACCATAAAATTAAAAATTTGTTAGTATTTAATTCTGGTGCGATAATTGTAGGAATGCCATTTGAAAATTTAACTTTTTTAAGAACTTATTTTTTAGTTATTGGATTTAGTATAATTATTTTTAGTTTGTACTTAATAATTAAGAAAAGATTTGGAGTTAAAAATGAAAAAATCTGAGAATATTATTTTATACGGGGTATTAATATTAGTTATAATAGCTTTAATTTTTAGTATAAGCACGTTTTTTAGCAAAGGTTATTCACAAAGTGATTACAATAAATTTGTTTCGGCAGAGTTAAGTGATAAATGTAAAACACCACAAGGTTATACTGATCAGGAATGGAAAGAACATATGTCGCATCATCCGGATAGGTATAAAGAATGCTTAAATTAACTTACAACAATTTTCCCAAAACCCATTCCCATTGAACAAGAAAAACTAAATGTTCCTTTCTTATTTGGTGTAAAGCTAATTATATTATCTTTTGCCGTAACATATTTTCTAACACCAAAATCAGGAATAACAATACTTTGCAAACATCCTTTAACTTTATTTGTATCAACTATAATTTTAGCAGGAACATTATATTTTAAATTAATAACATTGGGGTAATAATTATAATCCCTCATACTTAATTGAACAATCTGCTCACCATTATTTGTATTTACATCTTTTATATCATTTGTATTTATTTTATTATTTGAGAAAAAATTTCTTATAGCAACTAATAAAAATACAGAAATTAAAATTATTCCTATAATGCTAAGTAATTTTCCTAATTGCATTTTAACTAAATAAAAATGATTTTGGTCCATAAATCATTAAGAATGTTAATCCTAAAGTTATTATAAAGTTTATTGTTAAAAATGGTAAAAATTGAAATCCATGATAATGGATATCTGGTTTTTTACTAATCTCTTCTTTATAAATCATGATTATTAATCCAATCATTATGGTTAATATACTAATTATTAGTATTGGAGTAATGAATTTTATATTGTCATTTAATGTCATAACAGAAGTCATTCCTCCCATTAATCCGCCCATTAAACCAGCCATCATCCCTTCCATTACCCCCATAATACCACAACAATTTCCAGCATAACTTCCGGCTATCATTCCAACAATTAATCCAGCTAAACTTCCTATAAACATCCCATTTGTTGCCCCAACAATTAAACCAATGCTAAACCCAGAACTCATTCCTATTGTCATTCCAATCATCATTCCTGTTGTGCAAGAAAAAACATGTCTGTAAGCTTTAATATGCCATATAGCTGCTGAATTAATTACTATGCTAATTACTAAAAATATTAAATAATATCCATATTTACTAAAGAAATTAGGAATGCTTCTAAAAAAACCATAATAAGCTATTATTTCTATTAAACTTAAAAAAATTAAGTTATAAAAAGCTGTTTTAATCATTGATTTTTCAACTTTAAAAATTAATTTATTGGAACTATGACCATGATAATGTTCATCTTCACATTCATCACATTTTTCTTTATCTATTATGTCCATGTTTTATACCTTTTTTATACGAATCAGCACAATGGCAACAACAAAATGCTAATCTTTTTCCGTTTACTATTTCCGTGTATTTACTATTATAAACCTCACAACCACAATGTACGCATTTAGTAATCTTTCTTTTTAAACTTTCTTGTATTACATCATTAAACTTTGACAGGGTATCGTTAACAAATTTAGTTCCCGACTCTGTTAATTTATAAATCTTTTCACGTCCAAACTGCCTGTAATTAACCAGATAATTTTGCTTTAATTCTTTTAAAAACGGATAAACATGAGAAGCACTTATTTTCTTATCTAATTTATTGCTTAGCTCTTTCATTAATCCATAACCTGTTTTTTCATTATTATTTAAACCAATTAAAGTGTGTAATTTAATGAAACTGTCTACCTTAACCATATAAATAAGAGTACAGAAAGGTTTATATAGTTTATCATTTTTTGATATATCAAGATTGGATATAATATGGGAAAAATATTAACTTTAATATTATTTGTAGTATTATTGACTAGTATTGGCTTTGCGAGTGAAAATTACGACGAAGCAATAAGATTAATTCAAAGCAGAGCAAATTGTAATGAATTAAGTGATAATCAATTAGAAATTTTAGGTGATTATTATATGGAACAAATGCATCCTGGAACTTTGCATGAGATGATGGATAAAAGGATGGGTGGTGAAGGAAGCAAAAGTTTAAGATTAATTCATATTAATATGGGCAAAACATTTTATTGTGGGGGAACAAATACAATGCCTGCTAATATGATGAACATAATGATGAATCGGGGAGGTGGAAATATGATGTATAATATGATGGGTTATTTTGGATATGGTTATAGTTGGTTTGGAATAATATTAATGATAATATTCTGGATAGCTATAATCTGGTTAATTGTATGGATAGTACAGCAATTTACTAAAAACAAAGAATCAGCAACAGAAATACTAGAAAAGAGATTTGCTCGTGGTGAAATTAGTAAGAAGCAATATTCAGAAATGAAAAAAGGATTAAGGAGGTAAGTAATGTTAGAGTTTTTAGTACTTTCCTTAATTTTATTAGTAGTTTGGATTATTTTATTTATTTTTAAAAGTAATTTAAGAAAAGAAATGTTACTAGCAAGCATATTTACAATGCCTTTTGGTTTAAGTGAGCCTTTATTTGTTCCAGAATATTGGAATCCTGGTACATTATTTAATTTAGCAAAAACAATACAATTTGATATTGAAAGTTTAATATTTTCTTTTGTGATTGGAGGAATTGGAGCAGTGTTATATGAAATGTTTTTCAGCATAAAACATATAAAAATGGATAAACATGAAATGCATCTGGCAAGGCATAAAATGCATTACTTTGCTTTATCATCACCAGCGATCATCTTTATACTATTGTTTTTCTTAACAAAATTAAATCCTATTTACTTAGCAATTATTTCAATGTTTTTAGGAGCATTAGCAACTTTATATTGTAGACCAGACTTAAAAAATAAAATATGGCAAGGTGGATTTTTATTTTTAATAATTTATTTTGTCTCATTTTTATTAACTATTATTTTGTACCCAAATTGGGTTCAAACAACATGGAATTTAAAAGATATTTCAGGTATATTATTTTTAGGAATCCCATTAGAAGAATTAATATTTGCATTTACATTTGGTATGTTATGGTCAAGTGTTTATGAGCATTTTAACTGGTATAAACTTAAAAAGGAGGTGACGAATGGATAAATTAAATAACAAGGTAATTGGACTTGCATTAGCGACAACATCTGTAGTATTATATGTAATATGTGCTTTATTATATTGGATTATTCCAGAGACACTTGTTAATTATGCAAATTACTTATTTCATGGAATAGATATTATCTTGATAACAAACAAATCCATGACATTAGGTAGCACTGTTATTGGTTTGATATTAATATTTGTCTCAAGCTATTTAATTGGAATATTGTTTGCAAGTTTATATAATTACTTTATTAAAAAATATTAATTTGGAGGAAAAATGGAAAAGAATATAGGTAAGATAGATAGAATAATCAGATTTGTTGTGGGAATATTATTATTTTATTTAGCATTTACAACAGATAATAAATT
Organism: Nanobdellota archaeon; assembly: GCA_038044845.1. Lineage (GTDB taxonomy): Archaea > Nanobdellota > Nanobdellia > SCGC-AAA011-G17 > GW2011-AR20 > GW2011-AR20. The sequence goes on from JBBSZH010000068.1 coordinate 8,669, forward strand.
ATTAATAATATTATTTACAGTATTTGCAACAATTTCAATATATGAAAGTTACATTGGTTTTTGTGGCATATATAAATTGTTTAATATAAATACAGGAGGTAAATAAAATGTTTTTTAGCAAACAAGTTGATCCTATATGTGGAATGAAAGTTAGCAAAGATACAGAATATAAAAGTGAGCATAATGGCAAAGCATATTATTTTTGTGCCTTAAATTGCAAACAAACATTTGATAAAAATCCGGGAAAATATGCAAAATAAACTAGATTTACATGTAAAAGGAATGCATTGTGCAAGTTGTGTGCTTAAGGTAGAGAAAGCTATAAAGAAAGTCCAAAATGTTAAGGAAGCAAATGTTAATCTCGCTACTGAAAAAGCAACTGTTAATTATGAAGGAAATTTAGATTTAAATCAAATTAAAAAAGAGGTTCAAAAAGTTGGTTATGATATTGAATTACCAAATGAAAAATATAACCATAAAATGCAAGGAATGCAAGGCCATGATATGTATGGTATGGAAGGACATGATCATGCAGCAATGGTGAAAGAGCAAGAAATTAAAGAATTAAAAAATAAGTTTATTATTGGAGCAATACTTTCTGTTTTTATATTACTTGGAACATATCAGGAATTCCTACCGTTTTTAAGTTTTATACCCCGTAATTCAATGTTTATCATACTTTTATTATTAACTATTCCAGTACAATTTTACGCTGGATTAATGTTCCATAAAAATGCTTTACGTGGTTTAAAACATTTTAATTTTGATATGGATTCTTTAGTAAGTATAGGAACAAATGCTGCTTTTCTATATAGTTTATTTGTAATATTATTTCCGAATTTCTTTAGTGGAACTAGTTTACAAGCTGAAGTTTATTTTGATACAGCTGCAATAATAATAACATTAATTATTTTAGGGAGATATTTAGAAGCAAAAGCTCGTTCTAGAACCTCATTAGCAATAAAAAAATTAATTGGATTGCAGGCTAAAACAGCTACTGTTATTCGAGGAAATAAAGAAATTAAAATTCCAATTGAAGAAGTTAAACTTAATGATATTTTATTAATTAAACCAGGTGAAAAAATTCCTACAGATGGTATTGTTATTTTTGGATATTCAAGCGTAGATGAAAGCATGGTTACTGGGGAAAGCATTCCTGTTGAGAAAAACATTAAAGATGTTGTAATTGGTGGAACAATAAACAAGAATGGTGTTTTGAGAATAAAAGCTACTAAAATTGGTAAAG
>JBBSZH010000069.1:0-1028 GCA_038044845.1 Nanobdellota archaeon
GATGCGAGACAAAGTAAAAATTTCCAAAGCGCTGGAACGTCTTGAAATTGAGAAATTGGTTTTAGCGCGCGACATTGTTAAGAAATATATTGAAGGCAAAGAAATAAAGAAGATAGTTTTTGTTCCCGGGCGACTAATAAACATTGTTTTGTAAATTTTTTGTTTTGTTAATTTCTTTGGGGACTATTCTGGACCACTTTGGATATATTATACATGTTATGTATTATCTATTATTTGTTATCTATTATATAATAAATGCTATAGCATATATTAAATAATATAAGTAAGATTATTTGTATAGTAACAAACAAAATGTGAGGACAAATAAAATAGGTAAAGACTTATTGAAATATCTGGCCTTGGGAGGGATTTTAACCGTCGCCATGTTTTCTCCTGTGGGTGGTCCCAAGGTGGTTAAGGATCTTTTGAAGCATTTGAAGTATAAAATTAAACAGCTAAGAAGTAACGCATATTACTTAAGGAAAAGGGGACTTATTGAATTTACTAAAGAAAATGACAATGAAATTACTGTAAGAATCACCAGTAATGGAAAGAAGTATTTAAAAACTTTTGATATTGATAGTATCACTTTAAATAAGCCCATCAGTTGGGATAAAAAATGGCGATTGGTAGTTTTTGATATACCGGAAAAACATAAAAGAGCACGCGAAGCCTTGAGACGTAAACTCAAAGATCTAAATTTGGTACGACTGCAAGACAGTGTATGGGTGACGCCTTATCCTTGCGATGACGAGATAAGATTTTTAAGAGAAATTTTCAATATTCCGTTTAATGTTGATGTTTTTATAACAGATGATTTAAGACATCATGAAATTAAATTGAAAAAATATTTTGAACTTGTTTAAACGTTCTAGTTCAATTCATTATATTATACGTGCTATAGCATTTATAATATAATGGAGAATGTAAGAGAGGGAGAAGACGTTTATTGCGACAAAAAATTGGTCTCATAATTGCCTTAACTCAATCGACACCAAATAGGCGAAATTTAGCCATGGTAGCCATCT
>JBBSZH010000070.1:0-1028 GCA_038044845.1 Nanobdellota archaeon
TTTTCAAGTTTAATTTTTTTAATTAACATTTTCTAAATCAAATATTTTTATAACATCTTTTATCAGTCTAGTTTCAAAATCTATATTGCGTTCACCCTCATCTTTTTCTAAATTCATAGCATGCATTAATGACCTTGCAACTTCTTCTTGATTGAATACAGTATTTATTTTGCTTAAATTTTCTTTAAGGATTAGTTGCTCAACCTCTTCTATATCCCCGTGTTTGGTTTCATAACCTTCAAATTCTAAACTTTTTAATTTATTAGTATTTTTTAGGACAATATATGCATCATAATCTTCAAACATCTCTTTGAAATTAATATCAGAAGTCTTGCCAGAGCTTAAAGTTCCCTCTATCCTTATTAAAACAATTTTATCCTCGACGTTCTTTATTTCTTTTAATTCCCTTTCAATATCATCAATAGTTTTATTCTCAGCATTGATAAAAAATGCTTCAACGTCTTTTAATTTAATATTAATTCTTTTAATATTAAGCTTATCATCTAAAATATAAAAACCCCCAAACTTTAATTCCTCTAATTCCTTGAATGAATTTGGGAATAAAGGGCCAGGATAAGCTATTAATCCATAACCTTCTTTGAAAGTATTAAAGATAATATGTGTATGGCCGCCTGCATAATAATTAAAATTTTTTGGTAAATCAGTATAACTTTGTCCATAAACTAATTCTTGATCTTTTGGTTTGAATTCATCTAATGTAGCATGAAACATAAATATCTTAAATCCTTTTTCATTGGCTAAAGATTCTTTATCTAAATTTAGATAATAATTCCTGTCTAATCCTAATTTCAACCCAAAAATTCCTGTAATCTTTGTATTTGTCTTGTCTATTGTAAATTCTAGTTTATTATCTTTAAACTTCATTACATTTTCCATTAAACCTGCTTTCTCTAGTACATCAAGCATTGTTTTACCAGAAGGAGAAAAATCATGACTTCCCGGAATAATATAGCAAGAAATATCATTCTGCCTTAATTTATCTAATGCCTGGGCTGTTCTTTTTATTA
>JBBSZH010000071.1:0-1198 GCA_038044845.1 Nanobdellota archaeon
AAATTATTTTATTTCAATTTTTCTTAATTTCTTTTTCTCTGCCTTTGGCATTCTAATCTCTAAAACACCATTTTCATACTTACTTTCTACTTCTTCAGGTATAACTTTAACTGGTAAGCTAATCATTCTATTAAATCCCTTATAAGATCTCTCTTCTCTCAAGTAATTTTTTTTCTTAATTTTCAATTCTGCTTTTTTTTCAACTTTAACTTCTAAACTATTTTCTCTAACAATTAATTGTATATCTTTCTTATCGACACCAGGCAATTCTATATTAGCGATTAATTCATCATCTGTTTCTCTTAAATCAGATAAAGGTTCTCTAAATAATTTAAAATGTTCTTTTTCTAAAAACTTATTATTCATTCTTGGATGATGGAAGAACTTATCAAATAACCTATCCATTTCTTTTTTTAATCTTCTCATCTCATCAAAAGGATCTTTCCACATTTTAACCACCCCTTATATACTTTATTAAATATATAAAAATTTTTCGTTTAAACTTAAAAATAGTTTGCTATTATGTAATATGTCATAAATAAACAAAATAAAAATCCTAAGAAAGCAGGAATATTAAATTTGCTAATATTTAATGGAACCTTAAATTTTCTTTCCATATATGGTTTTTTATATCTTAAAATAATTAAACTTAGATTAACAAATGTAAATGTTATAAATAAACCTAGATTAGCTAATCCTGCTACAAATTTTATATCTCCGATTAAAATAAATAATACGGTGACTATCATAATTAAAAATATAGCAACCCACGGTGTTCTTGTTTTTTTGTCAACCAATGAAATAAATTTTGGCAAGCCCTTTTCTTCAGCCATCCCATAAGCCATTCTTGAAGTTGTGACTAAGCTTACTAATACTGTATTGCTTGTTGAAAATAATGCAATTATGGCTAAAACAACAAATGCAATGCCACCAAATGAGCTTGCTGCAACATCTGCTAATGGTGCTTTTGATGCACTTAAGGATTGCCAACCAAGAATTGAGACAGCTGAAATTGCAACTAAAATATAAATTATTGAGCTTATTATTATTGATAACATAACAGCTTTTGGTATTGTTTTTTGCGGATCTTTTGTTTCTTCAGCTAATTTAATAATATTATCAAAGCCAAGGAAAGCAAAAAATATTAATGCAGTTGCTTGCAATACCCCATTAAAACCATGAGGCATTTCAAAATAAT
>JBBSZH010000072.1:0-2196 GCA_038044845.1 Nanobdellota archaeon
AAAAAATGTTTGAATTAGCCTCTAAATTAATTGAAAAAGCCCAAACAGATAAAAATGTAACAATCAAACAAGAAACTTTAGATTTAAAAGCAAAAGCAGAAGTAAAATTAAATGAAGCTAAGCAAGCATTAACTAATAAAGAATTCAGAAAAACCGTTGAGTTAGCCAGGGAAAGTAAAAAATTAAGTACCTTAACAATTGCTTCTATTAGAGGGTTAGAAAAAGAATTGATTGAAAATAAATTAGAAAAAATTAAAGAATCAGAGGAACTAAGGGAGAAGCTTAGGGAACAATTAAAAGAAAGGCAAGAAAAGATTAAAGAGAAGTTAAAAGAGCAAAGTGAAAGTTTAAAAGAGAAACTTGAAGAATTAAAGGAGCAAAGAAAAGAAAATAAAGAAGAGGGAAGTTCAGAAAATAGTAGTAGCAGTTCTGGCTACTGATTTTTCTTTTTTATATTAATCCTAAAATAATATAATACAATAAAATTAAAGATGTTAGAAATCCTAAGGAAGCAGGGATATTAAACTTGCCAATATTGCCCTTTACAGTAAATCTTCTTTCTATGTAAGGTTTTTTATATCTTAAAACAATTAAACTTAAATTTACTAAAGCATAAGTTAAAAATAAAAATATATTTGTTATGCTTGCTACAGTTTTAATATTTCCAATTAATGCAAAAATTATTGTAAATAGTGTTATTAGAAATATTGCTAACCAAGGGGTTCTTGTTTTTTCATCAATTAATGAAAATACTTTTGGTAATCCTTTTTCTTCAGCCATTCCATAAAGCATTCTAGAATTAGTAAAGATAAGAATCAAGACAGTACTTGCAGTGGCAGTTAAAGCAATTAATGTTAATATTAAAAATCCTATGTTCCCGAATCCATTCTCAGCAATTAAAGCTAGAGGCGCATTTGACTTGCTAAGATCCTGCCAAGATATTATTGAAATGGCAGCTAAAGCAACTAAAATATAAATTATTGAAGTTGTAAAAATAGATAACATAATTGCTTTTGGGATGTTTTTAGTTGGGTTCTTTGTTTCTTCTTCAAACTTTATTATTCCCTCGAATCCAATATAAGCAAAAAATATTAATGCACTTGCTTCTAAAACTCCTGTAAAACCCTGAGGCATTTCAAAATAATTTACCTTACCAAAAAACTTTAAACCAAAAAAAATAATAAATAACAATCCTAGAATTTCTAAAAGTGTTGCAAATTCATTTATTCTAGAAACGTCTTTTATACTATAATAATTTATTAATGATGCTATAAATATTAAAGCAATAGCTGCTAATGCAATATCTGTATTTAAAAATGCATTTAAATAACCTGCAAAACCTAAGGAAACTGTTGTTATTGAGAATATTCCTGCTATTAATATCATTATTCCAATTATAAAAGCTAATTTTCTATTAAATGCATACTCAACGTAATCATATTCTCCTGCATCTTTTTTAAATATCGAGGATAATTCAGCATAACTTAATCCAGTTAATATTGCAACTACCGCTGCAATTAGAAAAGAAAGCCAAATTGAATTACCAGCTGTTTTTGTAGCAACTCCAAGTAATGCATAAATTCCTGCACCAATAGTTACTCCAACACCAGCAATAGTTACATCAAATAAGCTTAATCCTCTTTTTAATTTTTCCACAAAATTAACTGAATAAGGTTGTTTTTAAATTTTATTAAAATCGTTAATCTTATAAATAACTTAAATACCTTAATTTCATGATAAACCGAGATGATTTAGTTCATTGAAAGAAAAGCTTTTTCTAGTTATAATTATATCAATTTAAAGGAGTATGGCGGTTGTAGTCTAGTGGTAGAACTCAAGGCTGTGGCCCTTGTAACCGGGGTCCGATTCCCCGCAATCGCCCTTTTATCATGATACAAAATCCAAAAGGAACAAGGGATGTAAATATCGAGGAGAAAATTCAAGTAAACAGAATTATAAAAATTATAACAGAAGTTTTTGAAAAATATGGTTTTAATCCCTTGCAAACAACTATTCTAGAAAAATATGAAACTCTTGCAGCGAAATATGCTGGTGGTTCTGAAATTTTAAAAGAAACTTTCAAATTAAAAGATCAAGGTAAACGTAATTTAGGATTGAGATATGATTTAACAGTGCCATTGGCTCGTTACATAGCAATGAATCCTAATTTAAAAATGCCATTTAAAAGATATGAAC
>JBBSZH010000073.1:0-2218 GCA_038044845.1 Nanobdellota archaeon
CCTAGAATCTATTTTGCTTCCGGTATTAAATTTACAGATGCGCAAAGCGCCTGGAATGAACTCTTAAATATCAAAAACTTCAGTAACGTAACTCTTATTGAATGCCAAGAGAATTGCCCAGATTCTGGCATTGCCCACAAGTCAGACAGTATTACAATAGAAGGGTTTAGGCCTCAAGAAGTTAAAATTAAGGCAACAAACACCTCCGGCCGATGGCTTATTTACAGCGACGCTAACCTGCCGACTTGGGGAGTGTATATAAATAATCAAAAAACTCCTATTTACACCGCCAATTATTTATTCAAATCCGTATTCGTCCCAAAAGGGGAGCATGAAATAGTATTCAAATACCCTAATTTGTGGGGGCAGTTTAAATATGCGTTTGAAAATTTTATTTTGGGCCGACAGTAAAAAGATATTGTTCCTGTATGTTCATAATAGGAGAAATATTTTTTAGATTTTTTATTATTAGTTCTTGGCGAATTTTTTCAATATCACTTTTATTCTCCGCGATTATAAACGAATAAAAAGGATATTCGGAAATGTTTCTAAACCACCAGAAATCAACAAGCAAGTCGTGGCTATTAGCAAAATCTATTTTTGGTATCCCTAAATAGTATTCAAAATTGAAAGTTGGAAATTGCGATTTCAAAATCGGGTTTTTGGGAATAATCCTAAAAGCGATCCTTTCTTCACTTGGGTACAGTTTTTTAATTTCTCTGGAAAACTCGATTACTTTTTGATCCGGCCTGTTATTAGGCCAATCTTTTACGTATCCAAACGTATCATAAAATCTTACAAACCAAAGTCCCAAGACAATTAAAAATAAAATCATGAACAAAGTTCTTTCTTTTGAATACTTTAATACAGCGATGTATTGAAGTAAACCTACTGAAGCTATTCCAATTAAAAGTCCCCAGAACGGCGCTGTAAGAACCCCTTGGTACGACCAATGTCCTGTCACATTTATAAAAAACGGTTGAGCAACGGCGGCAACCGCCAAAATGAATATAATTTTAAAATAATTAGCATCCAGACCAATTCTTTGCCTGAATTTCCAAAGAATGCCAAAAATTGCTGCCGCGCTTGTTAAAGCAACAACTGTTTTTTTAAAAATAAAAATCGTTTTGAGAGATGTCATTGAAACAAATGGCATGATTAGTCCTAAGATGAAATTTTTTAAGGAACCAATTGCCCTTCCTGTGTAAGAGGTATAGATGTCGCGCATGGCATCAGCCCAACCTAAATACCAAGTATTTTGAATAATCTGCAAAGAAAATCCTAAAATTGGGGCCGAGGTCCAAAACAACCATTTCTGCCAAAGAAATTTTTTTAAAATTATCGCGTCATATAAAACAAGCCAGACAAATACAAAAAAAGTTGTATCATAAGAACTTAAAGCAAGTGTGAAATATACCAGCCAAATAGCAAAGTTATAACGCGCGTAAATTTTGCGATTTTCAAAATTACGGCTCGCTAAAACACTTAACGTCAGAATTAAAAAGGCAAATAATATATTAAAAGATTGGTTCGCTAAAGAATCGGCATAATTTAAAAAAGTAAATGAAAAACCGTAATAAATAGAAGCTACAAGAGCTGTTGTTTTATCAGAAATTAATTTTATAAACCAGTAAAAAAATATTAGTCCACTAAGTGAGATTATTAATGCCAATATTCTAAAAACAAAACGGCTGGTAAAGCCGATTTTTGCTATTGCGGCAAACGGCACAAGATAAAGTGAGGGATAATGGGTGTAATAAATGCGATTGCGATTCAGAGCGCCGTTTAGGGTTTCTATTGGGCGATTTCTGAACTCTGGGGAATCCAAATATTGCACTAATTTACTGTAGGGGCTTGGAATAAATAAAAAATAATTTTTTATAAAACCATCGCGGGCCCAATATCGGCTTGACATTAAGGTTTGGGCCGAACCAAAGCCCCAGCCATCCCAGCCGTCTTCGTCAAGGGTTTTAATTCCCAGATAAGAAAAGAGAATTAAAATAATTATTAAAATTGGTAAATTTATTTTTAGGAAACTAAACATTGACTTTTGGGGTTTTATTTGTTATTACTGTTTCGATAAGATCGTTAAAAATATAACATAGAGAGGGGAAGATATGAAAGCTTTAGTGACCGGAGGCAGTGGATTTATCGGAAGCCATTTGATTGAAAAATTATTGAATGATGGGCATTATGTCGTGTCTTTGGACTTATTTGG
>JBBSZH010000074.1:0-2092 GCA_038044845.1 Nanobdellota archaeon
TTTCTATGAAAAAAGTATAGCACATAAATAAAAGAATTGTAACTGAAATTGCTAACGGGATATGAGAGAACATTCTCATAAACAATAGTTTTTCTGTTAAAATATCCTGGTTTAAGTTAAGATTAGTAAGATATTTTGTATAAAAAAATAAATAAATTCTAAATATCGTAAATATAACCATAAAAATAATAAAAAGATAGAAATATTTGTAGTATGTCTCTTTTTTAAGGTACCTTAATATTATCAAATTCAAGAAATAAGCAGAGATCATTATAGATAAAATACCCGAAAGGTATACTATTAATCCTAGTGTATCTGGCATTATGAACTCGCTTGACCTTTAAGATAAAAGTGTATACTTAAAAATGCAATTAAGGTCAATAAACCCCCAATAAACACAAATATATCGACTAATAATAAAGGACTTGTTGTTTCTAAGTTTAATGATAATGTGGTAGCATTAGCTAAAAAAAATGGAATTGCTAATAAAAATAAATAATGAATTTTTAGATTCACATGGGTGTTAATACGAGTTCTAAATGTCTTAAAAAGAAAATAGAGTATTATTGAGAAAACTGTCCAAGAGTATACCCTAAATGTTATCCCTATTAGAGCATATGCCAAGGCTTTTTCTGTTAAATCTTGTATCAAATTTATCAATATTTTGAAGATTAGAGATTATATAAATATTTTGGAAAGCTTTTTAAATTGTTTATTTATAAACTAATTCATGGCAACTGTTTACGATGTAAAACCAAATGAATTAATAGAAAAAGCAAGTGAGGAATTAAAAAAATTAGTTAAACAACCATCATGGACAATTTATGTTAAAACAAGTGCTGGTAAAGAAAGACCGCCAGTTGAAAAAGATTGGTATTATCAAAGATTAGCATCTATACTAAGAAAGGTTTACATAATCGGACCGATAGGCGTAAACAAATTAAGAATAAGATATGGTAATAGAAAAAATAGAGGAATGAGCGGTGAGCGAGTTTATAAAGGATCTGGCAAAATAATTAGAACATGTTTGCAACAACTTGAGCAATTACGATTTATAAAAAATATAGAAAAAGGAAAACATAAAGGCAAAATAATTACAAGCAAAGGAAAAAGCTTTTTAGATAAACTAGCTAAACAAGTAAAATGAATGATGAAGTTAATGAAAAGCTAGAATTACAAAAACAAATTCAAGAAATTGAAAGCATAGCAAAACAATATTTAAACAAAGATGCTTTAATAAGATATGGAAATTTAAAAACAGCATTTCCAGAAAAGGCAATTAAGATTGCAACTTTTATTGTGCAACTAGTAAATAATAATCAAATAACAGAAAAATTAGATGATGAAAAATTTAAATTTTTATTAAGACAATTAGAGGATAAAAAAGAATTTAGGATTGTAAAATGAGCAGATATAAACAACTCGGAAAAAAATTAAGATTAGCGAAGAAGATTAAGCAAACAAAATGGGCCCCTTTTTGGACCGTGCCTAAAATTTATGGAAAAACGAGAAGGGTGCATCCAGGAAGACATACTCATGTTAAAAGAAATTGGAGAAGGACCAAGACTCAAGCTTAAAGATGGCAGAGGAAAGAATTTATACAATACCATTAAGGAAAGAATTTTTAAAAGCACCTAGTTATAAAAGAGGAAAAAGAGCTATTTCTGCTATTAGAGCTTTTTTAATCAGACATATGAAAGCTGAGGAAGTTAAAATTGGTAAATATTTGAATTTAGAAATATTCAAGCATGGAAGAAAAAATCCACCTCCAAGAGTTAAGGTTAAAGCAATTAAAGACAAGATTAAAGTAAAAGATAAAGATGTTGAGATTGTTAAAGTTGAATTAATTAATGCTCCTATCGAGGCTAAAGAAGAACCTAAAAAAGAAGTTAAGAAAGAAGAAGTTAAAGTTCAGGAAACAAAACAAGAAGAAAATATTGAAGAGCAGAAAAAAGAAAAGAAAGAAGTTTTAGAACATGCTAAATTAAGCAAGAAAGAAAGAAAAACAAAGGCATTTATTGATAAAACAAAACCAACACAAGAGCAAAAGATTTCTGGAATCATTGGAAGTACTGGTAAATAAGTTTAAATA
>JBBSZH010000075.1:0-2924 GCA_038044845.1 Nanobdellota archaeon
CTCTTAAATTCTAATAATTCTTTTTCATCCTTAACTTTTAAAATAACTTTCTTAGAAAATATTCTCCATTCATTAACTTTTTCTTTGTCTGATCTAAGAACAGCTTCGACACTTGCATGAGCACATTGAGCAGAAAGTTTGCCTTTGCTGAGTTTTAAATCTTTTCTAACTAATATTACTTGTTTCATTTTTTAATAATTTTAAATTTATCCTCTTACTACTTAAATCGAAAAATATTGTATTTTGTTTAATAATTAATTCTAAATCATGAGCATCTATTTCAACTAAATGAGGGTTTTCTAGATTTTTTTCAGTTTGATAAAAACCTAATCGAAAATATTTATTACAAGGCGTACATTCATAAAAATCATAAGAAACAGGGTGGGGATCAACTTCATCATTAGATCTTGCTTTATAATGATTGAGGGATATCTCGCAATATGGGCAATAATGATTTATTAATTGTTGTTTTATATCGGAAGGTAAGTTCATTTTATAATCCTTTAATATCTTTAATCCTGCCAAAATATAAAGCTTTTGATAATTTAACTTCATTTGGTTCAATTACAAAAACTTCAAAATTCTCTATATTGGTAAGAAAGGGGCTTAGTAAATTTTCTTTTAAAATATCTGAGCCATAAATTAATAAATTAAAGCTTGGCATTACAATTAATAATTTATTTTTCCATTTTCCTTTTAAGAAACATGAGTATTTTTCAGTTCTAGCACCTTTTTTTAATGAAACAGCAAGATGTTCATGTCCAATAATTAATGTTTTTCCTAAATTAATTAATATTTTATCTCCATGTAATATAGAAATATTATTTAAATTATAACTTTCGACTAATTTCATATTGCGTTTTTCAGCAATTGGTTTTAAAATCGGATCATGATTTCCCTTTATTATAATAATTTCCTTATCTTTTAAGAAATCAAATAATTTTAAAATATTATTCCATTCTTGTCTTGAAATTTCTCCAAACTCGTGCTTTAAATCACCATTAAAGACTATCCTTTCAACATTTACTTTTTCAAATATTAATTTTAATTTATTCAAAAAATCATTAAATTGGAATCTTGGTATTAAAACACCTTGTTTGTTTAAGCTTTCCTCTATTCCAATATGTAAATCACTTATGATAAGAGTTTTTTCTTTAATTAAATACAATGCTAAATCAATTATCTCTATACATTCATGAATTTTCATATTCAATTTCGTTCTCCTTACCAATCTTAGCTAATATTAAAGTATGCATATTTCTTAAAAATTTAATTTTATCTTCCATCTTCAATACATCTAAATAACCTTGTAATGCAATATTAAATGCAAACGGACTCGGTATACTTGTATGAACTTCTTTTAATTTTATTTCATCTTTTTCTATTAATTTTAATATTTTAGTTGTGTTTTCAATATCCATCAAATCTTCTAAAACTTCTCTTCTAGCTTCTTTCAAGATACAAAAATCATTGCTTATTCTTCTTAATGCACTTATTAATAACATAGAAGAAACTTGTTGTCTCCCGACTCTTTTTTTATGTCCTTTATATTCTCGTAATATCATTAAAGAACGAGTAGCACAATGTCTAAATCTTCTTTTTAATATTTCAGAATTATTTATAGCCAGTTCTAATAATATTCTAATTTTTTCTGATTTAAGTAATTTAAATGATTGAACTACTTGTATATGTCCCTCATAACTTAAGTAAAAGCCGTTATCATTAATCCCTACTTCAACGTCTTTATGCTGTAGTTTTCCAATAGTATATCCTATTGCCCTAGATAAACAATCATTTACCCTTCTTCCGAATAAAGAATGAAATATAACATATTTTTTGTTATCCTCATTATAATGCTCGATTAAAATTTTCTTATCATTTGGAATTTCTTTTAAATATAAATATTGTTCATTAAAATAATTATATATTGCTAAAGAAGCATTTTTATCAACATACAAATAAGAATCAATAAATTCAAGAATTTCTTTTTTTGTTTTATTTTTAAATTTTTCTTCCATTAACCTTCTAAATTTTCCAATTTCCATTGCTAAATCAAAGCTTAATGGCAGCATCTCACTAACCCAATTAGGAATTGTTGGGGGTCTTCCTGGAGAAGATTTTACTTGAGCAACCATACCGCGAGAAAAATTAAATTCATACGTTTGTCCACCTAAATTAAATACATCACCATGCTTCATTTTCTCAAGAAAATTTTCATCTAAATATCCAATTATTTGTTCTCCGACTTTAACTGTAATAAATGTTTCATCTGGAATAGTTCCTATATTAGTCATATAAATTACCCTAGCTAATTTACCTTTCTTTCCAATCATTCCGTTGCTTTCATCATACCATATTTTAGCATAAACATGCCTATCTTCCAGAGTATTATAAAAACCAGACAAATACTTAATTACTTCAAGAAAATCATTTTTATCTAAATTTCTGTAAGAATAACTTCTTTTAATTAATTTAAATAAATCATCAATATGAATTTGATCACTTATAGCTATGCCATAAATTTGTTGAGCTAAAACATCTAAACAATTTTCTGGAATATGAATTTTATCAATATTTCTTTCTAAAACATTTTTTAGCATAACGCTAGATTCAATTAAATCATCTCTATCTAAAACAATAATCCTTCCTTTAATTGTATCATGTAATTTATGGCCTGCCCGGCCTGCCCTTTGTGTTGCACGAGCAATTGATTTCGGGCTTCCCAGCATAATAACCAAGTCAATATAACCAATATCAATTCCTAACTCTAAAGAAGTTGAACAAACAATACATTTTAGATTACCTTCTCTCATTCTTTTTTCAAGATTTAATCTATGTTGTTTACTTAAGCTACCGTGATGTGCTCCTATATTCTCAGTGTAATTTTTTGGATATTTCTCTTTTAAATAATGAACAACTCTTTC
>JBBSZH010000076.1:0-3320 GCA_038044845.1 Nanobdellota archaeon
TATATTATTGGAATTTCAATAATTTTATAACCTTTTTTTATTATTTTAGCCGTGATTTCTGGTTCAAAATCAAACCTCTTTGCTTTTAATTTTAAAGCTTTAATCACATCTTTAGTTATCATTTTATAACAAGTCTCCATATCTGTAACCCTTCTAAAATAAAGTAATGTTGTTACCAGAGATAGAATTCTATTTCCAATATAATGTAATGGAACATTAAAACCACGTTCTTCTCCCAATAATCTAGAGCCATAAACAACTTTGTTTTTATTTTCTAATATTGGTTTAATTAATTTTTTAAAATCCTCTGGGTTATACTCTAAATCACCATCTTGAATTACGACGATATCACCTGTAAAATATTTTAACCCTGTTCTTATTGAAGCTCCTTTGCCTTGATTAACTTTATGAGAAAATACTTTAACATTCTTATATTTCTTCTTAATCTTGTCTATTATATTTAAACTTCTATCCTTACTAGCATCATTAACAATTATAATCTCTTTTTTTATTTTACCAAGATTAACTTTTTGTACTCGTTCAATTATTTTCTCTATTGTTTTCTCTTCATTATAAACAGGCATTATTATACTTAGTTTCATTCTACTTGTTCATTTTTTACTAATATATAAAATATTAGAATTATTGATAATAAAGAGATTAATACTTCTAAATATAAAACTAGATGAGCTGTTAAATCCAAAAATTTGCCAAAACCTTGTGCTTTATAATCATCAAAACTTTCTTTTTCATATCTTAAGGGATAATAAAACCAATCATGCGTCGAATCCGCTGCATTTAAGACAGAATCTTTTAATGCTAAATCTCTAGAATAAACATTAAAATAAGGTTCATTATTTCTTGAAGTTATTGTTGTTAATATATTAGATTCATTTTTAAAGAAATTAGCAATATTCTCCATTGAAGAGTTGAATTCGGGTTGGGAATTAATAGTGCCCCAACCACAATCATCTATCACACATTCTATAAAATAAGTTTTAATTAATTTAGGATTTCCAGGCAAATCATTAAGTTTAGATACTAGTTCATTAAGATAGTTTGCTTCTAAGAAATGTTTATCATTAAAAATCCAGACTATCCTGCCACGGTAAATTCTGCTATCTGCTACAACCAAAGAATCATCCTCGATATTATCCTTGCTGTAACTCATCATTTTTGTAATTTCACTTTTTTCAAAAACGCCTCTTGCGACAACAAAGGATATATTAAATATTATTAATGTTAATACTAAAATAGAAATAATTGTATTCTTTTTTAATTTAAATCTAGATAATTTTTCACTTAAAAAATCTATGAATATCGCAGCAAATAAAGCTAAAATTGGAACTCCGAATATAAAATGATATTCTAATAATGAAGTTCCTGATAAAAATATGAATGGGAATAAGAATGATAATAACCATAATAGTAAGAATTCTTTCTTTGTTAATAATGCAGTAATAAATCCCAATACACCTAAAATAAATATTAATTTATCAAAATTCCAGAAAAATGAGATTCCATCGATAAATCCAGGTCTTTGTGTATTTGAGCTAAAGAATAATCTCTCAAAAGTAAATGGTTGTATTGTTGCTTCTATTGGCTTATAAGTTTCTTTTGCAATTCCCAAAAATCTTGAAAATTGTAGATCAACCAAGCCTTTATCTTTATATAATAAATAATTGAATGTTAAAATAGGCAAAGAAATAATAAACATTATCAAGATAAAAATTAAAATTTTCTTAAAACTAATTTTTTCTTTATTCTTTAGTTTATAATAAATATAAAATATTGCTAAGGCAGGAACAAATGTTATTGCAATCTGTTTTACTAAAATTGCTATTCCTAAAAATATGTAAGATAAAGGAAGATATTTTTCATTTTTTTCCTTTAAAGATTTGATGAAGAAAAACAAGCTTAATAAGATAAAGAATGTCATTGCAACATCCATCTCAGCCAAACTCATTAATATATGAAAAGAAGAAAATGTTAATATTATAGAAGAAATTAAAGCTAGAGTTTTGTTATACAGTAATTTAACTATTAAATATAAAGCTAATATTGATAATGAACCGAATAGAACAGCTAAAAACCTTGCTGCAAACATATTCACACCAAATATTTTATAAGATAAATCTGTTAAAAAAAACCAGATAGGATCTTGGTCCATTATTTGTAACTTCCCAGAATTAATAAAATTTATTGCATGGGGTGCATGTAGCATTTCGTCAGCATTTGGTGCTACATTATTAGCCACTAACCCCCTTAAAATAAATGCTAATATAAATAAAATGATTAAGTATTTTATATTATTTTTAGAGAATAACAAATCCACAAATTTATTTACAAATTGATTTTTTTCTTCCATTCTTCATCTCCATTTATGATGAATTTTTAATGATTCTGGTAATCTATCGTAAATATCCACAATAAATTTGAATCTTGAGTATAATAATCTTAATCTTAATAAACCAAGGAACATTTCTGGCATTGCTTTAAATAAATTAAAGTGCGAAGCTTTAATAGCATTCCATTCTGTGGGTATCTCTTTAATCTTATAATTTTTTCTTTTTGCAGAATAAAGCAAATTAATATCAAATGCCCATCTAGTTATCCCTACTTCCTTTAAAATATCTTTAATTACATATTTTTTAAATAACTTTGCACCGCATTGAGTATCTTTAAATTTTAAATTAAAAAATAATCTCACCAAAAAATTAAAACCACGACTACCAATTCTTTTTAGTAGGGGTTGTTTACTTCCGATTTTAGAACCTTTAAGCCATCTAGAAGCAATAATTCCATCGTAATTATTAATGTTTTTAATTAAATCATAAAATGCATTTGGAGGAGTAGCCATATCAGCGTCCACAAACCCAATTAGATTGCCCTTTGCAACTTTAAATCCTTCTAATATTGCTCCGCCTTTACCAATAGCCTCTTTAAAATTTAAGTATCTAACTTTCTTGTTTTTTTTACTAAATTTGCTTACAATCTTTAATGTATTATCTTTACAACCATTTAATACAATAATTATTTCAAACCTTAATCTTTTAGAAAAAAATTTCGTATACTCTATTAAAGTTCTTTCTACCCTCTTTTCTTCATTATATGCTGGTATGATTATTGATAATTTTACCATCTTTCGAGATTATAGCTTGTAAAAACAATATTATAAATAATAATATCATTAAGATAATTAGTACAAATACAATTTGTTTTAATGTGTTATGAAACATATATATCAAAATAATTTCCAATAAATTGAATAAGAATATTATAAATAAGAATTTTGTTTTATTTATTGATAAATTATAAAA
>JBBSZH010000077.1:0-8869 GCA_038044845.1 Nanobdellota archaeon
CAATTACAGAACAAACTCGTGGTAGTGATCAAATAAGATTTGACATTAATATAGAAAACAAAGGAGTAGGAGAGGTTTATCCTGTTGACTCAAAATGTGAAGATCTTGATAATGAAATTAAGCGCGTAGAAAATAAAAATAAATTAAATGTGAAAATTAATAGCCCTGTTGGGGTTATTTGTAGTTTTAGATCTGGAGAACCAACTTCAGAAGGGGTTATTACATTAGATAGCACTGGTAAAGAAACATTAAGCTGTTGGAAATATGTCGAGGAAACCGTTGTAGATAAACTAAGTTTAACTTTGAGTTATGTTTATCGCGACCAGACAACAAAGCAAATAACAATATTCCAAAGCAGAAGATAAGCTTTATTAATTCTTTTTTTATTTTATTATTATGATAATAGCTGATTTACAAATCCATTCATCTTATTCAAGAGCTACGAGTAAGAATATAACTTTTCAAAATTTGGAAAAATTTGCTAAAATGAAAGGTTTAGATTTGTTAGGTACTGGAGATTTTCAGCATCCAAAACAATTTGAGAGTATTAATAAAGAATTAAAAGAAGATGAAAATGGTATTTTGTGGAGTAAAACTGGATTTCCCTTTTTATGGCAAACAGAAATAAGTTTGATTTACACTGATCGAGATAAGGGTAAAGGACAGAGGATACATAATCTAATTTTTTCTCCAAATAAAGACGTTGCTAAGCAGATTATTAATGCTTTAAGTAAGAAAGGAAGGTTAGATTATGACGGAAGACCGATATTTGGATTTAATAGTGTCGAACTGGTTGATATGATGAGGGGGATAAATGAGGATATTGAAATAATTCCGGCCCATATATGGACGCCCCACTTTTCTCTTATGGGAGAATACAACCAACTTACAAAAGTTGAAGATTGTTTTAAAGATAATACTAAATATATTCATGCTTTAGAAACCGGGATGTCTAGTGATCCGGCTGATAACTGGAGATTAAGTAATCTAGATAAATTTCAATTAGTAAGCTTTAGTGATGCGCATAGTATGTGGCCTTGGAGGTTGGGAAGGGAAGCTACTATTTTTGATTTTAAAGAATTATCATATAAAAATTTTCTTAAAGCAATTAGAACTGGAGATGGATTAAAAAGCACTATCGAAACTCCAACCCTTTATGGCAAGTACCATTTTTCAGGACATAGGAATTGTGGCGTTGTTGTTTCTCCTAAGGATTCCCTAAAATTAAATCAAACATGCCCCAAATGTGGAAATAAATTTGTTATAGGCGTCGGAGATAGAATTGAACTACTCGCAGACCGAGAAGGAGGGTATAAACGGGAAAATTTTAAACCATTTGTTTCTTTAGTCCCATTGCAAGAATTAATAGCTGTTGTTCATAATAGACCTTTAGCCTCAAAAAATACATGGTTAATCTATAATAAATTAATTGAAAAATTTAATTCTGAGTTTAATATCATGCTAAATGCTAGTGAAAAAGATTTGCTTGAAATTGTTGACAAGAAATTAGTTGACATTATATTATTAAATCGCGAAGGTAAATTAAAAATTAAGCCAGGCTATGATGGGGTTTATGGTCAGATTATATTAACTGAGAAAGAAACTTTACAAAAACAAAAATCTTTAACAGAATTTTAACCAATATAAGTTGTTTCCCCTTCTACATCTTGTTTTTTTATGCTAGCAGGTTGAACAAACTTAAGTTGTTTTTCTTTAATCTCTTTTTCTATATTACTTATCTCCTTATCTAATTTACTTAAATCTAACTTGAATTTTAATTTGGAATTAAGAATTTTTATTATTTCTCTAGCGCCTTTTATACCAAGATAATTTGGATGTCCAAGCGTTTGTGCTAACAATGCAATTGCAGGAGTATCTCTCTTGCTAGCTAGTCCAATTAACAATCCCGTAACCCCGATTATCGGACCAACCACACCGAATATTTCTGGATTTAGATTAGGGGTTTTGTATTTTTTAATAATATTTTGATTATTTGCAGTACAATAAACTAAAGGATGTTTAGGAACTTTACTCATTCCAATGCCACCTAAAGTGATTATTTCTTTTCCATTATGCTTAGAAAAGATGTCTAAAATAATATTACAAAATTCATAGCAAGATTCTTCATTCAAAGGCTGGACATCGCCATTTAAAAAAATAAGATCTTGTTTCCCTTTTTTGTAATAAAGTTCTATCTTTGGCAAATCAATTAAATTTTTTTCATTAACAAAAACAGAGTGTGGAAATGAGTTTGAAGTAATCTCGATAAATTTTTTCGCCTTTAAATTATCAACGATGAAATCAGCTGCTATTTTACCGACGTTTCCTATTCCAGGTAAGCCTTCTATTAAAATAGGTTTATTTAATTCAGGTTTTGAAAGTTGTTTAATCTCGAAGCTCATTTTGTTTTGCCATTAGCCTATATTTTAAGTATTTATCTTCAATGCTGAATTTAGCCGGTTTAGGAGATATTGTCTTATTATTGCAATTTGGACAAAGTTTTTTTAGTGTATAAATATGACAGATTTTGCATAATAATATCTCTTTTTTCATGCTCTTATAAACTCAGCCTTACCCTTAAGCCTTTTCATAGCCTCAATTATGTCCGAGCTTGTATTTTTTATTAAAGACTCAGCTGTTTTATAATTTTTTGATTTTATTACCAATCTATAATTCGGCGCACTAATATATGTTATTTTTATATCATCATTTTTTTTAATTTGGCTTAATGCCTTTTTTATTATATTAATTCCATCGGGAGCATCAGACTCCAGTTTTAAGATTCCTGAAATTGTAACTTCTGGCGGTTTAATTTTCTCCTTAACAATGTTCATTATTTTCTCTGCTATCTCTTTATCAACCCCAATAGTTTTTAAATCAAGATTATTATTTATGATGTCATTAAAACAAGGCATTAATCCATCATATTTTTCAATAATTTTATAACCAGCCTTTTCGTAAATTGTTTTTAGATCAATTTTTAATGATTTTGCAGCTTCTTCTAATATCTTTTCACATCTTTGTTCCTGTTTGTACAGATTATTCTTGTTTATTCTTTGAGTTTGTGTAACTCTCCTTAATGATAGATCAATATACCCCTTCGTTTTATCCAAATTTAATACCCTACAAATAACCTTTTTACCCTCTTTTACAAAATCTCTAATATTCCTAATTCTTCCAGGAGCAATTTCAGAAATATGGATCATTGCCTCTTTACCATACTCATCTAAATCAACGAAGATTGAATGAGGTAAAATTCTTTTTACAGTACAAATAACTATCTCACCAATTTCAGGTAATTTATTTTTTTTATAAAACATTTTATTCTAGAATCTCCAATATTCTGGCTTTTATCTTTGCTTTTCCGCCAGATGCGCTAGCTATAACTTGATTGCAAACCAAGCAATGAACTTCACTTGTAGCCTTGCCAAAAATTATCTGTTCATTTTTACATTTATGACATCTTAATTTTATAAATCTTGAACTTGGTTCCTTAATTAGCTCCATTTTTACTCCAACACAACTTTTTTCATTCTTATTCCATAATTTTGTAAACTTGATTTTTTACAAACCTCGCATGTATATTTTAAATTTGTTTTTTTACTTGTTTTAGCACCAGTCATTTTAAACTGAGAGATAGCTGGTTTAGATCCCCACTTACCTTTATTACCATAACCTTGACCTCTCCCCCTTTTTTTTGCTCTAGCTATACTTCCTTTCTTTAATGAGCCCCTTTCTTTACCTTTAACTATTGAAGTCATGTGCAGAGTGTGTTTACCGCACTTTTTACAATACCTTGAATTTTTTTTGGGGATTTTCATATTTCTTCCGCCTTATTATTTTTTATTAATAGTTCAGCCACTTTTATTGGCAATGAAGCAATAAATTCTTCTTCAAGAGGGCCATATTCATTTAAGTCATCACCAATGAACTTTGGTATTGGCTGTAATATCCTCACAGTTTTTATGCTTTCCTGTTCGCTTTTTATTACTTTCGGTTTTTCATCATCTAATAACTGATTTAATAAGTTTTCTCTAGAATCTTTTAAAAATTTAACAAGACCGTCAAAAATTAATTTTTCTTCATTTAATAAATTAGAACCATCTTGAATCTTATTTGTTACAGCAGAAGATAATGCTAGTTGCAATATCTTTGACTCACGTTTATCGTAAATTTCCTTTACTATTTTTTTAATATTTATTAATTCTTTTTCAGTTTTTTCAATTTCTTTTTTAGCGAATATACTTGATTTAGATTTTAGGTCTTCTAAAATGGCTTTTTTTTCTTTGATATACTTATTAATATCATTAAAAAAATTAATATCAAGTTTTTGTAATTCCTGTCTTGATCTCTCCCTTCTTAATATATCATAAAGAATCTCATATGTTATAATTTCCTCAGCCATAACCTTTTTAATATAATAAAATTATTAAAGCTTCTTATGTACAAAATAAAACAAATTCCTGAAGACTTTTATGTTAAAGAACTAATTAATCTTGATATAAACTCTGGTAAGTATGCTTATTTTTTATTAAAGAAAAGGAATTTAACAACCTTAGGATCACTAGAATTGATTTCTGAGAAGTCTAGAATAAATTTAAAGAATTTTGGTTATGCTGGGAATAAAGATAAAAATGCAATAACCGACCAGTTTATATCAGTATTACATGGCCATAAAAACTTGGAAAACCTAAAAATCAGAAATATTGAATTAAGGTTTATTGGTTATGGAAGAGAAAGGATCAATTTAGGAAGGAAT
This sequence comes from Nanobdellota archaeon, assembly GCA_038044845.1. Taxonomy (GTDB): domain Archaea; phylum Nanobdellota; class Nanobdellia; order SCGC-AAA011-G17; family GW2011-AR20; genus GW2011-AR20. The sequence goes on from JBBSZH010000077.1 coordinate 4,760, forward strand.
ATAGGAAATGAATTTATGATAGTTGTAAGGAATCTTAATAAAAAGCATAATAGAATCAATTTTATTGTGAATTATTTCGACGAACAGAGATTTAGTAAAAATAATGTTTTAATAGGAAGATTATTAATAAAAAGAAATTTTAAAGAAGCTTGTAAATTGTTAAATTTAGATGTTAATAATCCGATTAACTCTCTCAATAATTTAAATAAAAAAAGTTTAAGATTTTATATTCATTCTTATCAATCATATATTTTCAATGAAGTTGTTTCCGAATATTTAAAAGAAAGATATAAAACTTATAAAAAAATTAAATATTCTCTTGGAAACTTTATTTTTGTAAATAAAAAAGAAAAATTGAGCTTCCCCTTAATAAGTTTTGATACAAAATTTAAGAAAAAAGATAATATTTATTTAAAAATATTAAAAAAAGAAGGAATTCATTTAAAAGATTTTTTAATTAAACAGCTGCCATTTTTAATAGAAGAAACAATTTATAGGGATGTCCTCGTCGATGTTAAAAATTTTAAAACTTTAAATTATGAAAAGGATGAACTAAATTCTAATAAATTTAAACAAATGATTAAATTTAGTTTGCCTAAAGGAAGCTATGCAACTATTTTAATTAAACAAATGTTTGAACATTAATATTTATAAACTATATTATTTAGTGCTATAATATGTTTGGATTTTTAAAAAATAAACTTAAGGAAGCTATAAGTAAGTTTTCAAAGAAAGCTGAAGAAGAAGCCAAAGTAGAGGAAACTACAGAATCAAAAGAAAAAATTAAAAAAGAACCAGAAAAGGAATTTATTAAAAAAGCAAAAGAAGAAAAACAAGAAAAAGGATTTTTTGCAAAATTAACTGAAAAGTTAACGACCAAAAAAATTGACGATAAACAATTTGAAGATTTATTTTACGATTTAGAATTAGCTTTACTTGAAAATAATGTTGCATTAGAGGTTATAGACAAAATTAAGGAAGATTTAAAGGTTGATTTGGTAAATGTTCCATTAAAAGGCAAAATAGAGGATTTAATTAAAAATTCATTGAAAGATAGTTTAGAAGAAATATTAAAAGAAACAAATTTTGATTTAATTAATGAAATAAAGAATAAAAAAGAGAGACCGTATAGCATAGTGTTCGTTGGAATTAATGGTTCAGGTAAAACAACAACAATTGCTAAACTAGCTTACTTATTAACAAAAAATAATCTAAAATGCGTTTTAGTCGCAGCTGATACATTTAGGGCGGCAAGTATACAGCAATTAGAAGAACACTCAAAAAATCTTAATGTTAAATTAATTAAACATGATTATGGTGCTGATCCGGCAGCCGTCTCTTTCGACGGTGTAAAATATGCCAGATCTCATAATTTAGATGTTGTTTTAATTGATACAGCAGGCAGGCAACATAGTAATAAAAATTTAATGGAAGAAATGAAGAAAATTATAAAAGTCGTTAAACCAGATTTAAAAGTATTTGTTGGCGAGAGTATAGCAGGAAATGATGTTATAGAACAAATTAAAGAATTTAATAACTCAATAAACATTGATTCAATAATTTTGGCAAAAGCCGATGTTGATGAAAAAGGAGGCGCGGCAATATCTGTGAGTTATGTCTCTCAAAAACCAGTACTTTACTTAGGAAATGGACAAAAATATTCTGATTTAGAGAAATTTAATAAGGACAAAATAATTAGTGATATTGGGGTAAATTAAATTTTACCTCGATAGAAAGCTTTAATAAGGGTCAAAATTAAGCTAAATTAATAATATTTAATAAAATTTAATCGGAGGATGTTTATATGGCAAAGCAAGAAGTAGAATTTTATGACGTAAAAACGAAAAAGAAATTCAAAACTAATGAGTATAGAATAGAGGAAAGAAGTGGTAGATTTTTTGCAGTAGCTAAATCCAAATCAGGCCCACATGATTGTTGGCACGTTGTAGGGAAGGATTTTGCCCAAAAGAATAAATAAATCTTATTCTTTTTTCTTTTTAAAAAAGCTTAAATAGATTCCTTATTTTTTAGTTTTATGGTTTTAGAAAAACTTGGTAATTCATTAAAAGAAACATTAAAGAAAATAGCCAAGGCTATATTTGTTGATGAAAAATTAGTTGATGAATTAGTAAAAGATATTCAAAGGGCTTTATTAGCAGCAGATGTTAATGTAACCCTTGTTTTTGAGTTAAGTAAAACAATAAAAGAACGATTTTTAAAAGAAAAGCAAATTTCAGGAATTAGTCCAAGAGAGGGATTAATCAAAATTGTTTATGAAGAGTTAACAAATATTTTAGGGAGCGAAAAATCTGAATTAGTGATTGGTAAGAAAAAACCATTTAAGATAATGATGGTTGGCGTTTATGGCTCTGGTAAAACTACAACAATAGGAAAATTAGCAAAATATTATTCAAAACGTGGCTATAAGGTAGCTGCTCTTGGTTTAGATGTCCACAGACCAGCTGCACCAGATCAATTAGAGCAAATTTGTAATAAAATTAATATTCAAGTATTTATAGATAAAAAAGAAAAAAACCCCTTAAAAATTTATAAAGAATTTGAGAACCTTTATTTTAAATATGATATTTTAATAATTGATACTGCTGGAAGAGATGCATTAACACAAGAATTAATAGAGGAGTTAAAGAAATTAAATCAAGAAATTAAACCGGATGAAAATTTACTTGTTATAAGTGCAGATATCGGGCAAGCTGCTGAAAAACTTGCTATTGGTTTTCATAATGCATGTAATATTACAGGAGGTATAATTACAAAATTAGATGGAACAGCAAAAGGCGGAGGAGCATTAACCGGTTCTAGTGTAACTAAGGCTAAGATTAAATTTATCGGTGTTGGTGAAAAAGTTGATGATCTTGAGTTATTTAATCCACAAGGTTTTGTTTCTAGACTACTCGGGATGGGGGATATAGAGGCTTTACTTGAAAAAGCAAAAGAAGCAATTACAGAAGAACAGGCAGAAGATATTAAAGAAAAATTAGAAAAAGGTGAATTATCTTTGATTGATCTTTATGAGCAAATGCAAGCTATGAGAAAAATGGGGCCTTTATCTAAAGTATTAGAGATGGTTCCAGGTTTTGGACAAATAAAAATGCCAAAAGAAATGCTAGAAGTACAAGAAGGTAAATTAGAAAAGTGGAAATATATTTTAGATAGCTGTACAAAAAAAGAACTTGAAAATCCAGAAATAATTGATGCTAAAAGGGTTGAGAGAATTGCAAAAGGCGCAGGGGTTTCTACAACCGATGTAAGAGACTTATTAAAACAATATAAACAAAGTAAAAAAATCTTAAAATTAATGAAGGGCGGGAGTCCAGAAAAGTTAATGAAAAAATTCCAAGGAAGATTGCCAAAGGGATTTAAATTTTAAAAATGAAAATAATTAAGCAAGGTGCAGAAGCAATTCTAAAATTAGATAAAAATATTTTAATTAAAGAAAGAATTCCCAAAAGTTATAGAATTAAGCAAATTGATGACAGATTAAGAAAATTTAGGACTAAAAGAGAGGCGAATTTATTAAAAAAAGCCCATTTTCTTTATGTTCCTAAGATTTTTAAGGTTGATGAGAAAAAGATGTTAATTGAAATGGAATTTATTTCTGGAAAATTATTAAAGGATTCTTTACAAAAAAATAAAAATTTTGAAGTCGCCGAACTAATTGGAGTAGAGATAGCAAAGATGCATGATAATGATATAATCCATGGAGATCTAACGACTACAAATATCATAATAAAAGATAATAAACCATATTTTATTGACTTTGGTTTAGGTTTTATTTCTCATAAAGTAGAAGACAAAGCAGTTGATTTATACTTACTAAAACAAGCGCTAACAAGTAGTTTTCCTTTAATCGCTGACGAAGTTTTTAATAAAATTTTAAGCGGTTATAAATTAAGTAAGGATTTTAATAAGGTTATTGAAAGATTAAAAAAAGTTGGGAAACGAGGACATTATAAAAATGCCGAATAATTTTTTAATAATTTATTTATCTATTATTGGACTTTTAGTCATTTATTATTTGATTTTTAAGGTGTTTAAAAGAAAATAAAATTTTAGAAAGTTATTTAAATTTGGTTTAAAACTTTTATTCTA
>JBBSZH010000078.1:0-6082 GCA_038044845.1 Nanobdellota archaeon
CAGAATAAAAAAGTTATATAATAAAGCGCGTAAGATTATTTATGAAAGATAAATTTTTTCAAAAACCTTAACAAAAAGCTTTATAAATACTTTCCTTAACAATTCAATTATGGCAGAGGTAAATAAGGAATTACAAGAGAAAGCCTATGAAGCTGTTGAGATAGCTAAGAAAACAGGCAAATTAAAGAAAGGGGTAAATGAGGTAACTAAAGCAATAGAAAGAGGCATAGCTAAGCTAGTCTTAATTGCAAAAGATGTAAACCCGCCTGAAATAACAATGCATCTTCCTCCTTTATGTGAAGAAAAAGACACTACATTTATTTATGTCTCAAGTAGAGAAGAACTTGGAACATCTGCTGGTTTAAATGTTCCTACAGCAAGCGTGGCAATAATACAGGAAGGTGAATCAGCTAATTTGGTAAAAGAAATTAAACAAACTTCTAAAACTTCTAAATAATTTAAATGGGCGAAAAAAAATTAAAAGCAAAAAAGGAACTTAGAGCTCCTGAAAAGAAAGCTGAAGTAACTTTTAGTGAAAGGCAAGCAGGTCAATTATTCTCATTAGCATGGCCAGCCCAAGTAGAAGAAATTGTAGGAAGAACTGGTGCAAGGGGAGAAGCAACCCAAGTTCGATGTAAAGTTTTAGATGGCAGAGATAGGGGAAAAATTATAAGAAGAAATGTAAAAGGTCCTGTAAGAATTGGGGATATTTTAATGTTAAGAGAGACAGAAATAGAAGCCCATAGATTAAGTCAAGGTAGAAAATAAAATGGTAAATTGTTCATTTTGTGGAAAACAAATTATACCTGGAACTGGTAAAATTTTTGTTTTAAATATTGGAAAAATTTTATACTTTTGCTCAAATAAATGTGAAAAAAATATGTTAAAACTCAAAAGAAAAAGTTCTAAGTTGAAATGGACTAAATTTTATGAAAGGGGTAAAAAATAATTTTTATTATAATAATTCAATAGAACTAATTTATGTTTTAATTTTTATTTTAATGTTTTACTATTAATGGTGAGATTAATTGTACATCCCCCAGTTTTTCTATATTCTCATGCACTATATTTACTAATTTAGTCTCGTTTTTTGCATTTATTTCTACAATAATGTCATATTCCCCTTGCGTAATATCTATTTTCTTAACATGGTGCATCTTCATTAGCTTATTTGCTAGTTCTATACTTCTTCCTTTTCTAGCCAAAATAAGCAAATACGCTTCTATCATCTTAACCCCCTTTCAATTTGAGCGAAATATCACTATCAGAAATTAAATTAAAGCAGCTAAAGTAATCTAAGCCTCATCATATCCTGACATCCAGGCTTCTTGCCAATCCTCTAATTCATCATCCTCTAATTCTCTTTCTCTGCCCTCTTCTGTGTAAATGTCCTCTTCTTCTAATATGGCATTATCATCTTCCTTCATTTATTTCACCCAAATAAAATTGAAATCGTTAAATATATATACTTATCCTATATATTTCATATAAGGTATATACTTAGGTATAAAGGGGGGATTTTAATGGAGTATAGAAAATTAATAAAATTTGGAAACTCTTCACACATAATTTCTTTACCAACTAACTGGATAAAGAAAAATAAATTAAAAAAAGGTGATTTGATTTATTTTCAGGAAAACGGAGGCGGAGAATTAGTATTAAATCATGAGATAAAAAAAGAAGAATCTAAACCAAGAGAGATAACAATAAATATTACAGGAAGGCAAATTCCAACAATTGAAAGGGAAATTCTGTATGCATATACAAATGATTATGATGAAATAAACATTGTTGGGGATTTAAAAAGATGTAGAAAAGAGATTGAATCAATATTAGGTAATCTATTAGCCTTAGAGATAATGGAGCAAACACCAAATAAAATTGTTGTTAAAGATTTTCTTAATTTAAAAGAAGTTTCTATACAAGATAACATAAGAAGAATTGATTTAACAACTAGGTCAATGTTCAGCTACTTAAAAGAAAGTTTTGATAAAGGTGTTGATAACTTTGATAATATAGCTTACCTAGACACAAATGTAAATAAGATTAGATTTTTACTTTATCGTGCAATAAACAAATGCCTAAAAACTAATGATTTCTCAATTTATCCAAAAATTAATTCTTTTATGGCTTTATTAAACTACAGATTAGTTATAAATAATTTAGAGGATATTGCTGATGATTGTAGGAGAATTTCGAGATTTTTAAAAACAGCAAAAATCAAGAAAAATGAAAAAAATGAACTTGAGAAGATATACCATGAGGTAGAAGAAAGCTATTTAAATGTTATGAAAGCATACTACACAGGCAATAGAGATTTAGCACATGAAGTTGCTTCAAGAAAAGATAAAATAATAGGGGGCTGCAAGAATCTTTTTGAAAGATACAATAATAAAAGTGTTGGTGTGATACTAGAGAAGTATAAGGGGATGGAGAGTTTTATTAGGAATATAGCAAGAATCATTATTGATAATGAAGAAAATAAAAAATAAACAAACATGAAAATTAAAAAAGCAAAATTAAAGAACAGATTAGAAGGGGCTTTAAGTAAAAGAATGCATACCGGGGTTCACATCAAAAAAATAAAAGATGTTCAGATAATAGAAGCGCCGAGTAGAAATTTTCACATTGCTAGATTAACTATAAGTTTCAGAAAAGAAAGTAGTGATAAAAACGAGAGATTAAATTTAATTTTAAAACGTTTAAAATCAAATCCGCCTAAAACTGATTTTTCTGGAGTTAGTGACGATAGAGAGGTAGATAAACTGCCAGCTTATACAAGGAGATTGTTTGAATATCTACAAGGTCCAATTAACAATGGACGTGAAGGAGGTAATTTAGTAAGATTCTATGGTCAAGAAGGCAATGAACTTTATGAGGAAGACGCCGGGGATATAAGTATGGAAAGATTATTTATAGAGAAAACACCGAATACTAAATTACTTGAAGATTTAATACAAACTATAGCAATAGCACATTTTAGATGGGCTGAAAATATAAACCCTTATATGAATGAATTATATGATCTTAGACTAAAAAAAGAAGAAAATTTTCTAAACAAATTACATGACAATTTAGATGTAATTTTAGAATATTTCGGTAAACATTTAAAAAATTCTGAAAAAGATATATTAAGCAAATTATTTTTAGGTATAGATGAGTACTTTAAGGACCCTGATTTTAGTATCTTTACTAGAATAATACATTCAGATTTACATTTAGGTCATATTTTCTTAAGGTATAATGATAAGAAATTTTCTAGTATAAAAAATATGAGTAAAAATGAGTTAAGTAAATATAACCCAGAGATTAAAATAATAGATTTAAGTGCGATGCGCATTGGGCCACAAACATTTGATTTGGTGGACATATTAAAACATCCAGCAGCAATAAATTGTAATGAATATCCTACCCAAAATTCCCAAAGAGGATTAATAGAAGATTTATTAAGAAAGTATATTATTAAAAAATCAGAGTCATGGTTAGAAGTGCATCATACTGAACCCAGGAATGGAATAGAAATTAAAAGTGATTTAGAGTTTCACCCTTTATTTTATGTATCTAATATATATAGGGATATAAGGGCGGCTGCAAACGGAATTTCAGTGATAGCCAATCCCAAGAACAAAGGATTGTATGAAATCTATAAAAAATTAAATCCAAAATATCATATTTATCCACGCTGGTATTTAGCAGATTTAGGAGAAACACTACGTTATTTAATGAGTGATAAATTCGAGAACTCATTTAAAAATTATATAAATCATGAATTATTAGAACAATCATTTAGCATTCTTAAAGGTCATTTGCATGAGTTAGAAGAAGATCCTATATTAATATCAAAAGAGATAGTTAATTACTAGTTCTTCCACAATATTTATAAACTAATTTTTTCGCTACTTAATGGGAGAAAAAATGATAAAAACTAGAAGCTTAAATTGCGTATTTGTGGGCCATGTAGACCATGGTAAAACATCTTTACTAGACAGAATTAGAGGAACTCATATAGCAAAAGATGAACCAGGATTAATCACCCAAAGTATTTCAGCTTATCAGATAGATTTAAAGACAATTGAAAAATTATGTGGTCATTTAATTAAAAATAAGGAAATAAAAATTCCAGGTATATTAGCAATCGATAGCCCCGGACATGCCGCTTTCATAAATTTGAGAAAACGTGGTGGAAGTTTATCCGATATTGCTGTTTTAGTTATTGACATAAATGAGGGGTTTAAACCGCAAACATTTGAGGTTTTAGAGATATTAAAACAATTCAAAACACCTTTTGTTGTTGCTGCTAATAAAATAGATTTAATAAATGGTTGGCAAAGTAAAGATAAGGTTTTAATTAAGAACATTAATGAACAAAATATAAATGTTAAAAAAGTATTAGATGAACGCTTATATAAATTAGTTGAAAAATTCTATGAATCAGGATTTGAAAGTGAAAGGTTTGATAGGGTTCAAGATTATTCTAAACAAATTGCGATAATTCCTGTAAGCGCAAAAACAGGTGATGGAATTCCTGAATTGTTAATGATGTTAGTTGGATTAGCTCAAAAATTCCTTGAAAAAGAATTACGAATTGAGATAAATAAACAAGGCAAGGGCACAATATTAGAAGTTAAAGATGAAAAAGGTATTGGAAAAACATTAGATGTAATTTTATATGATGGAAAAATAAAAGAAGGAGATAAAATAATAACAACCAATATTAATAAAATTATTGAAACTAAAGTTCGTGGATTATTTAGATTAGAAGGAAAAAAATTTGTTAAAGTTAAAGAAGTTCATGCAGCCGGTGCAATAAAGATATTTGCTCCTGGATTAGAAGAAAGTATTGCTGGAATGCCTTTAAGGGTGGCAAATGAAAATATTGAAAAGTTAAAAAAAGAAATCCAAAGTGAGATAGAAGAAGTTTTAATTGAAACAGACAAGTCTGGAATAATAATTAAGGCTGAATCATTAGGTAGTTTAGAAGCATTAATATTTTTATTAAAAGAAAAAAATATTAAAATCAAAAGAGCAAGCATTGGAGAGATAAGTAAAAAGGATATTATTGATGCATTATCTGATAAAAATGAATTAAATCATGTCATTCTTGGATTTAATGTTAATAAAGTTGAGAATGCAGAGGTAAAAGTAATTACAGATAATGTTATTTATAAAATATTAGAGGATTTTGAATCATGGATAGTAAAAAAAGAAAAAGAAATTGAATTAAAAAAACTCGGAGGTATAATTAAACCATTTAAATTTAGATTTATGCCGGGTTACATATTTAGACAAAGCAACCCTGCTGTTTTTGGTGCAGAGGTTTTATTAGGAATTTTAAAAACAAATGTGCCGTTAATGAGAGATGATGGAATATTATTCCCAGAGGTTAAACAAATACAAAGCGAGGGCAAAAGTATAAGTGAAGCTGAATCTGGTAAACAAATTGCTGTTTCAATTCAAGGTGTTATTATAGGAAGACAAGTCAATGAAGGAGAAATATTTTATAGTGATATGAGCGAAGAAAATTTTAGAAAATTAAAAGAAATGAAAAAGCTTTTAAACAATAATGAAATCCAAACTTTGAAAGAGATAGCTAAAATTAAACGTAAACATAATACATTATGGGGAGTTTAAAATGCCAGAATTTAAAATTGTTATAAGCGAGAAAGGAAAAAGTTATGCTAAAACTTTAACTAATGAGGAAGGTGAAGTATTTCTTAATAAAAAAATAAAAGATAAAATTGAAGGTGGCCATTTTAATTTTAAAGGATATGAATTTGAAATTACTGGTGGAAGTGATAAAGAGGGTTTTCCAATGAGAACAGATGTTGAGGGATTAGTAAGAAAAAGAATATTTATCACAAAAGGGAGGGTTGGTGCAAGAATAAAGAAAAAAGGAATTAGAATAAGAAAATCTGTTGCAAATAATTTAATTTCTCAAAATACTTCTCAGATTAATTTAAAAGTTATTAAAACTGGAAGTAAACTATTGAATGAAATTTTTGGTAAAACTTTAAAAGAAGCCCCTCAAGAAGAAGTTAAAAAAGAAAAAGCTAAAGAATAAATTTATAAACACTCTTTCTAA
>JBBSZH010000079.1:0-1019 GCA_038044845.1 Nanobdellota archaeon
AGTTGATATGAATGTCCAAGAAAGTAACCAATCGCCATAATAACTCCATACTGAAATAATGTCACCGGAAAGGCATAAGAAATAAATTTCCTAAACGGCATTTTTACCAAGCCAGCACTTATCAGAAATGGAATACTCAAACTATATGCCAATTTGCTTAGAAACATTGTTTTTTTACCGTGTTCTCGCCAGAGTTTTTCTATAAGATTTAAGCGCGAACCGTATTTCTCCATAATTTTTCTTTTATTGCCAAAACGTCCGATATAGTAGTAAACAGTATCGGGTATAAGATCCCCCAAAAGAAGCAAGGCGTAAGCAGGAAGAAATTGAAAATATCCCAGATAAATTAAAAAGCCAACGACCAGAGAAACTATCGGCCCTTCAATAGCGGCCAGGGGAAAAAGGATAAAATATCCGTATTTTGTTAGAAGTAAAACTAACTGTTCCACCTCTTAACAATAACACATTTTACAATTATAGTCACTCGATAGTTTTTAATAAAAAAAGCGCGTAGTAAAAATGACCACTAAGGTCTACTACGCGCTCTTAAGTTGCAGTGCCTTGCGGCTCTGCGGCTTAGGCGGCCACGATGGCCTCCTCTGCCCAAAGCGAGTCCGCAACCCATTCCCCCTTCTCGTCCTTGAGGGCAAGGAAAAAGACCGGTCCAGACGACCACTTTGTCCTCTGGACCCTCTCGAAGTACACCCGCCCATCCGGGAAAGCGTACTTGAGAAGGGGGTACTCACCCAATTCATCGAACATCCCGAGGTAGAGCTCGCCGCTCTCCTCCCTCCTGACCAAGGACTCGCGAATCTCACGAGGCTCGAGCGTCTCTTTCCGACCATCGGGATAGATGCGGGTCACCACCTCCGTGTACTCGCGCACCCACTTGTCCTTAACTAAGTTCTGGGCCCACTGGTTGAGTCCCAGGCACCGGTCCATCCCGCCCATCTGACACCTCCTTCTTGTTTGTGATGCGTAAGACAATGGCACCATGCCATTGTCAGGAACTGTAATAA